>CANJMY010000029.1 GCA_947475315.1 Pseudomonadota bacterium | reverse complement strand
CTAGCACCCTCTATGGGCGGCACACGGACCGGTCGCTGATCGAGGCGGTGGAGCGCCTGTTGCACCCGTCGGTGCACGGCTTCCTCGGCACGGCCGCGCTCGGGGAGGCGGAGGTCCAGGAGGCTGCGACCGCGTTCGGGCCAGCGAAGATCCACGACGGCGTCGCCGTGCCCGCATTGTCGGACGCGAACGAGCTCGCCGTCCCCCGGGACGGCGAGGGCGAAGCGGTCCTCTACGCGCTGGGCCGGGCACCCGGAGAGAAGATCCCCCGCCTGGTCGAGGCGTCAGGCTTCGGCGTCAGGCGTGTGGTCACCCAGCCGATGGGCGAGCTCGGCATGGTCGACCTCTACGAGCTCGTCCCCACCGACGAGGCGATCGGAGCCGGGTTCGTCGGGGCGTTGGAGCTGCGCGTCGACGGCGTGCCTCGCACGGTCCCGTTCGCCGCCGTCGAGTGAGCCTCGTGACGGGCGCGCCGCGAGGCCGCGACTTCCTCGGCCTGTGCACCCGTTCGCTGACGACACGTTCGTGCGAGGAGCTTCCCGGAGAAGGGTTCGCACGGACTGTCGGGCACTCACTCCGGCGCGGCCGAGCGGCCTGACCTGTTGTCCGTCAAGGCATAGCGAGGTCACTCGACCCGCCCTGGTCCCGACGACCGTGCGATTCGGGTGGGGACGGCCGTAGGAGCGACGCTCCGACCGCCGAGGAACCCGCGCGGGCGTGTCGGCGGACGGCCGGGCGCGCTCAGGCTTTGCCCACCAGGTACGCGACCAGCGCGTCGAGCGTGGCGACCTTGCGGTAGTCACCCTCGGGCACGTCGATCCCGGTGCGCGCGTGGACGCCCTGCACCAGGCGCAGGAAGTCCATCGAGTCGATGTCGAGCTCCTCGCGAAGGTTCGCGGTGCGCTTGATGTCGCGCAGATCCGCGTCCGGCGCGATGTCCGCGAGCACAGCCTGTAGATGGTCGATGGCTTCGTCTGTGGTCACGAGAACTCCTGGAGGGTCTTGTCGAGGGCGGAGAGGAAGCGAGCGCCAACGTGCCCATCCGAGGCGCGATGGTCGCCCGCCAACGTGGCGGTGACGACCGGGTGGACCGCCAGCATGCCGTCGATCGCCACCGGACGATCGACGATCCGTCCGAACCCGACGAGCGCGACCTGCGGCGGGTAGATCACGCCAAACACGCTCTCGACGCCGGTGTCGCCAAGGCTGGTGATGGTGATCGTGGGGTCCATCAGCTCCGACGAGCGCAGGTGGCCCGCGCGCGTGCGCAGCACCAGATCCTGCAGCGCCGCCATCACCTCCTCCGGCGTCAGCTTGTCCGCGTCGTGCATCGCGGGCGTCATGAGCCCACCCCCGCGCAACGACACCGCGACGCCTGGGTGGATGCCGGCGCCCGGCCGCAGCTGGTCGTCGACCCAGAACCCGTTGAGCGCGGGGAACTTCACGAGTGCCTTCGCGGTCGCCCACACCAGGAGCGCGCCAGGCAACACACGCTCTGCGGACGGACGCGACGCGTTGCGCTCCGCGAGTCGCGCGAGCGGCGTGGCCATGTCGATGTCGTGGGACAGGTAGTAGTGGGGGATCTCGCGGTTGGACTTGCTCATCGCGGCGGCGATCGCCAAGCGCATGGCGTGCGCGGCGTCCACCGGGCGCGGCGTCGTTCGCGCCGGGCCAGGCACGGGCGCCGCCGCCCTGACCGCCGCCGCCTCCACGTCGGCGCGGGTGATCGTCGCGTGGCGACCGGTTCCATGCACGTCGTGCAGATCCACGCCGCGCTCATAGGCCAGCATGCGCGCGGAGGGCGACGCCGCCACCCAAGGGTCGGGCGTGGGAGGGCGCCCGCTCAGGATCGACGATCGGTAGGGCGTCGTCTCCGGCGGGGCCGGCGCCGGCGCAGGCGCGGGTGGCGCCGCGCGTGGCGCCGGCGCAGGTGCGCGCGCCGGTGCCGGTGCGGCGACGGGCGTCGCGGTCACTGCCGGCACCGCGGCGGCCGTCAGGATCGGCGCCGACGCGGCGGCCGGGATCGGCGCTTGGGGCGCGACCTCGCCCGAGGCTGCGGTCAGCTCGGCGAGCAAGCCACCGACCGGCACCTCGTCCCCCTCCTCTGCCACCAGCCGACTCACGACGGCGTCGTGGAAGAACTCGACCTCGATGGCGCCCTTGTGGGTCTCCACCACGGCGATGACCTGTCCACGCTTCACGACGTCGCCCGGCTTGATCAGCCAAGTCGCCAGCACTCCGTGCTCCATGTCGGCACCGAGCGAGGGCATCACAAACAAGAGGGGCTCAGCCATCGGTGCCTCGCACCGCGCGCTGCGCCGCGGCTACGATCGCCGCGACGCTGGGCAGCGCGGCGATCTCCATGTGCCTCGCGTAAGGGACGGGCACCTCGGCGGTGCACACGCGCTCGATCGGCGCGTCCAGCTCCCAGAAAGCGAGCTCACCGATGCGGGCCGCCAGCTCCGCCGACAGGCCGCCGGTGCGCCAGCCCTCGTCGACGATCACGACGCGCCGCGTGCGCGTCACGGACGCGAGCACCGTGGCGTCGTCGAGCGGCCGCAGCACACGCAGATCGATCACCTCGGCCTCAATGTGGTCGGCCGCGAGCGCCTCGGCGGCCTCCAGGGTCTTGGGCAACGAGCCGCCGTAGGTCACCAGCGTCACGTCCCGGCCGGGCCTGCGCACGGCCGCGTGGTCCAGATCGGTCGGGCCGACCATCCCCAGCTCCCCTTCGACGCCGTAGAGGTTCACGTGCTCGAACAAGATCACCGGGTCCGGCTCATGCAGCGCGCTCCACAGCATGCCACGCGCGTCCTGGAGCGTGGCCGGCGCCAGCACGCGCAGGCCCGGGATGTGCGCGTACCAGCCCTCCAAGCTGTGGCTGTGCTGTGCGGCGAGCTGGCGGCCTGCGCCGGTCGCCATGCGGATCACCACCGGCACGGACACCTGGCCGCCGGACATGTGACGCAGCGTGGCCGCGTTGTTCAGGATCTGGTCCAGCGCGAGCAGGCTGAAGTTCACCGTCATGATCTCGACGATCGGCCGCATGCCGAGCATGGCTGCGCCCACGCCCGCGCCCACAAAGGCCGACTCCGACAGCGGCGCGTCCCGGATGCGCTCGGGGCCGTAGACGTCCCACAGACCCTTGCTCACCGCGTAGCAGCCGCCGTAGCGCCCCACGTCCTCCCCCATCAGGAACACGCGCGGATCCGCGTCGAGCGCCTCGCGAATCGCCTCCTTGATGGCGTCCCGGAGCGCGAGCTTGCCTCCGACGCGCGCAGGCGGCGCGGGGCAGGGGGTACGGGGAGAGCACACGTCCACCAGCAACTCCGACTCGGCCTCCAGCGGCGACGCGTCGGCGAAGGCCACCGCGCGCTCCACCTCCGCGAGCGCCGACGCGTCCACAGCGGCGACCGTCGCATCGTCGATCCAGCCCAACCCGCGCAGCCGCGTCTCCAGGTTGAGGATCGGGCAGCGCGGCTTCCACGCCTCGATCTCGGCCTTGTCCCGGTAGAGCTGCGCGTCGAACATCGAGTGGCCGCGCAGGCGGTAGGTGCGCAGCTCCAGGAAGGCCGGCCCGCCACCCTGGCGCGCCGCGGCCGCCAGGCGCGCGACCGCAGCCTCCACCGCGAACACATCCATCCCGTCGACCACCTCGGCGGTCATGCCGTAGGCGGAGGCCTTGGTGACCAGGTCGGTCTCGGCCTCGCTGCGCGCGAGCGCCGTGCCCATGGCGTACTGGTTGTTCTCGCACAGGAACAGCACCGGCAGCTTCCACAGCGACGCCAGGTTCATCGACTCGTGAAACTCACCCTCCGCCATCGCGCCTTCGCCGAAGAAGCACGCGGTCACCGCCGCACGACCGAGGCGCTGGTCCGCGAGGCCCATGCCGACCGCGAGCGGCAGGTGCCCCGCGACGATCGCGTTGCCCCCGAACACGCGCAGCTTGGCGTCGAACAGGTGCATCGACCCGCCGCGTCCCTTGCAGCACCCGTCGACGCGACCGAACATCTCGGCCATGATCACGTCCATCGACATGCCGCGGGCGAGCGCGTGACCGTGCTCACGGTAGGTGGCGAGCACGTTGTCCTCAGGCCGCAGGGCGGCGATTGCACCGACCGCGATCGCCTCCTCGCCGATGTACAGGTGGAGGAACCCTCGGATCTTTCCCTGGCCGTAGACCTCGGCGCAGCGCTCCTCGAAGCGCCGGATGCGGACCATGTCACGGTGGCGCACGAGCGCGGCCTCCCGCGTCACCGGCACCCAGGTGGAGGCGCTTGGGTCGGTCATGGCGTCGCCCCGCGCGGCGCGACCGAGTCCGCCTCCAGCGTGGACAGGTCCCCCTCCGGCAGGCCCAGCTCGCGGGCACGCAGCAGGCGCCGGAGGATCTTTCCGCTGCGTGTCTTGGGGAGTGTTGGCAGGAAGTCGATCTCCTTGGGCGACACCGCGGGCCCTAAGCGCGTCCGCGCGATGGACAAGATCTCGCGGCGGATCTGATCGGAGGGCGCGAACCCGGCCTTGAGCGACACGAACGCCTTGAGGATGTTGCCCGCCACCGGATCGGGCTTGCCGATCACCGCGGCCTCGGCGACGGCGGCGTGCTCGAGGAGCGCGCTTTCGACCTCGAACGGCCCGATCAGGTGCCCGGACGTCTTGATCACGTCGTCTGAACGGCCGATGAACCAGACGAACCCGTCTTCGTCCCGCCGTGCCAGATCGCCCGACAGGTACCAGCCGTCCTCAAAGCACTTCTTGTAGCGCTCGTCTTCGTGCAGGTAGCCGCGAAACATCGACGGCCAGCCTGTCCGCAGCGCCAGCTCGCCCTCCGTCCCCACGGGCGCCTCATGCAGCTTCCCCTCGGCGTCGCGCACGAGGATCCCGACCGTGATCCCCGGCAGCGGACGACCCATCGATCCGGGGCGCACCTCGCTCGCCGCGTAGTTGGCGATCATGATGCCGCCGGTCTCGGTCTGCCACCAGTTGTCGTGGATGGGCAGGCCGAACGCGTCGATGCCCCAGAGCACAGCCTCCGGGTTGAGCGGTTCACCTACGCTGGCAATGAACCTCAGGTGCTTGAAGGGGAACTTCTTTGTCAGCTCGGTGCCTGCGCGCATCATCATCCGCACCGCGGTTGGCGCCGTGTACCAGACGCACACGCGCTCCTCGGACAAGATCCGGTACCAGCGATCGGCGTCGAAGTCCGCCTCGTCCACCACCATGGTGAGGCCGTGGGTGAGCGGCGCGAGGACACCGTAGGACGTGCCGGTCACCCAGCCAGGATCCGCCGTACACCAGAACACATCGTCCGGGTGCAGATCGAGCGCGTAGAACGCGCTGATGTGGTGCATCAGCACCGCGCCATGCACATGGACTGCACCCTTAGGCTTGCCCGTGGTGCCGCTCGTGAAGTGCAGCAGCGCGGGGTCCTCTGGGTCCGTGCGCGGGATCTGGAAGGTGGAGTTGGCATCGCGCAGCAACGAGGCCAGATCGAGCGTGCCCTCCGGGAGATCCTCGGGTGGCACCGGCCGCCCGTCCTCGCCGACCACCAGCACGTGCCGCAAGGTGGGCACCTCCGCCCGGATGGGCGCCACGCGCCTGCGGTAGAGCGACGGCGTCGTCACCAACACGGCGGCGTCGCCGATCTGCATGCGCTGGCGGATGGGCTCTGGGCCGAACTGGCTGAACAGCGGACACACGACCGCGCCCAGCTTGAGACCGCCGAGCATCGCGATGTACAGATCAGGCACGCGACCGGCGAGCAAGAACACGCGCTCACCCCGGAGCACGCCAAGCTCTGCCAGCACATTGGCGAAGCGTGCGCTCGCGTCCGCGAGGTCCGCGTAGGTCAACTCCCGGCGGCTCTCCTCGCGGCCGAGCCAGCGGATGGCGACCTTCTGGGCCAGCCCCGACTCCAGGTGCCGGTCGACCGCCTCGAACGCCATGTTCAGGCCGCCGTCCTGCTGCCCACTCAAGCCGCGCCTCGCACGCTCCCACGTGAAGGACGTACGCTCGGCCTCGTAGTCGACGAGGTTCGGTTGGACCGCGCACAGTGAAAGCGCCTTCTGGATGCTCTCATAGGTCATGGTTTCCCTCTGGAGACACTCGCTGGAAAGCAAGCGACGTGCCTATCCTTCAGGATGCTCCTTCAATGGGTGAACGCCGTCCGGACGCGCACGCCGGAAGCGCGCCCACGCGCGCTACCCGCTGGCGCGGATCACCGGTCGTCGTCGCCCGACATTCCGGACCACTCCCACGGCAGCGCGATCGGGCCGCTGAACGACAAGCCGGCCAGCTCGAGCGTTCGGATTCGTCTTCGGTAGGGCCCGGCCTAGAACTCTGTTGTGCTCAAGCGCCTCAGCCCCATCGGATCGCCGCGGCACCGAGAAATTGTCGGACAGGCGGAACCCTTCTTCCCTCAACCCGGAACCCTCGTTCAGAACCCCAACGAGGTGCCCCATGTCGAGCCTGCTCCCGCACAACGTCCACACCTTCGAACGCGTCGCCCGCGTCCTCCTCGGCCTGGGTCTGCTCTCGCTCCTCTTCATCGGGCCCGTGCCCGGCTGGGGCCTCGCCGGGCTACTGGGCCTCGTCCTGCTGTTCACCGCCGCGGTGGGCAGCTGCCCGATCTACACGCTCCTGGGTGTCTCGACGTGGAAGCAGACCTAGAGACAGCGCTGATCACGCGGGTGGCCTTGGGTGACCAGGGCGCGTTCGCGCAGCTGGCCGATCACACCCACGCCAGCCTCTTTCGCTACCTCCGCGCGCTGTGCCGCAGCGACGAGGTGGCCGAGGACGCGCTGCAAGAGGTGCTGGTCGGCGTGTGGTGCGGCGCGCGCACGTGGCGCGGCGACGTGTCCGGGCGGGTGTGGATCTTTGGGATCGCGCGGCGTCAGGCGGCGCGGACGTGGCGTCGTCGCGCGGGGGAGCCCGCGGTGTCGGAGTCGCTGGAGGAGCTGGCGGTCGCCGCGGGCTTTGGCGGCGACCCGGAGCTGGCCGCGTCGGCGGTGGAGGAGAAGGAGCGGGTGAGCGCGGCGCTCGCCCGGCTGTCGGACGAAGACCGGGAGGTGATCGTGCTGCGCGACCTGGAGGGCTTCACCGGAGCTGAGGCGGCCGCGCTGCTGGACGTGGACCTGGGCGCGCTCAAGAGCCGCCTGCACCGCGCGCGCCTCCGGCTGATGGCTGAGCTGCGGGAGGTGACCGATGTCGATTGAACACGACGGCCAGCGTCACGTCGCCGGGCTGTGGTGCGGCGAGGTGCTCCAGCGCCTGCCCAACCTGGTCGACGGCACCCTGTCGGACGCCGATCGCGGCCAGGTGATCGCCCACGTGTCGGCCTGCGACTGGTGCGAGCGGTTCGGCGGCGCGTACGGCGCGGTGGTCGCGGCGCTGCCCAAGACCAAGGTGTCGGCGCCCGATGGCCTGATCGAGCGCCTGCGCGCGCGGCTGGCCGCGCTCCCGGCCCAGGACTGACCACACCGCACGGAGGGTCGCCATGAACTTCGCGCTCGCGCTGCTGCTGATGGTCGTCGTCGGGCTGGTCCTCATGTCGATCACCCAGATCCGCATGCAGCGCGCTGCGCATCGGCAGGTGGGCCGCCCCGCGCCGCCGCTGTCGGACCTGCCCGCCACGGGTGCTGCGCTCGTGTGGTTCCACAGCCCGTCGTGCGGTCCCTGCCGCGCCATGGAGCCCGCGGTGGAGGCGCTCGCCGCGGGCGGCCACAGCGTGATCGCCATCGACGTCACGCTGCGCCGCGCCGACGCGTCCGCGTGGTCGATCGCCGCCACGCCGACCTCGATCTTCGTGCGCGACGGGATCATCACGGCGTCGCGGGTGGGCGCGCTGCCCAAGCCCACGCTCGACGCGCTGATCTCCGCCTAGACGGTCAGGACGACCGCGCCGAACGTGCCGTTGCTCGCGACGCGCGCGTGCGCGGCCTCCGCGTCGGCGAGCGGGAAGGTGGCGTCGACGATCGGCTTGAGCGTGCCGTCCGCAAAGCGCGGCCAGACGTTCGCGCGGAGGTCGGCGACGAGCGCGGCCTTGAAGTCGTCGCTGCGACTGCGAAGCGTGCTGCCCACCACGCGAAGGCGCTTCACTAGCAGGCGCCCCAGGTCGATCTCCGCGGCGCGCCCGCCCATCAGGCCGATGATCACCAGCCGACCGTCGATCGCGAGCACGGTGAGGTCGTCGGCCAGGTAGGCGCCGCCGACCGGATCGAGGATCGCGTCGACCCCGCCTGGCGCCCACGCGCTCGCCGCGTCGGCCCAGCGGCCCGCGCGCCGGTTCGCGCCGCCCTCAGCGCCCAGCGCGACGCAGCGCGCGATCTTGGCGTCGTCGCCCGCGGTGACGAACGGGTGGTGGCCCCAGGCGCGCGCGATCTGCACGGCGGCCGTGCCGACGCCGCTGCCGCCCGCGTGCACCACCAGCCGCGCACCCTTCTGGTAACGCAGGCCGCCCTCGTCCATCAGGTTGAGCCAAGCCGTGGCGAACACCTCGACGCCCGCGGCCGCCTCGACGTCCGACATGCCGGATGGGATCGGCAGCACGTGGCGCGCGTCGACCACCACCTCGGACGCGTAGCCGCCGCCCGCGAGCAGCGCGCACGCGCGGTCGCCCACGCGCCACGACGTCACGTCCGGCGCGACCTCAGCGATCGTCCCCGCGCACTCCAGGCCCAAGATCAAGCTGGCGCCGGGCGGGGGTGGGTAGCGGCCCTCCTTCTGGTTGAGGTCCGCGCGGTTGATGCCCGCGGCGGTCACAGCGATCCGCACGCAGCCGGGCTTGAGCGCGGGCGCGGGCGCGTCCGCCAACACACACTTGCCGTCCACCACGTCGATCGCGCGCATCACGGCTGCGCCTGGAGCGGGCGGGTGCCGTCGAACAGCTCGGGCGTCTCGGCGAGCAGCCAGGTGAACACGGTGAGCGCGGCCGCGTTGCGGCGGACGAGCATCGGGTCGATCTTGTCGAGCGTGTCGGCCTCCGTGTGGTGGACGCGCCAGTAGCCGGACATGTCGTGCTCCAGGCCAAAGCCGATGGTGCCGTGCGCGAGCAGCGGGCCGACGTCGGCGCCGGAGTGCCCGAGCGAGATCGTGTCCGCGCCGAGCGGCGTCAGCAGGTCCCGCCACGGAGCGAGCGCCGACATGACCTGGGTCGCGCGGTTGGGGTCGTCGGCCCCGTCGGCGGTGTGGGCCTCGACCTGAAAGCCGAGCGGGACGCCCGCGCCGGTGTCGTCCTCGATCGCATAGACGATGCGCTCGTTCGCGTGGGCCGCGGCGTAGGCCCTGCCGCCTGCGCCGCCGTCCTCTTCGTTGGTGAACAGCACCACGCGCACCGTGCGGCGCGGGTGGACGGGGAGCGCGGCCAGCTGATCCAGCGCGGCCATGCTCGCCACGCAGCCAGCGCCGTCATCCTGCGCACCCTGGCCGACGTCCCATGAGTCGAGGTGGCCGCCGATCACGACGACCTCGTTGGGACGCTCCCAACCGCGCAGCTCGCCGACCACGTTGAAGGAGGGTGCGGTGCCCTTGTCTTCGCCGGACAGCTTCAAGTGCAGGCGGGGAAGCCTGCCGGACTCCTGCCAGCGGTGCAGGCGGGTGGCGTCCTCGAGGGTGATCGCCGCCGCGGGGATCTTGGGGACGCCGTCGGCGTAGTGGGTGCTGCCGGTGTGCGGCGTCGACAGGCTCTCCGGGCTGACAGAGCGCACCAGCACGGCCACCGCGCCCACCTTGGCCGCGGCCTCAGGCCCCGCCCAGCGGAACTTCACGGTGTCGCCGTAGGTGGTGAACGGCACGTCGAACACGACGATCCGGCCCTTGGCCTCGGCGGCGCGGGCGGTCAGCTCGTCGAAGGACGCCACGACCAGCACGTCCGCGTCGATGCCCTCGGGCGGGGTGGCGACGGTCCAGCCCAGGCCCAGCAGCGGCAACTGGTCGGCCACGGGCGACAGGATGGTGCCCTGCTCCTCGCCGCGCACCCACACCGGCACGTCGACCGGCTCCAGCGTGACCGTCAGGCCGTCCTCGCGCATGCGCTCCGCGGCCCAGGTGATCGCGCGATTCAGCGCCTCGCTCCCGGACAAGCGCGGGCCGATATCGTCGGCGAGCTGGGTCAGCTCCCGCCAGGGCTCGTCGCTGGCGAGGGAGCGGCCGAGCAGCACGGCCGCCGTCTCGCGGAGATCGGGCCCGAGTATCGGTGTCTGGCGGTATCGCCCAGCGAACGCGGTGAGGGGCAGGCACAGCAGAAGCACGGCGGGGAGAGAGCGGCGCAAACAGCCTCCAGCGGGATCCGCCCGTAGCGGGTGGGCCGAGGTGCGGCACCTGGATCCACGCTATGGGCGGCCCACGGAGCTGCGATGGAGCGCTGGACGCCGCGCGAGCGACATGGGTTCGTGTTCGGGACGGCGGCGCGCTGGGGCGCGCTGGTCGGCGCCGCCGAGGGCGCGTGGGTCCTGGTGGGGCCGCACGCGCCGGTCGCGCTGGGCGCCAAGCTCACGCTGGGGCTGGTGTCGGTGGCGCTCTCGACGGGCGTGGCGGCGGTCTTGTCGGTGCTGGCGGGCCCGTTTGGTGACGACACCGTCCGCGGCATCTCCCGGCAGGTCGCGCTCGCGCTCGCGGCGCTGACGGCGCTGCTGGTGTGGGAGCGCTTTGGGTGGGCGCTGGCGGAAGCGTCGCGCGGGGCGGCGCTCGGCTGGGCGCTCGCGCCGACCGTGGTCGCGGGTGGCGTGTACGGGCTGCTGACACGGCGCGCCGAGGTCATGCGCGCGTCGGGTGCGCGCCGGGGCGGACTGGCGAGCGCGGGGATCGCGGTGGTCGTCCTGGCGGTCGCCGCCTTGGCGTCGCCGCCGACACACGCCCCGGGGCCGTCCGCGCTGCTGATCACCACCGAGGGCGTCCGCGCTGAGGACGTCGGCAAGGGCGTGTACCCGCACGTCGATCGGCTCGCGAAGGAGGCCACGACGTTCATGCAGGCCGTCACGCCGTCCACGTCGACCGCGGTCGCGCACGCGGCGCTCTGGACCGGCCGCCACCCGCTGACGCTGCCGATGGTGCGCGACGATCAGCCTCTGCCGCCCGACGCCGCCACGCTGGCCGAGGCCGCGCGTCCCACGGCCACCACGGCCGCGTTTGTCTCGACGACCGCGCTCTCGGACGCCGGGCTGGACCGTGGCTTCGACGTGTTCGACGACAGCTTCGCGCCGCTGCCGGGCCTGGATCGGCTCGCGCTGGTGCGCTGGGCGCGAGGCGTGGCGTGGCTGCGTCGCCCGCCGACCGACACCGCCGAGGGCGCCGCGGCCTGGCTCGTCACGCACCGGGACGGTCGGTTCCTGCTGTGGGTCCACCTGGCGCTCCCGCCGTCGTCCGTGCGGGAGGGTCGGGATCAGGCCTCGCTCGACGCGGCGATCGGGGAGGTGCTCGACGCGCTGGGCCCCGCCGCCGATCGGACCCTCGTCGCGTGGGTCGGGGTGCGCGGCGCGCGGCGCACCCCGGGCGCGACCCCGTGGGCAGGACTCGCGGACGACGTGGTGCGGGTGCCGATGATCCTGCGCGCGCCGAACGCGACGCCGCAGGCGGTGGGCGCGCAGGCCTCGATCCTGCGCGTGACGAGCGAGCTGGCCACGTCGGGCGGGTGGGCCCTGCCCAGAGACGCAGGCGCCGCCAAGCCGAACGACGCGGCGTCGCTCGCGACCACGGTGCTGGGGGACGACGGCGTGGGCCATGCGCGGCTCGCGTTGCGGCAGCTCGATCTCAAGCTGATCGTCGCCCCGGACAGCAAGGACGCGTCCTACTACGACCTCACGCTCGACCCGGGCGAGACCACCGATCGGTCCGGGACGGCGCCTGAGTTCGTGCTCAAGGCCCGGATGTCGTTGGCGCCCGAGCTTGCGGCGCTCACCCGCGCGCGCGAGGTTGCGTCCCTGGGTTCGTGGCGTGCTCGCCGTCTGCGCGCGCTGGCCGAGGAGTAGTCGCGTGCGTCGGTACACCGTCCGTCAGCTCACCGGCGAGATCGAGCGCGTGGTCGCCGCGCGCTGGCCGTCGATCGAGGTCGAGGCCGAGGTGGGCCAGATCGGCGTGCCCGCGTCAGGCCACGCGTACATCACCCTGCGCGACGCGGACGCCGTGCTCAACGCGGTCGCCTGGCGAGACACCTGGCGGAACCAGACCTGGCAGCCCAAGGCGGGCGACAAGATCGTCTGCCGCGGCCGCATGGGGATCTACCCGGGCAAGAGCAGCTACCAGCTGTTCGTCCACGTCATCACCAAGGCCGGCGAGGGCGAGCTCGCCGCGCAGATCGCCGCCCGCCGCGCGCGCCTGGAGGAGGAGGGCCTGCTCGACCCGCGCCGCAAGCGCCCGCTGCCCAGTGCGCCGCGCTTCGTCGGTGTGGCGACCTCGCTGACGGGTGCCGCGCTTCAAGACTTCCTCAAGGTGTCCGGCGAGCGCTTCCCGGCCGCGCGCATCTTGGTCGCGGGCTGCTTGGTGCAGGGCGCGACCGCCCCCGCGAGCGTGGTGTCGGCGATCGAGGTGCTGCTGGAGGACGGCCGCGCCGAGGTGATCGTCGTGACCCGCGGCGGTGGCGGCAAGGAGGACCTGCTCGCGTTCCAGGACGAGGGCCTGGCGCGCTTCATCGCGCACTGCCCGGTGCCCACGGTGTCGGCGGTCGGCCATCAGGTCGACACGACGCTCGCGGATCTGGTCGCGGACGTGGTGGCGCCTACGCCCTCGGCGGCGGCGGCGGCGGTGCTTCCGGACGGCGCGGCGCTCATCCGGCGGGTCGACGACGCCTCGGTTCGCCTGGACGACGCGATCACCCGCATGCTGCGGCAGCGCGCGCGGCAGGTGCGCGAGCTGGCCGGGCGGGTGCGTCACCCGCGTGACCGTCTGGCCGACATCCGGCGCCGCGCGACGGACCTGGATCGCCGCTTGGTCTTCACGCTCCACCAGCGGCTGAATCGCCTGCGCGAGCGGCTCACCCCGCTCGGGCCGCGGATGGCGGCGTCGGTCGCGCGTCGGGTGCCGCAGGAGCGTCGGGAGCTGAACGCGCTGGAGGCCCGGCTGGCCGTGGCGGCGCGCGCCGCGGTCGAGCGTCGGCGCGCGGCGGTGCGGGCCGCGGAGGGGCGGGCCGGGGCGCTATCGCCGCTGGCGGTGCTCGGGCGCGGCTACGCGATGGTGCTGGGCGCCGATGGAGTGGTCAGCTCGGCGTCGGCCGTGGCACCGGGCGAGCGGCTCGACGTGGTCGTCGCGGACGGGCGCTTCGGGGTGCGGGTCGCCGCCGCGGACGACAAAGCCTGACGGCGCCGTGCGCAGGTCACGTTAAGCCAAGGCGGGAGGTCCGCGTGCGCGCTCCGATCACGGCATGGCTGTTGTTGGCAGGCTGCACGGGCCCCGTGGCCGAGCCCGCTCCGGATCCGCTCGACCAGGTCTGGGAGGGCGCGCTGCACGCCGCGGCCCGGATCCAGCGCGAGGTCGACTGCAAAGACAAGGTCTCGGGCTGGCTGTGCTACGCGGCGCGCCTGCCCGGCCAGGCCTATCCGCTGCCGACCGGCCGTCGGACCTTCCTCGGCATGACGTCGTTGATCCGCAACAGCCGCGCGATCCCCGACGGCACGAACGAGTCGCTGATGACGACCGAGATGACGTTTGACGCGGAGGGCGTCTGGCTGGCGACCGTCCGCCCCGACAGCGAGGAGGCCCGCGGCTGGTACATCCCCGTGATGTCCACCGTGGCCAAGGCCCTGCGCGGGGAGGCGACGGAGGTCGTCATCACGCCCGACCTACAGGCCTGGTTCGCCGAGCCTCTGCCCGGCCACCACAAGGTCGAGTCCGACGAGCACGGCTACAAGTTCCAGGGATCGCGCGCGTCGCGGCTGATCTATGTGCCCGCCGAAGGCAGCCAGGCGCCCGCGTGGGTGCTGTTCGAGCAGCAGCCGGGCGGCCTGTTCGTGAGCGCCTTCCCGGACGTCCCGATGGTGGCCCGCTGAAGCGGGGTCCGCGCACCGCGCTCGTCCTGAGCGCGCTGTTGACCTGGGTCCTCTACGTGGTCCCGTACGGGCACGTGGTGGTGGTGCCGCTGCTTTGGCTGTCGACGCTGGTTCATGAGCTTGGGCACGGCGTCACCGCGCTGCTCGTCGGCGGCCGCTTCGACTCGATCGTGGTGTCCATGGACGGCTCGGGCGTGGCCGCGACCGCCACCGGGTCCACGCTCGCGGGCGCGCTGGTCGCGGCCGGTGGGCTGATCGGGCCCGCGGTCGCGGCGGCGGCCTGCTTCGCCGTGTCCCGCACGCCCCGCGGGTCCGTGCTGGCGCTGATGGTGTCGGTCGGCACGCTGGTCGCAGTGGACGTGCTGTGGATGTCGAACCTGTTCGGCGTGCTGTTCACCGCGTCCTTGGCGGCGGTGCTCGGCTGGATCGGGACGCGCTGGTCTCCGGAGTCGGCGCGGGTGGTGATGAGCTTTCTGGGCGTGCAGCTCGCGCTCGCGGTCTTTCAGCGCAGCGACTACCTGTTCATGCCGGTCGCCCACACGGCTCGCGGCGACATGCCGTCGGACGTGGCGCTGATCGCCCGCGCGCTGTGGCTCCCGATCCCCGTGTGGGGCACGCTGATCGGGCTGTTGAGCTTTGGCGTGCTGGTGTGGGGGCTGTGGTGGAGCATGGGCCCGTGGCCGTCCTTTCGCCGGAGCGCGTGATGAACCTCTCCCCGCTTGCGTGGGCGCTCGCGCTGCCTGAGCCGATGCTGCGACGGATCGCCGGGCCTCCGGTGGTGCGAGACGGCGCCACGCTCGACACGCAGCTGCAGGCGCTGCTCTGGCTGGCGTCCAAGGCGCCGATCACGCCGCCTGAGTCGATGGCTCCGCAGGCCGCGCGCACGTTGATGCGATCGTCGGTGCGGATGCTGGGCGAGCCTCGCATCCCGCTCGCGTCGGTGGTCGACCGCGCGGTGCCGGGGCCGGCGGGCGACGTACCGGTGCGCGTCTACGCGCCGATCGGCGGGGCTGGGTCCAAGCCGCTGATCGTGTTCTTCCACGGCGGCGGCTGGGTGCTTGGCGATCTCGAGACGCACGACGGAATTCCCCGACGGCTCGCGCGGGACGTCGACGCGGTGGTGGTGGCGGTGGACTACCGTCTGGCGCCTGAGCACCCGTTTCCGGCCGCGGCCGACGACGCGCTCGCGGCCTACCGCTGGGCGCTGAGCAACGCTGCGGCGCTTGGCGCCGACGGGTCACGCGTGGCGGTGGTGGGGGACAGCGCGGGCGGGAACCTGGCCGCCGTGGTGGCGAATGAGACGCGCCGCGCGGGCGAGCGCGCGCCCGACCTGCAGGTCTTGATCTACCCGGTGACCGATCTGGCGACCGAGCACGGCTCCTACGAGACCTTCGCGAACGGCTTCCAGCTGGACCGTGCGCTGATGCGCTGGTTCATCCAACACTATGTGGGCGACGCGGACCCGGCCGACCCGCGCGCGTCCCCGCTGCACGCGCCGTCGCTGGATGGCGTCGCGCCTGCCTTGGTCCTGACCAGCGGCTTCGACGTGCTCCGCGATGAGGGCGTGGCGTACGTCGCGCGCCTGCAAGCCGCGGGCGTGGCGGTCGAGCACCACCACCACCCGTCGCTCATCCACGGGTTCTTCTCGATGGCCGCCATCTGCCGCGAGGCCGATCGGGCTTTCGCGCGGGCGGTCGGCGTGATGCGCGCGCGCCTGGGCGCGGGTCGCGGCGACGGACGCCCGGCCGCGGGCTGATACGCGACACGATCACACCGGGTGGAACTCGGCCTCGCCGTGGATGTCGACGTAGCCCTTCCAGACGCCCTCGCAGAGCTCGACCTTGGAGCACGCGCGGCAGGCCTCCGGGGCCCACTTCAGGTCGAAGCGCTTGCGGTCCTGCCAGTTGAACCGGCTGCGGCCGTCGCGGACCTCCTCGATGCCGAAGCCCTCGCCTTCCTGGCGGACCGAGCAGTCGGTGGACAGGTCGCGGTACTCGCCCAGGTGCTTCTTGAGCAGGTACTCGTTGGTGCGCAGCGCAGGCGGGAGCACACACAGCGGCACGCCGCCGAACGTGAAGGTGTTCTTGGTCCAGTGCTTCTCGGACAGCACCAGCGCCTTCATCAGGTAGGGCACGACCTTGGTGTAGAGCGGGGTGAGCTCAGGGTCGCCTTCGGCGTAGCCTTCCGGACGGATGAAGTTCATGCGCACGTCGTCTAGGCCGACCTCGTCGTAGAAGAAGCGCATCATCTGCGGGATGGAGCGGTAGTTCCAGCCGTTCACGACGATGTTGACCGACACGCCGTCCGCCAGGAAGCCTTCCTTGCGCTTGGCGATCAGGTACTTGATGGCGTGGACCTTCTTCTCGTACACGCCGGGGACGCGCGTCAGGCGCTCTTCCAGGTCTGCCGTGTGGCCGTGCATGGAGATGGTCACGCGGCTCAGGCCGTTCTCGAGCAGCTTGTCGGTGAAGTGCTCCAGGCGCAGCTTGGTGGCGTTGGTGGCCAGCGCGATGCGCGTGAAGCCCAGGTCCCGCGCGTAGCCCACGGCCTCGACGATCTTCGGGTAGGTGGTCGGCTCGCCGCCCAGGAAGCCGACCGAGCGCGACCCGGACGCGTGCCAGAAGTCCAGCTCGCCCTTCATCTCCTCCCACGACATGTAGGAGCGATCCTCCTTCTTGGGGAGGCCGTCGATGCAGAACACGCAGCGGTTGTTGCACGCCTTGCCGATGTTGATCTCGACGTTGCGGCGGACGTCCCGGACCTCGTTGAACAGCTGGTTCTCACGCGCCTGACCCGCCGGGCCCGTGGGGACGGGCAGCGGGCTGGTGGTCTTCGCTTCCTTGTTGAAGAGCGCGTGGGCCATGTGCCGTTCCCTGGATGAGGAGGGGAGATTCTACCCCAAGCGCCCCCAGCGGGTTCGTCTCGGGTCGTCAAGCCAACGAGGATAGCCCAAGCGACCGGTGTTTGTCACGTCGGGAGCGCGCGATGGCTCGGGTAGGCTAGATTGGAGCCCCGGGGAGCGCTGGATGCACGTCCTGTTGGTCGCAAACACCGCCGCGTCGATGGTCTGGTTCCGCTTGCCGCTGCTGCGTGACCTGGTGGCGCGTGGGCACCACGTCTGGGTGGCGGCCCCCCGCGGAGACGGTGTCCGCGAGATCGTGGCGACCGGGGCGAGCTTCCTGCCGCTGTTCGAGACCCAAGGCTGGGCGCCGGACGCCGCCAAGGACGCTCGCCGCAGCTACATCAACCCGATGGTCGACCTGGACACGGCGCGGGCCATTCGTCGGGCCTGCCGCGTGGTCCGGCCGGACGTCGTGCTCACCTACACCCACAAGATGACGGTGATCGGGGCGGCCTCGGCGCGGGCGGCGGGTGTGCCCAAGGTGCACGGCATGATCACCGGCCTCGGGTTCGCCCACCTGGGCGGCAGCGCGCGGCGGGAGCTGCGTCGGCGCGTGTACTACGCCACGCTTCAAGCCGCGGGCGCCCTGTGCGACAGCCTGATCGTGCTCAACCAGGACAACCTCGACGACGCGCGCCGGCTGCGCCTGGCGCCGGACGACCGGCTCTACTTGATGGACGGGGAGGGCGTGGACACCGAGCTGTTCGAGGCCGTCGCCCCGTCGCCTGCCAAGGGCGCCGCCACCTTCCTGATGGTCGGGCGGCTGGTCTGGCACAAGGGCGTCGGCACCTTCGTCGAGGCCGCGCGTCAGGTCCACAAGCGCTTCCCGCACGCCCGCTTCCTGGTGGCGGGGGACTCCGACCCCAAGCACCCGGACGCGATCCCGGCCGAGAAGCTCGAGTCCTGGCGCCAGGAGGGCATCGTCGACCTGGTCGGGTTCGTGAAGGACATCCGCGGCCTGTACGCCCGCAGCGACGTGTTCGTGCTGCCCAGCGGCGCCACTGAGGGCCTGCCCGTGTCCATCCTGGAGGGCATGGCGATGCGCCGACCGATCCTCACTACCCGGGCCCCTGGCAACCGGGAGACGGTGGAAGAGGGCGTCAATGGCTGGCTATTCGACGAAGGCGACGTGTCGGCGCTGGCCGCCCACATGGAGCGCCTGCTGTCGGATCCGGCGACGATCACCGCCATGGGCGAAGCGTCCAGGGCCCGCTGCCAGTCGCGGTTCGACCACCGTATCGTGAATGCCCGGTTGATGGCCCACTTGGGGCTCTAGGGGCGGATCGCCGAGGCCATGCAGTCCGCGCCAGCGGTGGGAAGCATTACCTGACGAGGTGTCGACGTGAACGTCGGGCTCAGGTGTGCTAGTGTGGGCCGTCCGATCTGGTTCCTCCCGTCAGGCCTGTGCGGCGAGGACTCGACATTGACCCCCCCTGGGGTCTGCTCAGGCCGATGGAGCAAGCCCATGACCCGTTTGAGGTTCAAGCCGATCCTGGCAGCGCTGGCGCTGGTCGTCGCGGTGTCCGGACTCCCGAGCGTGGCCCACGCCACGACCTTCGCGCCCATGACCACCGACATGTTGGTCGACGCGTCCACCTACATCGTGCGGGGCACGGTGGAGAAGGTCTGGACCGAGCAGGACGAGCGCGGCCTGATTTGGACCCGCGCCAAGGTCACCGTGGCCAAGGTCATGAAGGGCCCGGATGACCCCACCTCGGTCATCGTGGACAGCCTCGGCGGCGAGTTCGAAGGCCAGGGCCTGCTGATCGCGGGCGCGGCCAAGTTCTCCGTCGGCGAAGAGGCCGTGTTCTTCCTGGCCCAGAGCGGCTCGGAGCGCGCGCGCTTGGTGCCGGTCGCCAAGTACATGGGCGTGCACATCATCCGCCGCGCCCCCGGTGAGCGCGAGCCGTACACGCTGACCTACCAGTCTCCCCCCAAGGAGATGTTCGACGCGCGCTTCCTGCCCCATCTGGAGCAGGAGCGGCGCGTCTACCTGGTTGATCTCATCCAGACGATCGACTCCCGACTCGTGACCGGCTGGACCGGGGAGGCCATCCCGGGCCTCTCGCCCGCGCAGCTCGCCGAGATCAACGCGCCGGCTCGGCGGAGGCACTGATGAACCGCAAGACCCTAGCCCTCATCGCGCTTGGTATGGCCATCTCCACGCCGGCCGTCGCCTGGAAGCACATCGGTCACGTGTGGGCCTATGAGGACATGCCCGTCGTGTACGACGTCGCCGACGTCGGCTCGTACGGCGGCAAGGACATGGACTACCTGATCAGCATCCTGGGCATGTCCTACGAGACTTGGCATGCCGCCGCCCCCTGCGCGGACTTCAGCGCCGAGCTGGGCAGAGTGCTGCCCGCCGAAGAGAACATCGGCTACAAGCACGACCGCATCAACCGAGTCACCTACGATGACCCCAAGGACGACCTGGTCGAGCCGGGCATCCTGGCGGCCTCGCTCACGTTGACCGGCGCCAAGCGCCAGATCATCAACGGCGAGACCTACAAGGTCGCGGACGACGGCGACATCATCTACAACGACAACGCCGCCTTCGCGACGGACGCGGAGATCGCCAGCAACAACTGCGGCGGTCGCCCCTCCATCGAGTCGACGACGCTGCACGAGATCGGCCACTTGATGGGCATGGGCCACCCGTGTGAGCGCGAAGACCCGTGCAACGATCTCGCGATGCGCACGTCGACCATGTACTGGCAGGCCGCGAACTGCGAGACCCCGTCCGAGTACTTCCCCAACTCCGACGACATCGCCAGCCTGAACGCGCTGTACGGCCCGTACGCCACGTTCAAGTGCAGCAACGAGCTCAACCCGGAAGACGATGGCACCGAGGCGATCGGCGTCGTGCCCTTTGAGTTGAAGTGCGGCGTGATCAGCTCGAGCAAGGCCGAGATCACGGGCGTCACCTGGTCCTGGGGTGACGGCGAGACGTCTGAGGGCATCAACGGCACGCACACGTACAAGGCGCCGGGCAACTACACGATCAACGTGTGCTTTGAGGGCACCCGCGACGCGTGCGGCGAGTGGCAGTACTGCGACAAGAAGGCGGCCTACGTGGATGCCTGCGGCGTTCCGGAGCCTGCGTTCTCCGCGGAGCCCACCAAGGGCCTGAGCGTCCGTCTGCTCAACGACACCAACATCGCGGTGTACAAGTGCATCTCGGACGTCCAGTGGGACATCTTCGCGGGTGACAAGGTCGAGGGCGAGCCCGTCAAGACCCTGCGCGCCTGGGAGCCTGAGGTCACGTTCGACGACGCCGGCACGTACACCGCCGTCCTCAACATCGGCGGCCCTGCCGGAACCGGCGCGGCCAAGCTGACCTTCGACGTGAAGAACATCGGCCGCCAGGGTGCTTGTGACACCGGCGGGACCAACGGCGCGGGTGTGCTCGCGCTGACGGCCCTCGCGGTGCTCGCGCGCCGCCGTCGCGCCTCCGTCTGATCGTGCCTGACCCGACGCGCCGCCTGCGTGGGCGGCGCGGACGGGCGCGGGGAGGCCGGATGCTTCGACCTGTCGCCATGGTGGCCCTGCTGACGGCTTCGGTCGCCAGCGCGCACCCCATGTCGCGCGTCGACTACAGCATGCGCGCGGCGATCCAGTTCGACGGCGACCACCTCGAAGCCGTCGTGGTGATGGAGGTCCCGTTCGACGTGGTGGCGGCAGATCTTCGCGCGGGCATGGAGGCCGCGCGTTCGGCCACGGAGCCGTCGCACCAGGCTCAGCAGGTGCTCGACGCCTACTCGCACAAGGTCTGGGACCAGATGGGCCAGGGCCTCCGCGTGCGCGTGGACGGTCAGGTGGTGCCCGGCACCTGGGGCCCCAAGGACAACCGACTGAACGGCAAGGGCGCGGTCACCGGCGGCTTCTTCCTGTACATGGTGGAGTTCAAGCCTTCGGCGCCGCTCAAGCTCGACCAAGACGTCGACGTTGTGATCGAGAACTGGGGCCTGGCCGACAAGCCCATGGTCTACTCGGCGATGGTGGTGGCGGGCCGCGGCTGGAAGGTGACGATGGACTCGTCGCGGGTCGCGCTGCCGAACGCCCCGTACAACGTCGACGATCCTCGCTTCTGGACCCGGGACCTGTCGCTTCGTCGCCTGGAAGCGCGGTTCGTCAGCACCCCATGAGGCGGGCCGCGCTGGCGCTGAGTGTGGCCTGCGCCGCCCCGACGCCGGACGCGTCGGCGATCATCGCGGACTTCGAGGCGCTGCACGCGCCGGTCTACCATGTCTTCGACCTGGGCTCGGATCGGGACGCGGTGCACGCGCAGCTCGCGCAGAGCTTCGCGGGCGACGCACTGACGGACGCCTACGTCGAGCACTGGCGCGCGCTGGTGCGGATGCGCGACGAGTCCACCGCCGTGCATATCAGCGGCGTGGAGTACGACGACGTGTCCGTGCTCGACATGGACGACGCGGGGCGCGTGCGCGTGGACGCGTCGTGGCTGGTGCGCGGCGTCGTCACCCACCAGCGGCACATGCACCCGCGCATCAACCGGTACCGCGCGGTCTACACGCTCACGCCGACGGACGACGGCTGGCGCATTACCGACACCCACATGCGGGATCTGGCGCGCGTGTCGTCGGTGCTGACCGCGAACGACGTGCTCGGATCCGGCGCAGGGACCGGCGCGGACGCGGGCTTCATGGACCCGCTGGAGATGTTCAACGCGGGCCTGTTCGACGCGCCCAAGGACGGCGCAGCGAAGGACGCGCCGCCGACGACCGACGTGTCGCCCAAGGAGGAGCCGCCGACGACCGACGCGCCCTCCCGCGAGGCGTCGCCGAGCTCGCCCTCCACGAAGGCCGCGCCATGAACGCGCTCGAGCTTCGCGGTGTGCGCTTCGCGTACGGCGAGGGCGCGTTCGCGCTCGACCTGCCGGAGTGGACGGTCGCGGTGGGCTCGCGCGTGGGCGTGGTCGGCCCGTCCGGCTGCGGAAAGTCGACCTTGCTCGGGCTGATCTCGGGCACGCTCACGCCGGACTCCGGCACCGTTCAAGTGGGCGACGCGGCGCTGCACCAGATGTCCGAGCGTGCGCGGCGGGCGTGGCGTCTGCGTCACGTCGGCTTTGTGTTCCAGGACTTCCCGCTGGTCGACTACCTCGACGTGCTCGACAACGTGCTGCTCCCGTTCCGTCTCGACGCCACGTTGGCGCTCGACGACGCGGCGCGTGCGCATGCGGTCGCCTTGCTCGACGAGCTTGGCTTGGGCGCCCATCGCTCGCGCTCGCCTTCCCATTTGTCCCAGGGCGAGCGGCAGCGCGTGGCGATCGCGCGGGCGCTTGTGACTCAGCCGTCGATCGTGCTGGCCGACGAGCCGACCACCGGCTTGGACGCGGCGCGCGCCGATGACGTGATGGCGCTGCTCGACGCGCTCGTGCGCGATCGAGGCACCACGCTGGTGATGGTCACGCACGACCTCCGCATGCAGGATCGCTTCGACGTGGTGCTGACGATGGGAGGGGGCCCGTGATCCCGCCGCGCCACGCGCTCTACCTCGCGCGCCGCTCGCTCCGCGCGAACGCGGGCCGCACGGTCGTGCTCGTGATCGGCCTGGCCGTTGCGCTCTTCCTGCCCGCGTTCACCGCGACCCTCGGTCAGCTCGCGCAGGGGCGGCTGCTGTCGCGCGCCGAGGCGACCCCGATCCTCGTCGGCCACGCCGGCAACGAGTTCGACCTGGTGATGTCGAGCCTGTTCTTCCGGGGCCGCGTGCGCGACACCGTGCCGTACGCCGAGGCCGAGGCGCTGCAGGCCAAGCGCTACGGCGTCGTCGTGCCGCTCTTCGTCCGCTACGCGGCGGGCGGCGCGCCGGTCGTCGGTACGTCGGTCGAGTACTTTGACGCGCGTCACCTGACGCTCGCGAAGGGCCGTCGATTCGGCACGCTCGGCGAGGCGGTGGTGGGCGCGTCGGTCGCGCGGGCGGCGAACCTGGGCCCCGGCGACGCGATCCGAACGGACGCGACGAACCTCTACGATCTCTCAGGGGCCTACCCGCTGCTCCTGCATGTCGTGGGCGTGCTCGCGCCGACGGGCGGCCCGGATGACGACGCCATCCTGGTGGACGTGAAGACGACGTGGGCGGTCGAGGGCCTGCTGCACGGCCACGCGGCCGTCACCAAGAACGACGCCGTCGCCGCCACGAACGAGAACATGGAGGCGAGCTTGTCGATCTTCATGTTCACGGAGATCACGTCTGAGTCGCTGCCCACCTTCCACCTGCACGGCGCGTCCGCCGACTGGCCGCTCACCGGCGTGTTGATCTTCCCCAAGGATGATCGCGCCCGCGATCAAGCGCTCGGCGATCTGGCGGTGGACACCGTGAACCAAGGGGTGCGCCCGGTGGCGGTGGTGCGCGCGATCTTGGACGTGGTGCTGCGCGTGCAGGAGCTGCTCGCCGTGGGCGGCGTGCTGGTGGTCGTGTCGACGCTGGCTTTTGTCGGCCTGGTGCTGTCGTTGTCGGTGCGGCTGCGGCGCGACGAGATCACGCTGCTGCGCCGCATGGGCGCAGGGCGGGGGACGATCGCCGTCATCCTGGGCACCGAGCTGGGCGTGATCACGCTGGCGTCGGCGCTGCTCGCCTTCGGCGGCAACTGGGCCGCGGCGCGCGCGCTCGGCTGGTGGATCGGGATCTAGCGCCGGACGAACAGCCGGTGACCGCGAACTACAGCGCAGTCACCGAGCCGGACGGGAAGCTGATCTCGGCGAAGTCGGCGCTGCTGTTTTCCTTGAGCATGGTGTGGCTGCCGCGCCACGCCTCCACGCCCTTGATGTAAACGACCACCGTCACCACGTTGTCCGCGAGGCCGAGCCCGGTCAGGTCATCGTACGCGGTCACGGTGAACTTGCCGGTGGCGGGAGACCCGATGGCGATGACGTCTGCGCCGTCGGACACGTCATCGGACAGGAAGGCCGGATCGCCGTCTGCGCCGGAGGCGCCCCAGTCCTGGCTGCAGCCGTCCTGCGAGCAGAAGTCGGAGGGGTCCGAGCTGCGCGCGACGCGGAGCGCGATGTTGTCGGTGGGGTGCTCCGACGTCAGCTCGATGTAGAGGTCCTGGCTCGGCTCGGCGCGGAACGAGCGGCTGCACGGCTCAGACGGGTTGCCGAAGTCGTTGGTGACCGTGAGCGTGACCGCGTAGTCGCCGACCAAGTCCGGCGTGAACTCGTCGACGTTGGCGGTGCCGGACGTGAGCCGCGCCTCAGAGCCGGCGGGCTTCTTCACCAGCGACCAGTGGTAGTTCACGATGAGGTTGCCGTCCGGATCGTACGAATTCTCGCCGATCAGGCTGACCGGCTCGCCGGGCTGGGTGGGGTCCTTGCTGATGGCGCAGACCGCGATGGGGGGCAGGATGTCGTCCGGACGGACGTCGTCGCCGGTGGGGAGGCCGTCGGTGTCGCGGGTGTTGCCACGCAGGGTGGTCTCGCTGCCGCAGGCCGCGAGTCCAAGCGCGATGACGCCGATCAGTCCGAAACGCATGAACGTGCTTCCTTACCGGTCCCCGGTCCTGCCTTATACACGGCCCCACGCTGACCGGGAAGTGCTAGCTGCGATCCTGACGACTCCGCGATAGCGGAGCCGCTCGGAGGCGTCTTGTCCCAAACGGGGATCCGTGAGCCGCTGGTGCGCGCGCGTCGCGTGGTGGTGAAGGTCGGCACAGGCGTGGTCGCGCGTGACGACGGCCGCCTTGCGCTGGGCCGAATGGGCGCGTTGGTGGAGCAGGTGCGCGCGCTCCAGGAGGGCGGCCGTCAGGTCATCCTGGTGTCGTCGGGCGCCGTGGGCCTTGGCGCGGAGCGCCTCGGCTTTGACCGCAAGCCGGTCTCCGTGGTCGATCGTCAGGCGTGCGCCGCGGCCGGTCAGAGCGCGCTCATGGCCTTCTATGACGCGCTCTTCGGCCGCCTGGGTGGGGCCTGCGCGCAGGTGCTGCTGACCGAGGACGACTTCGGCAGCCGTCACCGTCACGTGCACCTGGCCGCCACGCTCGACCGCCTGCTGGAGCTGGGCGTGGTGCCGATCATCAACGAGAACGACACCGTCTCCACCGCTGAGATCGCCCTGTCGGGCTCGACCATCTTCGGCGACAACGATCGCCTCTCCGCGCTGGTCGCGGGCGGCATCGGCGCCGACGCGCTCGCGCTGCTGACCGACGTCGACGGCATCTACACGGCGCCCCCCGGCGAGCCTGGGTCCGTGCGCATCCCGGTGTGGGAGGGCGGCCCGGTGAAGCTCGGCGCAGGCTCGGCGCTGGGTCGCGGCGGCATGGGCGCCAAGATCGCCGCCGCCAAGGTGGGCGCAGCGTCGGGCGTGCACGTGGTCGTCGCGAGCGGCGGCGACCCGCAGGTGCTGAGCCGCGTGTTCGCCGGCGAGGACGTCGGCACCTGGTTCCCCGCTGAGGTCGGCATGAACAGCGTGCGTCGCTGGCTCGCCTTCGCGACCGCGCCTGAGGGTCGCCTGGTGGTGAACGAGGGCGCGCGTGACGCGCTGATCCACCGCAAGGCCTCGCTGCTGATGCCCGGCATCTCCTCGGTGGACGGCTCCTTCGCGGCGGGCGCCGTGGTGTCCGTGTGCGACGAGGCGGGCGAGTTCGCGCGCGGCCGCACCGACCGCAGCTCCGACGAGATCCGCGCCGCGATCGGCGCGTCCACCGGCCGCGGCAAGGCCGTCGTGCACCGGGATCAGGTCGTGATCGTGCGCGGATCGGAGGCCCCATGACCGCTCGCGATCAAGCGATCGCCGCGCGCGCCGCGATGCCGGCGTTGCTGCGCGCGGGCACCCAGGGGCGTGTCGCCGCGTTGAACCGCATGGCCGACGCGCTCGTCGCGCGAGAGGCCGAGATCCTCGCCGCCAACGCGCTGGACGTGGGTGAGGCGGCGGAGGCGGTGGCCGCAGGCAAGCTGTCGTCGGCGCTGGCCGCGCGCCTGGATCTGTCGCGCAGCAAGCTGGCGGTGCTGGCGGACGGCATCCGCGCGATCGCCTCGATGGACGAGCCGATCGGCCGCAAGCTGCGCCACACCGAGGTCGCCAGCGGCATGGATCTGCGGCTGGAGACCACGCCGATTGGCGTGCTGCTGATCATCTTCGAGTCTCGCCCCGACGCGCTCCCGCAGCTGGCCGCGCTCGCGCTGCGCGCAGGCGACGCGCTGGTGCTGAAGGGCGGCGCGGAGGCGTCTCGCAGCAACGCGATCCTCCACGAGGTCCTGTGCGACGCGCTCGCGCCGGAGCTGCCCCGTGCGGTGCTCCAGCTGGTCCGCACGCGCGAAGAGGTGGGCGAGCTGCTCGCGCTCGACGACGTGATCGACCTGGTGATCCCGCGCGGGTCGAACGCGCTCGTGCGCGCGATCCAGTCGAACACGCGCATCCCGGTGCTCGGCCACGCCGACGGCGTCTGCCACGTGTTCGTGGACGTGGATGCCGACATCGACATGGCGCGGCGCATCGTGACCGACGCCAAGAAGGACTACCCGGCCGCGTGCAACGCGATGGAGACGCTGCTGGTGCACCGCGCCCTGGTGACGGCCGGCCACCTGCCGTCGCTGCTCGGCGCGCTCGACGGCGTGACGCTCTTCGCGCACCCGGAACAAACCGTGGAGCTTGGCCTCCCGGCGGCGCCGTCGCTCCACCACGAGTACGGTGACCTCGCCGCCACGGTCGCGATCGTTGACGACGTGGCGGCCGCCATCGCGCACATCCGCCGCTGGGGCAGCGCCCACACCGACGCGATCGTCACGGCCAACGCCGCCACCGCCGACCGCTTCATCGCCGACGTGGACAGCGCCTGCGTGTTCTGGAACGCGT
Organism: Pseudomonadota bacterium; assembly: GCA_947475315.1. Classification (GTDB taxonomy): domain Bacteria; phylum Myxococcota_A; class UBA796; order UBA796; genus CAIOSP01. Next base: position 13,880 of record CANJMY010000029.1, on the reverse strand, counting down.
CCACGCGCTTCGCCGACGGCTACCGCTTTGGTCTGGGTGGCGAGGTGGGGGTGAGCACGGCCCGCCTGCACGCGCGCGGGCCGGTGGGCGTGGATGGCCTGCTGACCTCACGTTGGGTCCTGCAAGGCTCGGGTCAGACCGTCACGATGACGCGCACGGGCGAGGTTGCGTACACGCATCGTCCGCTCCCCTAGGCGCGAGCACGGTGATGGAGTGGAGCGGCCCGCGGTGGTCGTGTGTGCGGGTTCGACCGTGCATACGATGCGCGCCCTCGTACGACTGCGACTGCCCGACGGTCATGAGCACGATCTCGTCCCTGGCGACCTGATCGGGCGCGTGTGGCGCAGCGGCGCTGTGGCTCCCGGCCACGTCGACGGTGGCGGCGGCGGTGGACGCGACGGGCGCGCTTCGAGCCGTGGCAGTGGACGATCGGATCGACCTGTACGCGGGCGACGCGACCACGCCTCTCCGCACGGTGCCGGTGGAGGGGCGGGTCGTCGTCGACTTGGCGCTCTTGAGCGACGGTCGCGGGCTGGCCGCGGGTGGTGGCGACGGCACGATGATCTGCACGGCGTCCCGGGACCACACCGTCCGCCGCTGGGATCGGCGCGTGCTCGACGCCGAACCGGCTAGACTCAAGGCGGATCGGGAGGCGGCGTGGCAGGTCGGGTTGGACGCGCTGGTGTCACGCTAGCGATCTTCGTGGGCGCCGCGGCGCTCGTCGGCTGTCGTGGCGGTCCGCGCGCCGACGACGACCTCGACCTCGTCGACTCCGGCGGCGTGACGCGCGGGCCGTACCCGCTCGCCAACGTGTGCATCGAGTACGCGGCGATCGCCGCCAAGTTGGTGCCCTGGGACACGCTCCGTGGCCCGCTGGTCGACCGACCGGGTGAGTCGCTGTCGGACGTGTCGGTGCGGTTCACGGTGGGGCAGTGGCACCTGTTCGCGTCGCGCCTGACGGTGGCGACCGGTCGACGGGACGTGGTGCACCTGGTCAGCGTGGACACGACCCGCTGGTCGTTGGCGGAGGCGATCGACGTGCCGACCGCCGCGGGCCTGGCGACACCGGACCTCACCCGCGACGACGACGGACGCTTCCTGCTCACCGCGTCCGAGGTGGCCGCGGACGGCGTCAAGCCCGCGACCTGGGCCTGGCACTCGGACGATCTGTCCACCTGGGAGGCGCCGGAGGCGTTTGATCCGGAGCGGGGGACGGGCCTTGAGCGCACCACCTCCGCCGTGACGCTCGGGCACGCGTCGCTCGGCCTGATCGCCATGTCGACCGAGAATGGCGAACCTTGGGTTTCGGTGTCGCGGACGGGGAACATCGACGGGTACTGGGGGCCGGCGGCCGCCGCGCCGCCGCTGAGCCTCTCGCGCTTCCTGCGGCTTGGCGAGGGGTGGTCCGTGCTTGGCAGCCAGCGCGTAGGCCTGGCCCCGGCGATCGCCGCGCTCACCGGCGACGAGGACAAGGCGATCGGTTGGCTCAAGTGGGGGACGCCGAAGCCGCTGAGCGTCCCGACGCAGCCCTGGAACACAGGCGTCCCGGCCACCGGCGCCAGCCTGTGCGACGCGCGCGGGATCGACGGCTTCGCCTATCTGTTCTTCGCCGCGAGCGACACGACGGACTTTGTCGGGGGACACGGCGTGATCGGGCTCGCCCGGAGCCGGGACCTGATCACGTGGGAGCTGCCCGCGGCGCCTTGAAGCGCGCGATCAGCCGATCATCACGGTCGGGCAGCCTGACATGATCGAGCCGCCGTGGACGGTCATGTCGCCCATGCGCGCGGCCGGTCTGCCACCGATCAGCACGGTGGCCGACCCAGGGAGCAACGCGTCCGGCGGGCCGACGCAGGTGGCGACGTCCCCGGCGCAGGCGGCCGGCATGCCCCCGATCAGGACGTTGGCTGCGGTGCCGATCAGCGGCCCGCCCACGTGGGGCACGACGCCCGTGACGAGCGGGCAGACGTGAAGGTCGAGGTTTCGTGCGGCAGGCGGCACTTGGACTCCCGGATCCCTGTGCGCGCAGCATACCATCCGCCCGCGGTGCGGGATACGCCAGCGGCCCCTCGTTTCCGCACGACAGACCCCTACGGAGGAATCATGGACATCGGCCAGATCGCCACGCTGCTCGGCGACTCCGCCCAGTCTCTGCTCGAGCACCGCTGCGTGGGCGTGCCTGCGTCGCAGCTGCACCTCCCGGGTCCGGACTTCATCGAGCGCGTCGTGTCCCAGACGGACCGCCGGCCGAACGTCCTGGTCAACCTGCAGCGCATGTTCAGCCACGGCCGCCTGGCCAACACCGGCTACGTGTCGATCCTCCCGGTCGACCAGGGCATCGAGCACAGCGCGGGCGCCTCGTTCGGGCCCAACCCGACCATGTTCGACCCGTCCAACATCGTGAAGCTCGGCATCGAGGGCGGCTGCAACGCGGTCGCGTCCACGTTCGGCGTGCTCCGCAGCGTGTCGCGCCAGTACGCGCACCGCATCCCGTTCATCGTGAAGGTCAACCACAGCGAGCTGCTGTCGTACCCGAACACGTTCGACCAGGTCCCGTTCGGCAGCGTGAAGCAGGCGTTCGAGCTGGGCGCGGCGGGCATCGGCGCCACCGTGTACTGGGGCGCGCCTGAGAGCCGCCGCCAGCTGCAGGAGATCGCCGGCATGTTCGAGGAGGCGCACAGCCTCGGCATGTTCACGGTGCTGTGGTGCTACGTCCGCAACGACGCGTTCAAGACGCCCACCGCCGACCACTCCACCGCGGCCGACCTCACCGCGCAGGCCAACCACCTGGGCGTGACCATCGGCGCGGACATCATCAAGCAGAAGATGCCCGACCACAACGGCGGCTACACGGACCCGGCGCTCGGCAGGTGGGGCAAGACCAGCAAGGCCGTGTACGACACGCTGACCACGTCCAACCTGATCGACCTGACCCGCTACCAGCTGCTCAACTGCCACGCGGGCCGGTCCGGCCTGATCAACTCCGGCGGCGAGTCGGGCAAGCATGACCTCGCGGACGCGGTGCGCACGGCCGTCGTGAACAAGCGCGCGGGCGGCACCGGCCTGATCCTGGGCCGCAAGGCCTTCCAGAAGCCGCTGGGTGAGGGCATCGCCATCCTCAACGCGGTGCAGGACGTGTACCTCAACAAGGACGTCACGATCGCATGACCCCTGACGCGCGGCGCGAGGCGTTCCGCGCGCTGGCGGCGGGCCTCGATCGCATCGACCTGGACGTGTACCGCGGCGCCGGCCGTGATCCGCTCGACCCCGTGCTGGGCGAGGGCGATCCGGGCGCGCGCGTGTGTATGTTCGGCCGCGACCCGGGCCGCCACGAGATCATCCACGGCTTCCCGTTCATTGGGGCGGGTGGGCAGAAGGTGAGGGTCGGCCTGCACAAGGCGCTGTTTGGCACCCCCATGCCCGACTTCGCGGCGTCGGTGGAGGCCGGTCGGTACGTGTTCTGGGCGAACATGGTCCCGTACAAGCCCATCGAGAACAAGGTGTGGGCGCCCAAGACCCGCGCGGTGTTTGCGCCCGTGGTGCGCGACCTGCTGGTGCACGGCTGGAGCGGCGACACGGTGCTGGCGCTCGGCCGCGAGGCCTTCTTCTGGTTCGGGACGGACAAGCCTTCGACCGCTGCGTTGACCGCCCACTGGGCACGCGAGGATCGGTTCAGCACCGGCGTTCGCGTGGACGTGGTGGCGCCAGACGGCGCGCGCCGCACGCTGGACGTGTTCCCGCTGCCGCACCCGTCCCCGCTCAACGCGACCTGGGGCCCCCGGTTCCCCGGGCTGCTGGCGGACCGGCTGTCCGCGCTCGGCTGGGGACGCGACACATGGCGACGTGGCGGTGGCCCGCCCACCGTGTGATCCAGTGTGCTGTGGGAGTCCGACATGTGGTTGGCCTTGTGGTTGGCGAGCGCCCAGGCGGCGGATGCGTGCACCTACGTCGGCTTCGCGGACGTGACGGCGCCGGCCGCACCCGCCGTGATCGTGCTTGGGGAGCGCCACGGCTTTCAGCCTGACCTGTCGCGCGCGTCCAAGGTGGTGCACGGGTTGGCGGAGCGCGCCCCGGTGCGGGTGGCGCTGGAGGCGGTGCACCGCAAGTACCAGGGCGTGCTCGACGCGTTCGACCACGGCCAGGTCGACGCGTCGGACCTGCCGAGCAAGCTGGAGTGGAAGGACAGCTGGGGCTTCGCGTTCCGGCCGTACGCGCCGCTGATCGAGGCCGGGCACGACCTGGACCGCGTGACGGTGATCGGCGCGGGCGTCGACCTGGGCCCCAAGCCCGACGACGTCGAGGTGTCGCTGCCGCCTCGCTACATCGACCTGCTGCGGCCAGGCATGGGTGAGCACCCCGTCCCCATCGAGCAGGAGGGCACCTTCCTCCAGGCGATGGCCTGGCGCGACTACGCGATCGCCTCGGCCGCGCTGAAGGACTGGGACGGCACCGGCTACGTCGTGATCGTCACCGGCCGCGGCCATGTCGAAGGCGGCAAGGGCGTCGCGTGGCAGGCCGCGCGGCTGACGCAGGCGCCGGTTGAGTCGTTTGTCCTCAAGCCTGGAAAGGAGCCGCCGTGCAATCCGGGCGACAAACTCTGGCGCTGACGCTCGCGCTGGCGGGCTGCGGGGTCGGGGACAGGCTGGCGTCGATGCCGCGAGGCATCGAGGACCGTCCGCATCACGTCTACCAGGGCGCGGGCTTTGTGATGTCCGTGCTGGACAACTCCGTGGTCAAGGTCACGCGCGACGCGATCTCGGTGGACGCGGCGGACGGGTCGACGTGGTTCGACGTCCGTTGGATCGACACCACCAGCCCGATCGTGCCGATCGCCGAGGCGAGCGCCTGGGCGGAGGCGGCGTGCGCGTCGGTGCACTGGGATCTGCCCTACGAGCCCAGCCCCAAGACCTGGACGGACGGCGGACGCTGCACCATCGGCGGTCGCGAGCACTGGGTGATCGCGGTGGTCGAGCAGTTCGGCGATCACGCTGTCCTCACCGGCATCATGGGCCGCCCCGGCGCCGTCACCCACGAGGACCTGTGGGTGGAGATGCTCGGGTCGGCGATGAGCGTGCAGGCGGGCGACAAGCCCGGGACGTGGATCGAGCCGTCCGAGGTTCGCCTGCTGCTTCGCGGCATCGACTCGGGTGACCCCACGGCGCTGATCCCCATCCCCGGCGGCGGCGTGTTCAGCGGCCTCGCCGCCAAGGCGCTCGACAAGGTGTGGGCGGAGCGACTCGCTGGTGCCTCCTTCCCGAGCACCTTCGACGGGACCGTCCGACCGGCCCCGGCGCCCGAGACCGAGGCAGCGCCGGCTGCTGCGCCCGCCCCGTCAGGGACGTCAGCGAGCCCGGAGCCTGCGGCCCCGAGCCCCTGACGGTCAGGTCAGACTAGCGCGACGCGACGTAGGTCCCGTTGACCGACTCGATGCGCACGCCGTGCCAGATGTCGACCACCGAGCGGCTGCCCGCCCGGACGTCGACCGGCGCGTTGAACAGCACCCGGCCGCGGACCTCCGCGATCATCACCTGGTGACGGCCGCCGGTCAGATCGACCGACGCGGTCTCACCGGGCCGCAGGCAGAGCACCTCACGGTTGTCCACGTAGACGCGCACGGTGGTGGGCTCGCGGTTGGTGAGGACGGTGTGCGACAGGCGGGGCGGGGGCGTCCAGCCGATGGTCTGGTAGAGCCGCTGCCCGCCGACCGCGCGCAGCTCGTAGTCACCCACCGCGACCAGCGCGCCGCGCAGCCCGACGATCGACGTCAGCAGGTGCGAGCAGCCGTGGGGGACACGCACGTCCTGGCGAGCGCCCGGGAGCAGCCACAGGCTGGTGTTGCCGACCGACACGTAGAGCGGGGCGCTGCCGTTGTTGAACAGCGTGGCCGTGGCGAAGGGCGGGACGACCTCGACGTAGCCGAGGCCGCGGGGCGCCAGCATCACGGTGCCGTTGTAGAGCACGGAGCCGTCCGCGCCGCGCGCGAGCACCTGGTGCAGACCGGGGGTCTCCGAGAAGGTGCGCGTGTCGTTGGCGCGCACGGGGCCCCGGAAGGCGCCGTCCACCCAGACCGTCATCTCCACGCCCGCGTGGTTGACCAAGCTCACGCCGGTGACGGCGTAGCCACCCTGGCCGTACCCGCCACCCTGGCCGTACCCGCCACCGTGGCCGTACCCGCCACCGTGGCCGTACTCGCCGCCGTGGCCATCGTGCTCGTCGCGGCCCTGGCCGTAGTCGCCGCGGTCGTCGCCATGGCCGTAGCTGCCGTGGTCGTCGTCACGCTGGCCGTAGTCGCCGTGCGAGCCGTAGCCCTGGCCGTGGGTGCCACGGTTGGACTCCTCGCCGCTCGGGGGCGCGCCATGCGGAGGCGGCGTGCCGGGGCGGTTGTCGTCGGCCATGGCGGGCGCGCTGAGCAGGGCCAGCGCAAGGAACGCGGTGGTGGTGAGCTGGGTCTTCATCTTCTCCTCCTCTGGGGTGAGTGTCGATGAGACGCGGGCTGACCGCGGGCCATTCAGATCGATCTTCACAGGGCCTCGGAGCGAGACCCCAGAAAGCACACAACCCCCGCGAGGCCGGAGCCGCGCGAGGGTTGTGGGAGAGCCGCTTGGCGCGAGCGCGCCGCGCGGATCAGGTGCCGAGCCAGCCCGCGATCATCGCGTCCGTGATCTGGGCCGGGTGGCCGCGCCACACGACCTTGCCGCCCTTGACGACGGCCGCGGCGGGGACGCCGGAGACGCCGAAGAACTCGGACATGGAGCCGTCCTCGTGGCCGATCGGGTACTTCACGCTCTTCTCGGCGATGAAGGCCTTCACGTCCTCAAGCGTCTTGCCCTTGGTCATCTTGGTCAGGCCGACCAGGTTCAGGCCCTGGCCCTTGTACTTGTCGTAGGTGGCCTGGAGCTTGGGGACCTCGTCCTTGCAGTGCGGGCACCAGACTTCCCAGAAGACCAGCAGGGTGGCCTTGCCGGTGGTCAGGCTGGAGTTGCCCTGGATCCAGTCCTGGACCTTGAGCTCGGTGATCTCCTTGCCGACGACGGAGAGCTGGTCGGCGAGGCGCTTGGCCGGCTCGGCGACGCGGGTGCTGCCGTACTTGGCGAGCAGGTCGGCGATGGTCTGCTTGGCGGCGGCGTTGTCACCAGCGCGGAACTGCTCGTTGGCCTTGCGGTAGAGCTCGATTGCGGCCTGATCCTCGGGCGTGGGGGCGGCCTTGGCGCCGGGCGCGGCGGGGGCGGCGGCGGGGGCGGCCTCCATCTTGGCGATCTTCTCCTCGAGCGTCTTGACGCGGGCTTCCATGGCCGGATCCGCGCAGGCGGTGAGGAGCAGGGCGCCGAGCGCCAGCGAGAAGATGCGGGTCATTAGAATCTCCTAGAGAGAGGGCCGCGTTCTATACCCTTCGGAACCGACCGTGCAACCGTGCGGTTGTCGAGATGGGTCTAGCGCATGGGCGCATCGGCACGGTATCCATGAGGGAGAGGTGGTCCCTTGATCCTGGTCACTGGCGGCGCTGGCTTCATCGGCTCGCACACTGTCGCCGCGCTGGAGGCCCAGGGCGCACGGGTGCGCGTGCTCGACGACCTGTCGACTGGCCGCCGCGAGAACCTGGGCGGGACGCACGCCGAGCTTCAGGTCGGCTCGATCACCGACGCGGACGCGGTGGCTGCCGCCATGCGGGACGTGACCCACGTCGTCCACCTCGCGGCGCGCATCAGCGTGCCCGAGTCGTGCGCCGATCCGGTCGGCTACCACGCGGTCAACGGCGGCGGGTTCGTGACGGTCGCGCAGGCGGCGCGGACGGTGGGCGTCGAGCGCCTCGTCTTTGCGACCAGCTGCGCGGTGTACGGGTCGCTGCCGGGCCTGCCCAAGCGCGAGGGTGACCCCGTCGCGCCGGAGAGCCCGTACGCGTCCAGCAAGCTGGCCAACGAGGCGTTCGCGTCCGCGTTCACGGCGCTGGGCCTGGGCTGCGTGGGTCTTCGCTACTTCAACGTGTTCGGGCCCCGGCAAGACCCGGGCGGGCCTTATGGGGCGGTCATTCCGCGCTTCGTGGAGCGCGCGCTACGCGGCGAGTCGCTGACGATCTTTGGCGACGGAGAGCAGGGCCGCGACTTTGTGAGCGTGAAGGACGTCGCGCGGGCGAACGTCGCGGGGCTGCAGGGCAAGCCGGGCGTCTACAACATCGGGACGGGCCGCATGCTGACCGTGAACGCGCTCGCGGCGCGCGTGCGGGCGATCGTGGGCGACGTGCCCGTCACACACCTGGGCGAGCGCGAGGGGGATGTGCGCTTGTCTTGCGCGGACGTCGACGCCGCGCGTGCCGGCTTGGGCTGGTCGGCGAGCGAGGTCTTCGAGGACGCGCTCGACGAGACGATCCGCTGGTTTCGGAAGGGCTAGGCGATGCGGTCGGCCCTCGCGCGTCCGGGAGCGCGGACGCTGGGACGCGACGCATCGCGGCGACAAGCATGACGGCGCCAGGGGCACCGACGCGGCTCGCGCACCTCGACGGCCTGCGCGCCGTATCGATCGCGCTGGTGCTCGCCTACCACCTGTCGCCCGAGTGGGCGCGCGGTGGCTTCGTCGGGGTGGACGTCTTCTTCGTGCTGTCAGGCTTCTTGATCACGGGGATCCTCGAGCGCGCGCTGCGCGACGGCTCGTGGAGCGCGCGGGACTTCTACATGCGTCGTGCGCGGCGCTTGTTCCCCGCGCTCGCGGTCGTGATGGGCGCGACGCTGGTCGCGGGCCTGCTCTTCCTGTCGCCCGCGGAGCTCGTGGAGTTGGGATGGCACGCGGTGTCGGGCGTGGGGTTCAGCGCGAACTTCCTGCTCTGGAGCGAGGCCGGCTACTTCGACACGGCCACAGCGCGAAAGCCGCTGATGCACCTGTGGTCGCTGGGCGTAGAGGAGCAGTTCTACCTGCTGTGGCCTTGGCTGCTGTGGGCCGCGTGGCGCGTGGGCGGCGCGCGTGCGCTGCGGGTGGTGCTGCCGGTGGTCGCGGTCGCGTCATTCGGCGCCTGCGTCTGGCTGTCGTCGACCGACCCGACGGCGGCCTTCTACGCGCCGTGGTCGCGGGTGTGGGAGCTGGCGCTCGGCGGCGCCTTGGCGTGCACGCCCCGCGAGCGTTGGGTGCGCACCCCGTTCGCGGGTTGGTTCGCTTGGGTGGGGCTCGCGCTGATCGTGGCGGCGGGCCTGGGCGTAGGCACCGACGTCCTGCCGCCGGCGGGCGCGTCGGCGGGGCCGGTGGTCGGCGCGTGCCTGCTCCTGCTCGCCGGTCCGGGCGCGATCGTGAACCGGGCGCTCGCCGTCCGACCGCTCGTGTGGCTGGGCGAGCTGAGCTACGCGCTCTACCTCTGGCACTGGCCGGTGTTCGTGTTCGCGACGCTGCTCACGGTCGCGCCGCTCCCGGTGCCAGGCCGGGTCGACGTGCTGGGGGTGAGCTTGGCTCTGGCCTGGGCGACCACGCGCTCGATCGAGCGCCCCGCGCTCGCGCGCGAGCCGACCGTCGCGCGCACCGCCGGGTTGATGATGGCGATGGCGCTGGTCGCGCTGCTCGGCGGAGCGGCGATCCTCACGGGAGGGTTCCCCTCTCGCTTCCCGGCCGACGTGCGCGCGCTCCTGGTCGTGCCCGCGAACGAGGACCGCGGCGAGGCCGCGCAGTGCTTCTTGGAGCCAGACCAGGCCGCGGCGCAGTTCGGGCCGACCTGTGTGGACCGCTCGCAGACGCGCCGCGTCGTCGTGTGGGGAGACTCGCACGCGGCCTCGCTCGTCCCGGGCGTGAAGACCTTCGCGAGCGAGCGCGGGTTCGGCGTCAGCCAGCTCACGTCGAGCTTGTGTCCGCCGATCTTGGGCTACGCGCCGGCGAGTCAGCCTCAGTGCAAGGACATGAACGCGGCGGTGTTCGAGACCCTCCGCGCGCTGCGGCCCGAGATCGTCGTGCTGCACGCGACCTGGCGCTACGATCTAGGAGGGCTCGCGCAGACGGTGGTGGCGCTGCGGGCTGCGGGCGTCGGGCGCGTGGTGGTCGTGGGGCCGGTACCGTGGTGGGCGCCGCCGCTTCCGGACGCGGTGATCGCCTACGCAAGGGGCAGCTTGAACAGGCCGCTCTTGCCCGCACGCCGACTCGTCGGCGTCGTCGCCGACGACGGTGACGCGCGGGTGATCCAAGCGCTCGGCGACACCGACGCCGTCTTCATCTCCGCGCGCGACGCGCTGTGCGACGCGGACGGCTGCCTCACCCGCGTGGGTGAGGGCGTCGGGCAGCTCACGTCGTACGACGGCGCCCACCTGTCCGCGCCGGGCGCGATCGAGCTGGTTCGCCGGATCGAGCTCGCGCTGTTTGGCGGAGACAGGTCCCCGTGATCGTCGCCCAGCTTGCGGGCGCAGGGGGGCCTCGCGCCCCGGCTTGAGGGGCCTCGTCGGCCTACTTGGTGGCGTCCCACTCGTGGGTCGTGCTGCACTCGGAGTTGGTGGGGCAGTTGACGCTCGTGGCGGTGCACACGCGCGTGTCCGTGCGCACGACCGTGGCCGTGCCCTCCTGCGGCCCCAGCGTCATCGAGAGGCCCGCGGTGTAGTCGACGTAGTAGCCGCCGCCCTGGGAGCGGTAGCCCTGGCTGTTGCAGGTGATGACGGAGCCCGCGCGGGTACAGATGAACGGATCGGAGAATGCGTTCATCTTGAGCTGCACCGAGGGCGCGTACGGCTCGCTCCACGTCACCGAAACGTCGGAGAGGACGCCGGGCTGGGTCTGGTAGCCGGTGTAGCTGGTGACCGCGGCGTTGCTGAGGGCCCACTCGCCGATCGGATCGACGGGAACCGCGACGTCCGTGTCGTCAGAGGGCGTGCTGTCGGTGTCGCCGCCGCCCGGCGCGTCGGTGTCTTCGCCAGGCGTGGTGTCCACGGCGACGTCGGTGTCGGCCGCGGTCGCGTCCGTGTCGCCCTTGGCGTCGTCGGCGGTGCCGCACGCGGACGCGACGACCAGGAGTGGAAGAGCAGGAAGTGGCTGCGCATGGAACCCTCAGAGCGCTCCGCGGTGAGGTCGCGCGGAGATCGCCCCGGGGCCTAGCGCACGGCGAAGCGCAGCCCGCCGAACGGTGGGAGGATGGTGGGGTCCCGCCGGCCCGCGGCCGATCGGCGCCGTCCGCGGCCTGTGCTAGTCGGCGACCGTGTCGCGGAACTTGCGCCACGCCTTGAAATTGGCGATCGCCTCGTCGTCGAACTCGAACAGGCCAGACTCGGCCTGCGGGTCGAGCGCGTCCAGGCCGAGCGAGTCCAGCAGGTGGTGGGCCGCGGGCAGCGCGCCTTCACCGCCACGCAGGTGCAGCACGAAGGAGGGCACGGTCTGCGCTTCGCCCAGGCTGATCTCGATCGAGTAGCCATCGCCGCTCACCACGCCCCAGCTCGGGTCGGTGAAGTCGGCCGTGGGGAGGATCTCCAGGATCTTGGCGATCAGGTCGCTGCGCGCGCCGAGCGACCGGGGCTCGAAGTCCTCGGGGATGTCGTCCACGGTGTCGAGATCGGGAGGCAGGTCCTGGACGAACAGATCGTAGCTCATGGGTCGACTCCGGACGGCGCGCGTGGCGTGGCGTGGCGTGGCGTCCATCACACGATTCAGGCCGCGGGTGAAGGCACCCCGACAAGGATCCGGCTGCGCCCGGTCACGATGGCGGGCGCGCCAGCCGCTCGTACAGCTCGACGTAGCGCGCCGCAGTCGCCGCGATGTCGTAGCGGGCGTGCGCGACCGCATGGCTGGCGTTGCCCATCACGCGCCTCGAAGCGACCGACAGCTTGGCGTAGGCCTCGATCTTCTCGGCGAGCGCCGCGGCGTCGCCGGGCTCGACCGCCCAGCCGCCGGCGCCCGCCTCCAGCAAGGTCGGCCCCCCGCCGCCGGTGGTGACGAGCAGCGGCAGCCCGGCCGCGGCGGCCTCGATGAGCGCCATCGGCATGGCCTCAGATAGCGAGGGCAGCGCGAACAGGTCGAAGCGCGCCACGTGGTTCGGCACGTCGTCGACGCGACCGAGGAGCGTGACGCGGTCGCCCAGCTTTAGCGCCCGCACCTGCTCGGTGAGCTCGCCCATCGACTCGCCGTCGCCGGCGATCACCAGCCGCACGTGGGTGGCGCGATCGCGCAGGAGGCCTACCGCGTCGATCAGGAAGCGCTGGCCCTTGATCGGCACCAACCGACCGACCGTGCCGACGACCAGCGGGTCTCCATTCAGCGGGGCGCGCGGGCGATCGCCCAGCGGTACGCCGTTCTCGATCAGCTCGACCGGGATCCCCGGCGCGTACTTGCGACGGTGCACGTCCTCCACGGTGGCCGCCGAGCAGCCGACGATGGCGTCCAGCCCACGCGCGAGCGCTTGGCGGATCGGCGGCAAGTACCACTGGTCGTCGTCATGGACCTCGTGCTGCGTGTGCACGACCGTGGGCACGCCCGCGGCGCGCGCGGTCACGCTCGCCCACGCGAGCGACGTGAACAGGTGGGTGTTCACCACGTCTGGCTTCAGGCGCTTGAAGGTCTTGAGCAGGCGATCGAGGACGGTCGCGTCCCAGCGCGAGCGCTTGCCCATCATCCACACGCGCCCGTCCAGCGCGTGGCTGAAGCGCGAGGTGAGCGGCCCGCCATCCTTGATCGACACGAGGTGCACGTCGTGGCCTGCGGCGAGCTGCGCCTCGGCGAGCGCGAGCGCGAAGGTCTCCGCGCCGCCGACGACGAAGGAGGGCACCACCTGCACGATCCGCAACGGCTTCATCGAGGCTCCGAACACGACTGGACGACACGCATCAGGCCCGCGCACATCACGTCCGAGGAGAACGACGCGGCGGCGCGCGCGCGGCTCGCTGAGCCCTTGCCCAGGCGGCTGACCTCGTCGTCGACCAGCGCGCGCACGGCGTCCGTCATCGCGGACACGTCCGCCACGGGGACGACCGCGCCGTTGCTGTCGTCGACCAGCGCGCCGACGCCCTCGGTCGCGGTAGTGACGACGGCCAAGCCCGCGGCGAGCGCCTCGATCGTGGACAGCGGCATGCCCTCCCAGTCGGACGTCGACACGTACAGGTCGGACGCCATGAGCAGGTCGGGTACGTCCTTGCGATCGATCAGGAGCCGCACCCGATCCGCCACACCCGCCGCCGCGATCGCCGCGCGAAGCTCAGCCTCGCGCGGGCCCCAGCCGACGATCGCGACGCGCAGGTTGGGCGCTGTGTCCTTGAGTCGGCGCGCGATCTCCACCAGGTGGTGCTGCGCCTTCTGGTCGACGAAGCGGCCGACGCTGATCGCCAGCACGTCGTCCGTGGTGGCGCCGCACGCCTCACGGGCGCGACGGAGCGTGGCGGCGTCGCGCGGGGCGAAGCGCCCCAGATCCACTCCGTTCGGCACGACGACGACCTTACGCTCTGGCAGTCCGGCGTCGATCAGGCGACGGCGCACGTCCTCGCTCACCGCCACCACCCGATCGGCCACGGCGAGCGGGCGCGCGACGTAGCGGTAGCGGTCGGCGGGCCAGCCGTGCGCGACCGCGATCACCGGGACGCGCGGACCCACCGCCAGCCGCGCCACCCACGCCGTCACCATGGAGTTGGCGACCACGGCTGTGGGGCGGAAGCGCGACACCAGCTTGCGCACGCGCCACGCCGCGAGCGGGATGGAGGCGCGCAGATCCTTGAGCGGGGTGGGGAAGTAGCGCACGCGCGTGTCCAGCCGCTCGATCAGCCCGCCCGGCGTGGCCGCCACCACCGGCGGGTCGCCCTGCGCCGTCAGCCAGTTCGCCACGGTGACCACGTACGTCTCGGCGCCGCCGGTGTGGAGCTGGTTGGTGAGCAGGAGCAGCGCCATTCAGCGCTTCCGAAGCAGCGTGCAGCCGTCGCCGATCGGCAGCATGACCAGATCCCAGCGCG
>CANJMY010000028.1 GCA_947475315.1 Pseudomonadota bacterium | reverse complement strand
TTGCATGTGTTAAGCCGCCCGCTAGCGTTCGCTCTGAGCCAGGATCAAACTCTCCAAGAATTTGCCTTCAAGCTCTGGCCGAAGCCAGTCGCTTTGAGCTCGACTTGTGGTCGATTGGCTCTCTATTTACGCAAGACCGCCGCCGGACGAGCCGACGACAATCTCTACCACTACGACCACTTTCGTGGTTTGCCATTTACTGATTGCTTTTCAAAGACCGAACGCCCACCGAGGTGGTTGTTCTGCGCCGCGTTGACCGTTTGACCGGTTTGCCGCAGCCCGCGCCTCTTAATGGGGCAGGCGGCTGCGCGCAAGCATCAGAATCTCATCATCGCAATTTTCCAGATCCAACCGAGCATCATCGCGGTCACGAAGGCGACGGCGAGCTGGGGCTCGTGCGGGCGCAGCGCGTCGCCGATCCGACGCCACCGTCCGCGCGGCCAGGCTGCATCGGCCAAGCTGATCCCCGCCACCACCGCGTCCGCGAGGAACAGGAACGCGGCAAAAGGCTGGTTCCAAAGGCCTTGCAGCACCCGTCCATCCGCCATCAACGCGAACGTGGTGGTCGCGCCGCACATGGGACAGGGCCAGCCCGTCACCGCGAGGAACGTGCAAGGCTGCAGACCGAGCTGCAGGTGCGTGGAGTGCCCGCTCCCCGATGGATCCAGCCACCGCGCGACGATTAGGACGCCGAGCGCGCCCACGCCCACCAACAGCGACGCCACGCGCGCTTGGTTGGCGGTGGTACGCCACACGTCCACCACCTGCGACGCCGACGTGGCCGCAGGCTGGTCGCTCACGCCCCTGCCCCGTCCGTCTCGTCGCCATCCGGGCCACCGGCCTCGGACTCCAGCAGCAGCGTCGCCGCGGCGAGCTCACGATCCAGATCCGCCAGATCCCCGTCGACCTGCCGCTGCAAGCGGCGGAAGTCGCTCGCGATGTTGAGCGCGGCAAGCAAGGCGATCGTGTAGTCGTCGAGCGTGCGCGTGCTGCCCGAGACCTCGCGCATGCGCGCGTCGACGTAGCGGGCGACCTCATGGAGATCGACGTCGTCTTGATCGCTGCGGACCGTATACGTCTGGCCGCGAAGCTGGATGCTGACCTTCACCGGACCCCCGAACGCCGTCTGGTTAACGCGATTCGCCCGCTCTGGCGGCTACAACAGCGCGTCGACGAACGCGTCGACCTCGAACGGGCGCAGGTCGTCCACGCCCTCCCCGATTCCGATCCACTTCACGGGCGTGTGCAGCTCGTGCGCGATCGAGAAGACCATGCCGCCCTTCGCGGTGCCGTCGAGCTTGGTGACGACGACCCCGGTGATGGGCGTGGCCTCGTGGAAGGTGCGCGCTTGCGACATGGCGTTCTGGCCCATCGTGCCGTCCAGCACCAGGAGGGTCTCGTGCGGCGCGCCAGGCACCTTGCGGTCGATCACCTTGCGGATCTTGGTCAGCTCCTCCATGAGGGGCTTCTTGGTCTGCAGCCGTCCGGCGGTGTCGATGATCACCACCTGGGCGCCGCGAGACTTGGCCGCGTCGAGCGCGTCGAACACGACCGCCGCCGGATCCGCGCCCTCGCCCTGGCGCACAATCTCGGCGCCCGCGCGATCCGCCCAGATCGCGAGCTGTTCCGCAGCGGCGGCCCGGTAGGTGTCCCCCGCCGCCACCAGCACTTTCTTCCCGTCGCGCACGAAGCGGGCGGCCAGTTTGCCGATGGTGGTGGTCTTGCCGCTGCCGTTGACCCCCACGACCAGAATCACGAACGGCCCCTCCGCAGGGCCGGGCCCAAATGGCGCCGAGACCGACGAGAGCATGCCGCGGAGATCGTCGCGCAGGCCCGCGCGCAGCACGGCGCCGTCCGTCGTTCCGGCCCGCACCCGCGCGCGGAGGCCGTCGAGCACCCGCTCCGTGGTGGCCAAGCCGACGTCGGAGGTCAGGAGGGTCTCCTCCAGCTCCGTCAGCATCGCCTCGTCGACCACGCGACCGAACAGGCCGTCGAAGCGGGCGGAGAGCGCCTCGCGGGTGCGCGACATCCGGTCCCGCAGGCGCGCCGTCAGACCCGTCGGCCCGTCGGCGACGATGGACGGCGGGAGCGCGATGCGGGGGACGTCTGGTCGCTGCGCGTCCTCAAGCTGGCGACGGGCGCGACGACGCAGGACCGCCCAGGTGCCCAGCCCCAGCACGACGACGCCACCCAACAACAGCGGCGCGAGCGGTCCGGTCGGATCGAGCGGCGGCACATCGGCGATCAGCGCGAGTCCAGGCAGCACCATGTCCTCCCTAGTCCACTCGGACCGACACCAGGGTGGAGACACCCGGGGTCGGCATGGTCACACCATATAGGGTGTCCGCGCACTCCATGGTCTTGCGGTTGTGCGTGACGACCAGAAACTGCGTCTTGTCGCACATCTGCCGGAGCATGTCGTTGAACCGGGCGCCGTTCGCCTCGTCGAGCGGGGCGTCCACCTCGTCGAGCACGCAGAAGGGCGATGGCTTCACCGAGAACAGCGCCAGCAGAAGCGCGATCGCGGTCATCGCCTTCTCACCGCCCGACAGGAGCGACAGGGTCTGGAGGCGCTTGCCCGGCGGACGGACGACGACCTCGACGCCCGTCTCCAGCAGATCCTCCTCCTGCGTCAGCTGCAGACGCGCCTCACCGCCGCCGACCAGGTTGGGGTAGGCGGTCTTGAAGGCCTCGTTCACCCGGTCGAAGGTCTCGCGGAACTGCTCGCGGCAGGTCTTGTTCATCTTGGCGATCGCCGATTTCAGGCTGTTCACCGACTCGTCCAGGTCGGCCCGCTGGCCGTCGAGCTCCTTGTAGCGGGCGGCGAGTTCTGTGTACTCCTCGAGCGCGGTCAGGTTGACGTCGCCGAGCGAGGACAGCTGCCGACGGTGCTCCTCGATGCGGGTGACGAAGTCCTTGATGACCACCTCGTCGTCGAGCATCTCCGGCCGGATGATCAGGGCGCCGACCGCGTCCACCTTGCGCTCGCCCACCTCAACGGGCTCGCGGACGTCGTCGGGCGGCTCCAGCACCAGGCCGCTGCGCGCGATGAGCTGCTCGAGCGCGGCGGGCAGATCCAACTGGTAGCGCTCCTCGATGCGGGCGCGGAGGGACTCCAGCTCCCCCACCGCCGCCTGATGACGCTGCTCGGCGGCCAGCAAGTCGGCGCGCGCCTGGGTCAGCGCCGCCTCCTCCTCCCTAAGGGTAGACACGAGGGTGTCGTAGGCGACCCGGACGGACGTCATGCGCTCGCGGGCGGCGTCCAGGCGGACGACCGCGACCTGGCGCTCATCCGCGCGCTGGTTGGCGCGCTCGTTCGCGTCCCGCAAGGCTTCGAGGGCCGCGGCGCGCAGCACCTCGATCTCGCCCAGGCGCTGCCGGGCGCCCTCGATCCGCACGGACGTCGTCTCCCGCTCGCGAATGGACGCGGCGGAGGTGGCCTCGGCGGCGGCGCGGCGCTCCCTCAAGGAGGCGAGGGCCGAGTCCGCGTCGGTCAGGGTCTGGCGGGCGGCGTCGGCCGAGGCCTCGCGCTCCAGCAGGCGGGCCCGGGTGGCGGCCAAGGCGCCCTCGGCGTCGGCGGCGCGGGTCAGCACGGCGTCCAACCGGGATATCTGCTCGGCGAGCGCGGACGAGACCTCGGCCAGGGAGCGCTCCAGCGTCTCCCGCTCGCTCGTCAGCACGATCACGCGCTCATCGAGGGCCCGCTTGGACTCCTCGGCGCCGTCGCGCTCGGCCTGCACGCGCACGACGACCATATCTTCCGCCGCGCGTTCGCGGGTGCAGACGGCGACCGCCTCGCGGCCCTCCATCAGGTCCATCGCCTCGCGATCGGCGCGACGGCGCGACTTCTCGAGCGTGACACGGAGCCCGTCGGTCTCTTCGCGCAGCCGCTCGCGGCGGACGGCGACGTCAGCGGTGGTGGCGCGGACCGCCTCCCACGCCTGGACACGCGCCGCCTCCAGCTTGGCCACGACCTCGACCCGGCGGGCCTCGCGCTCAGCCTCGAACGACGTCCGTCGCTCGGACTGGCGGGCGACCAGCGCCTCGCGCACCTTGGCCAGACCCGCGTCGGCCTCACCACGGGCGCGGACCACCTGCTCGTCGCGACCCGCGACCCTCGTCGCCAGCTCGGCCTCGAACACGGCGCGCGCCGCGGCACGACCTTCGGCGCGCTGCTGGCGGAGGTCCCGGATCCGCGCCTCACCCGCCGCGCGCACGGACGCGATGTGCGCCGCGACGCGCTCGCGGGCCACCCGCTCGGAGGCGTCCACCTGCTCAGCGGCCTTGCGCGCCGCGATCGAGCCGGCCTCGACCCTCGCGCGCCCGGCCGTCACCTCACCCTCGCCCACCGCCACGTCGGCGCTGCGGGCGTCCAGGTCCGCGCGCGCCTGATCCAGCGCCGCCTGACGCGCGACCGCGGCTTCGGCCTCTTCGCCCGCGCTGCCCAGGTGGACGACGCCGTCGGAGTCGACCCGCTCGCCGCTCTCGCGCACGACGGCCGCGCCGCCGGTCTTGACGTGGTGCGCGAGCGCCGCCTCCAACGTGTCGACTACCGCCACGCCGGCCATCAACGCGTCGACCGAAGCCGCGCGCCCCGCCAGGATCACCCGGGCCCGTCCAGCCTTGCGCGCCGCCGCCGCCGCCCGGCCGAGCACGCCGTCGCCGAGCGCCGGGAGCAGCAGCCGGTCGCCGACCAGGGTCGACACCGTCGCGGGATCCACGCCCGCCTTCTTCAGGGCGTCGAGGAGCCGCGGCGCGTCCGGCACGGCGTCCTTCACCGCGCGACCGCCCGCGTCGCGCGACCCCGCCGCGGCCTCTTCGGCCTCCATGGCGGCGATCCGGCCCTCGACCTCGCGGCGACGCTTCACGGCCATGGCCATGCGGGCGTCGGCGTCCTGCAGCGCCGCGCGCGCCTCGGTCAGCCGCGCCTCGGCCTGATCTCGACGCTCTCGGGCCGCGGCGATCTCGGCGGTGACCGAGGCCATGCCCTCCTTCTCGGCCGCGTCCAGCTCCGTGGTGGCGGTCGCCACGGCCTGATCGATGGCCTGCTCCCGCGCGGCCTCGTCACGCGCGAGCGACGCCTCCGTCTGGGTGCGCCACTGTGCGAGCGCCGAATCCGCGCCGCTGCGCGCGGCCTCGGTCGCGGCGCGTGCCGCCTGCTCGGCCTTGGCCAGCTCGTAGCGCTCCCGATCCTCGGTCTCAGAGAGCGCACGTGCGGCGGCGCGCTCCAGGTCGCGGACCCGGTTCTCTTCCTGCTGCGCCACACGCCCGACGCGCGCCGCGACCTCTTCGTCAGCCTGGCCCGCGGTGGCCTCGGCGGCGGCCATCGCTTCGGCGAGCGCCTTCTGCGCGCCGTCGAGGTCCGCCTCAGCCTTACGAACCGAGTCCCGGGCGTGCAGATCGCGACGGACCCGCGACTCCAGCTCCTCTGCCGCAGCAGCGCGACGGGCATCGATCTCGGCGATCTTGCCGCTGCGATCGTCGAGCACGCTACGCGCGACCGCGATGCGCTTGTCCAAGATGATGCGCTCGTCGGCGGACGCGTCCAGGCGCCCACGGACCAGCGCGATGCGCTCGGGCAGCTCGATCGCGCGCGCCTTGAGGGACTCCACCCGGGCCGTACGCTCAGCCCGCTCAGCCGCGGCCTCGCCCGCCGCCGCCTCCGCCGAACGCGACTCAACCCGCGCCTCGTCGCGCGCCGACGAGGTCTCCGCCAATCGGACCCGCGCCGCGGCGGCCAGCGAGGTGGCGCCTCCCAGGGCGGCGTCGACGTCCTTCAGCTCGGTCTCGGCGGCGCGGCCGGACTCCTCGGCCTGGGCCAACCGACGCGCGTCGTCCTCCAGATCCTCGCGCGCGCGGTCGAACTGGGTGCCGAGCTCATTGGCGCGCTGCTCCTGCAGCTGGGCGGTGGCGAGCGCCTCGCGCCGCTGGGCGTCGATCTCGGCCAGCGTCTCGCGGGCGTCTTCGGCGGCGGCGGTGGCGACGTCGACCTCGCCCTGGCGCAGGATGACATCGTCGGTCTTGGCGATCACGGACGCGTCGAGCGTGGTGACCATGGTGCCCAGCGCGGTCAGGCGGCCGCCCACCTCCTCACGGACCTCGGCCAGATCGGCCTGCTTGGCCAGCGCGAGCAGGATCTCCTCCTGACGCACCAGCGCGCGGAGCTGCCGGAAGCGGGCCGCCTTGATGACCTGCTTCTCTAAGGTAGAGAGGCGCCGGTACATCTCGTCCGACACGTCGGCCGCGCGGTCGAGCTGGGTGGAGGTGGCCTCCAACTTCTGGCGAGCCTCCTCCCGGCGCTTCTTGTAGCGGACGATGCCGGCAGCCTCGTCGATCAGCGCGCGGCGGTCTTCCGGGCTGGCCGAGACAATCTTGTCGATTCGGCCCTGCTCGATGAAGCTGTACAGGTCGTTGCCGATGCCTGTGTCCATGATCAGGTCCAGGATGTCCTTGCGGCGCACCCGGGTCTGGTTGATCAGGTACTCAGACGCGCCCGACCTGTAGAGCCGGCGGGCGATCTGGACCTCTGTGTACCGGGCGTAGTCGCCCGGGAACGGGTCACCGCCTTCGGACGTGAAGGTGATCGCCACCTCAGCGTAGCCGACGGGCTTGCGGTCGGACGACCCCGCGAAGATGACGTCCTGCATGTCGTCGCCGCGCAGGCTGCGGGCGGACTGCTCGCCGATGCACCACCGCAGCGCGTCGATGACGTTGCTCTTGCCGCACCCGTTGGGCCCGACCACGCACGAGATACCGTGCCCGAACGCGAACACCGTTCGGTCCGCGAAGGACTTGAACCCGTGCAGCTCGAGCCGCGTGATGCGCATGACGCCTCGACGCCCCTGGTTGGTGGGGACAAACCGGGGCTACGGTAGCGTCTAGCAGCCTGCCGCGCACCCCCTTGGCAGGCAGTTGATACGCCACCGCTTCCCCCTCCGACGCAACTTGTTCGAAGGGAGGCACCCGATCGGGGTCCCCTTTGTGCGACATTGAGTCCAAGTTCAGTTGAACATGCGCGCGTTGAGCCTGTCGTGGCTCTTCCCCCCCTTGCCTTGGCGGACCTCAACGCGCGCATCTCCCCCTTCCCCGGAGTCTTTTTGCAATCCCAGCCCTTCCGTCCCGCCGTGATCGCCGCCGCACTCGCCTTCCAGGCGCAGTCCAAGGTGGTTCCGCAGGGGATCCGGAAGCTGGGCCAGCGGGCCGCCGCGCGCGTGATGCGCTGGCTGGACGACCGCCGCGAGAAGATGGACGCAGAGCTGCTCGACTAAAGCCACGTCCGCCCGACGGGATCGGTCGTTTGATCCGTCAGGCTAGCGCCTCGCGTGGCGCTGACCGGACGGATCGGTCCGTCCGCTAGAGCAGCACGCCGACCACGGCCGCGGTCATGCAGTTCACCAGCATGCCGGCGACCATCGCCTTCAGGCCCAAGCTGGCCAGCTCACCGCGGCGCTCGGGCGCCATCGCCCCGATGCCGCCGAGCTGGATGCCGATGCTGGCGAAGTTCGAGAACCCGCACAGCGCGTAGCTGGCGATGACCGCGGTGCGCTCCGAGAGCACCAGCGGCGTCGTGCCGTCGACGATCTGGCCGAGGTGGAAGAAGGCGACGAACTCGGTCAGCACGACCTTCTCGCCCAGCAGCTGACCCACGGTGGCGCACTCGTGGAGCGGCACGCCCATCAGGAAGGCGAGCGGGAAGAAGACCCAACCGAAGATGTGGGCCAGGTCCATGGGCGCCGCCTGGACGCCCGCCGCGCAGGTGTAGCCAAGGGTCGTGACATCCCCGCAGAACACGACCGGCACCGCGCCGATGGAGAAGTCGACCATCTTCACCAGCGCGACGAAGGCGATCAGCATGGCGCCCACGTTGATCGCCAGGGACATGCCGTCCGTGGCGCCCAGCGCGGCGGCCTCGATCACGTTGGACGCGGCGTTCGGCATCTCGATCTTCACCTCACCACGGGTCTTGGGAACCTCGGTCTCCGGCACCATCACCTTGGCGATGGCGATGGTTGCGGGCGCCGCGATGATCGACGCGATCATCAGGTGCCCGGCGATGCCCGGGATGCCGTGGAGGAACTTCACGTACGCGCCCATGACGCCGCCCGCGACGGTGCCAAAGCCGCCCACCATCACGCACATCAGCTCAGAGCGCGTCATCGTGGCGACGAACGGTCGTACCAGCAGCGGCGCCTCGGTCTGGCCCACGAAGATGTTGGCCGCCGTCGAGAGGCTCTCAGCGCCGCTCGTCCCGAAGGTCTTGACCATCACCCGGGCCATGACCCGGACGATGAACTGCATGATGCCCAGGTGGTACATCACGCTCATGAGGGCCGAGAAGAAGATGATGGTGGGCAGGATCCAGAACGCGAAGCTCTTCATGGGGGGCGACACCACCCCAGCAAAGGTCTGGAGCTTCCCTTCCACCATGATCTCGTGCGGCTCGATGGTGCCGAACAGGAAGTTCGCGCCGTCCTCGGTGAACGCCAGGAGTCGGTTCACGCCCGAGTCCATCACCGTGTAGAAGAAGTGCGACACCGCCGGTGACAGGATGATCAGGGCCGCCGCGAACTGAAAGGCCGTGCCCCACAGGACCGGGCGCCAGTCCACCTTGCGGTCCCGCTCCCTGAGCAGCCAGGCGATCCCGACGAAGCCGAACACGCCGGCCAGCGACATCAGGCGCTGCCCGATCGGCGTGGGAGAGTGGACGAGCCCCTGTCCGTCCATGGCGCACGCCACCTGCATCCACAACGCCGAAAACAACATGTGCGGCTCTCCAAGACCCAAAAGGCGCGGCGACTCTACCGCGGCACCCACCGCAAGTCGCGTTACCATTGGGTCGTGCCCGTACGAGGTGTCCCTTGTCTACGCCGCCGCCCCTCCCGGACAGGATCCAGAGGCAGCTGCCCCCGAATGTCGAGCGCCAGATGGTGCGCATCGACGGGCGCGAGATGCATGTCATGACCCAGGGTGAGGGACGGACCGTGCTCCTGCTACACGGCAACCCCACCTGGTCCTTCCTGTGGCGCAAGGTGTTCAAGGCCTTGGAGGGCAAGCCCTACCGGCTGGTCGCCCCCGACCTCATGGGCTTGGGCCTGTCCAGCCGGATCCCCTCCGACCAGCACACGCTCTTCCAACACGGGCACTGGCTCACGGAGCTGATCGACCTGATGGACCTGCGGGACCTGATCTTCGTCGGCCAGGACTGGGGGGGCCCGATCGGCCTTCGTGCGCTCGCGGAGCGCCGGGATCGGCTCGCGGGAATGGTGATTCTCAACACGGTGATCGGCCCGCCCAAGGCAGACTTCAAGCCGACCGCCTTCCACAAGTTCGCCCGTCAGCCAATCGTGAGCGACGTGGCGTTCCGCCTGCTGGGCTACCCGCAGCGCGCCCTTGACCGCGCGCAGGGTGACCGAAGCAGCATCCAGGGTGACGTCGCGTTCGCCTACAAGTGGCCGCTGCGCGCGCCGTGGCTGAACCAGGCGCCGCTCGCGCTCGCGCGCATGGTGCCGGACTCGCACGACCACGTGAGCGTGCCCCAGCTCCAGATGATCGCGGACTTCGTCTCGACCTGGAGCGGCCCGTCGGCGATCGTGTGGGGAGACAAGGATCCGATCCTGGGTCGTGTTCGCACGCACGTCGAGCGATCGATCCCGCACGCGCGCGTCACGCGCACGCAGGCCGGGCACTTCCTGCAGGAAGAGGTACCCGCGGAGATCGCGGCCGCGATCGAGGACGTGGCGTCGCGGATCTGAGCGAGAGGGTCGCCGCCGAAGCGTCGTCCATCGACACGGCGCGTCGGAGAGCGCTTCGCTGATCTCTGCATCTGGACACGCATGCGCGAACGCCCCCCCCGTTTGAGGGTGGATGCATCGCTGCGCCGTGTGGAGACACACCTAGTGAAATCGTGGGATGCGTGGGACATTCTGACACGACCTCTCCTAACCCAAGGAAAAACCGCCGTGATCGTTCGGGCGTGTTTTGGCACGCGACGTGCGTTCTCATGGATCGTTCGCACAGCCCCTCTCATCGAAAGCAGCGATTCGGTGTTCAGTTCCAATCCACTCCGCGCGAGGAATCCGATGACCAGTCCATCCGGCGCAGAATCCACCGTCCCCATCACCCGAGCGCGCGGCCGCGCGCTGCTCTTTGGCACGCTGTCGGTGCTGCTCGCGTCCGCCACCGCCTACACCGCGTGGTGGGTTGTGAGTGGCTACGAGAGTCGCCTCAACGAGGTGCAGCAGGACGCGGGCAACGTGATGATCGTGGTCGCCGCCAAGGACCTGCGTCCTGGCCAGGTGATCGACCACGACGACGTCCGCATGGACAAGCGACCGCCCGGCACGTCGCTCGACCAGCTGTTCTTCTCCATCGACACCGTCCTCGGGCAGACCGTGGGCGACAAGGTGCTGGTCGGCGAGCCGGTCCGCTTTGAGCGCCTGACGATCGGCGGCGCGGATCTGCACCTCAACGAGGTGATCGATCCGGGCTCCCGCGCCGTGACCATCCGCGCGAGCCACGCGTCCGCCGTCGGCGGCTTGCTGCGCCCCGGCTACTTCGTGGACGTCATCGTCACGATCCGCCCGGACACCAAGGACCTCGCCGCCGACTGGGTGACCGAGACCATCCTGCAGGGCGTGCGCGTCATCGCGGTGAACGACGACGTCGTCACCAGCGTCGCCTTGGAGAAGGAGTCGGCCGATCAGGAGCGCGCGCACGAACGCGACGTGTTTGTCACGCTGGAGGTCGAGCCCGCAGAGGCGGAAGAGGTCGCGCTCGCCGCGTCCCGCGGTCAGATCGAGCTAGCGCTCCGCGCACGCGATGACTTCGCACAGCTTGGACAGGATGGTCCGCTGATCACGAACGCGCTGCTCGGGCTCCCCCAGCCTGTCGTTCAGGCGCAGGAGCGCCGCCTGGAGCGCAAGCGCTCCAACGCGGTCCGAATCGCGCCCGCCCCTGTCGCCCCCGGACAGAGCATGGAGATCATCCGCGGTGGGCAGACCACGATTGAGCAGTACGACGCGGAGGGACACCGCATCCCTGCACCGAGCCGGCGATGAGTCAGCTCCCCGCCGACGCGCAGCTCGCTCCGACGACACCCGTCGCCGCCCGCGAGCCCACCGCACGCCAGATTGGCGTCGCCGTCGTGCTCTCGGCCAAGGGCGGCGCAGGTGGCACGTTGATCGCCGCGCATCTGGCCGCCTCGCTCGCCGCTGAGAAGCGGGTCCTGCTCGTCGACCTCGATCTCTGCAAAGGCGACGTGGCGGGCGTGCTCGATCTGCACTCGGACCGATCGATCAACCTGCTGCTGGATCGCTTGGACAACCTCGACCCGAACCTGCTCCGGGGATCGGTGGAGGTTCACCCCAGCGGACTGCACGTCCTGATCCAGCCCTACGACTTGACCGACCTGCACCAGATCAGCGCCGACGAGACCACCAAGCTCCTCTCGTTCCTGCGCGAGCACTACGACCTCGTCGTGGTCGACGTGGGCAGCCGGATGGACGTGGTCAGCATGTCGGCCGTGCTGACCGCCGACGAGATCCTGCTGATCACCACCACCGACGTGCCCTCGCTTCGAGACGCGCAGCGCGTGCTCGGGCTGCTGCGTCACCTCGACGTCCGCCCGACGAACCTACGCCTTGTCCTCAACAAGGTCCAAGAGGGAGTCGGAGTCGCCCCCGCCGACGTCGCCGCTCAGCTTCATGTACCCATCGCCGCCGTACTCCCTGCCGATCTCGAGGCGTGCGGGCGCGTCGACACCCGCGGGCACCTGCTGTGGGAGTTGGCGCCGCACGCCCGCATCACTCGCGCGCTCCAGTCTCTGTGGAAGACACTTCGCGGGGAGACAGACCACGCCGCCCACAGACACGCCTGGCCGTGGTCCCACAAGTCCTGACTCCTTCCCAAGCAACGAGGAACCGACCATGAGCAACCGCGTCGTCGACATGCTGCGCAAGGACACGCACAGCAATGACTCTGAGTCACCGTTCGAGAAGATCAAGCGCGACCTGCATGGCGAGTTGGTCGCTTCGCTGGACCTCGCCGTGGTTCAGTCCATGGCGCGCCCTGAGCTGGAGGCGCAGCTGCGTCGCACGCTCACCGACATGGTGACCGCGCGCGCGTTGCCCGTCACCCGCGAGAACCAGGCAGAGGCCATCGAGGACATCCTCGACGAGGTGTTGGGCTTCGGTCCGCTGGAGCGCCTGCTCCGCCAGACGGGCATCACGGACATCCTGGTGAACGGCGCGAACGTCGTCTACGTGGAACGCAACGGCATCTTGGAGCTCACGAACGTGAAGTTCCGCGATGACGCCCACCTCATGCACGTCATCGACCGCATCGTCGGCGCGGTCGGACGTCGCATCGACGAGTCGACGCCGATGGTCGACGCACGCCTGCCCGACGGTAGCCGCTTCAACGCGGTCATCCCGCCCGCCGCGCTCGACGGCCCCATGGTCTCGATCCGTCGGTTCGGCATCAACCCGATCCGTCGGGAGGACTTGGTGCGCCTTGGCGCCATCCCCGAGCCCTTGATGCAGATGCTTGAGGCCTGCGTCCGCGCCAAGCTCAACATCCTGGTCAGCGGCGGCACCGGCAGCGGCAAGACCACGCTCCTCAACGTCCTGTCCGGGTTCATCCCGGCCAGCGAGCGCATCGTCACCGTGGAGGACGCCGCCGAGCTTCAGCTTCAGCAGCACCACGTCGTGCGCTTGGAGACCCGCCCGCCCAACCTCGAAGGCCTGGGCGAGATCACGCCGCGCGCGCTCGTTCGCAACGCCCTGCGCATGCGCCCTGACCGAATCATCGTCGGCGAGATCCGCGGTGACGAGTCCATCGACATGCTCCAGGCGATGAACACCGGCCATGAGGGTTCGATCTCGACCATCCACGCGAACAGCCCGCGCCACGCGCTGAGCCGCGTGCAGGCGATGGTGGGCCTGGGCCTCGGCAACATGCCCGGCCCCGCCATCCGCGAGATGATCTCCGACGCGCTCCACGTCGTGGTCCAGGTGCAGCGCCACTCGGACGGCCGACGCCGCATCGTGTCGCTGACCGAGATCACGGGCCTCCAGAGCGGCACGCTCTCCACGCAGGAGATCTTCCGGTTCCGGCAGACCACCGTCGACGCCGCAGGCCACGTCCAGGGCTTCTTCGAGTCCACCGGTGTCCGTCCCACCTTCGCCGCCCGCCTCGCCGAGTACGGCCTGGAGCTGCCCGCGGGCTCGCTCCAGTTCATCGCTCCGGCCTGATCAGGAGGTCACCATGTTCGCCAACACAGTCGCGATAGGGCTCTTTGCCTTGGTGCTGGGCATCGCCTCACTGATCTATTTCAGCGCCAACGCGCACCGAAAGGCCGACTCGATGGAGCTCTCCCGTCGCCTCGGCGCGGGTGAGGCGCCCCGGCAGGTGGTGCGTGTCCGGGAGGTGGACGGCATCGGACGCTCCTTCGGGTCGTTGGGTCTCTGGCTGCACACGCTGACGCTGCGCGCCGGCTCTCACGCGAGCGTGGGCTCACTGGTGGCCGTGTCGTTGCTGCTCGCGGTGGGCGGCGTCGCCGTGCTCGGCTGGCTGACTGGCGGTCTCCAGAGCGTCGCGGGGCTCGCGTTCGGCGCGGTCCCGGTCCTCTGGCTGAAGCGCGAAGCCAAGGCGCGCGCCAAGCTGGTCACCTACCAGCTCCCCGACGCGCTCGACCTGATGGCGCGCGCGCTGCGCTCTGGCCACGCCTTCTCCGAGGCGCTGCGCATGGCGGCCGTCGAGATGCCCGCGCCCATTGGCGAGGAGCTCGTGCCGGCCTCGGAAGAGCACCGCCTGGGCATCGACCTGCGAGAGATCCTCGAGGGCCTGATGCGGCGCATGCCCGACAGCTTTGAGATGCGCCTGTTCGCCAGCTCCGTGCTCCTGCACCGCGAGACCGGCGGCAACCTCATCGAGATCCTGGAGCAGCTCGGCGACACCGTGCGAGAGCGCGTGGTGTTCGATGAGAAGGTCCGGGCCATGACCGCTGAGGTCCGCATGTCCGCGATCATCTTGGAGCTCCTCCCCTTCTTCGCCGCCGCCAGCCTGTCGCTGTTCGTGCCTGGCTACCTGCTGCCGTTGCTGGAGCCCGGGCTCGGACAGAAGCTGCTGGTGTTCGGTCTCATCGCCATGACCACCGGCGTGCTCCTCATGCGCCGGATTGCGCGGGTGTCCGCATGATCACCCTCCTCTCCCCCGCCGCCGCCGTCGCCGCCGGCTGCTTCCTCTCTGTCTTGGCCGCGACCGGAACGGTTTGGACGCTCACCCACGAGCGCGCCGCGCCGCCGCCTAGCCCCAAGCTACCTTCCGCCGTCATGACGCCGACGGCCACCGCGCCGGTCGTGAGGACGCTTGGCACCTTGGCCGCGCCCTATGACCTGGTCGACCGCGAGACCGAGCGCGACCGCTTGGTGCAGGCCGGCTACGACGCCAACGCGGCGCTCCCCATGTACTACGCGACCCGCGCGGTGCTGGCGCTCGCGTTGCCCCTCCCCATGTGGCTGCTGTTCCGCCCGCACCACCTCGCCCTGAGCCTGATGGTCGTCGTTCTGGCGGCGGGCGTCGGGTACTACGCGCCGGCCTGGATCGTGGCGTCACGACGTCACGCGCGGCAGGAGCGCATCCGGGCCGCCGTGCCGAACATGATCGACATGCTGGTCACCTGCGTCGACGCGGGCCTCGGCATCGACGTCGCGCTGCGCCACGTCGCCCAGGAGATCGGCGTCGCGTCCGTCGAGCTGGCCGACGAGATCCATGTGCTCAACGTGCAGCTCGCGTCGGGTGTGTCTCGCCTGGACTCGCTGCGTACGCTTGAGCGTCGCACCGGCGTCGCAGAGCTGTCGGCGCTGGTGAACGTGCTCGGCGTCGTCGAGCGCTTCGGCTCGGGCATCGCCCAATCTCTGCGCGCGCACGCCCAGCTCACCCGCCGTCGTCGCGCGCTGAACGCCGAGACCAAGGCGGCCCGCGCGTCGCCCGCGCTGACCGTCGTGATGGTCATCTTCATCCTCCCTGCGCTGTTCGTGGTGCTGCTCGGGCCGGCCGCGGTCCAGCTCAGCCACATGTTCTTCCCCCACGCGGCTGGAGGTATGTGATGACACCCGCCCGCCCAGCGGAGGGCCGACCTTCGCGAGCTGATCGACGCCTCGTCCTCTCACGTCGCGGGAACTACTCGCTGCTGCTCGCCGTCGCGCTGGTCGCCGTGCTTGGGTTCGCCGCGCTGACGATCGACATCGGGTACGTGCTCTTGGCGCAAGCCCAGGCCCAGGGCGTCGCCGACGCGGCGTCGCAGGCGGCGCTGATCATGCTCCGCCAGACCGGCGATCAGAACGAGGCGCGCAACGCCGCCGCCGAGATCGTGAGCGTCAACGGGGTCGCGGGGCACAGCCCCACGCTCGACAGCGTCCAGTTCGGCGCGTGGGACGACTCGCTCGCCAACCCGCAGTTCCAGCTTGGTGCGGCCAGGCCCAACGCGGTGCGGGTCACCGTGTCACGACAGGGCGGCAACGCCATCGGCTACCTGTTCGCCAAGCTGTTCGGCTACACCACCTTCGGCGTCCAGCGGACCGCGACGTCCGCGACCCGCAGCCTTCAGTTCGCCATCGTGCTCGACGTGACCGGCAGCTGGGGCGAGCGTGACTTCAGGAACGCCCGCACCGCGGTTCTGACCGCGTTCGACATGATCGCACAGAGCGCCAGCGACGTCGACGAGGTGGGGATGAGCATCTTCACCAACCGCTACGCGTGGGAGTACACGTCGTTCACGAACGTCGCGGTCCCGGCAAACGCGGCCGCGGTGCGCGCCAACTGGTCGCTGCTCAACCTCGCGAGCAAGGCGGGTCGGGACACCAACCACACCGACGGCAATGACTGCGTCCTGAACAACGCCGCGAACGCGAACAACTTCAACAACCCAGTCGGCGGTTGCTACCCGGCGATGCCGCGCGAGTACACGGACGAGTCCGGCACCGACCACTCCACGGGCATGCTGCTCGCCAAGCGCATGTTCGAGAACGCATCGGGCGGCGCCAACTACCGCGCGATGATCGTGCTGACGGACGGCCGACCGAACACCCTCGGCGCGACGTCCGGCACCATCCGGCGGAGCCAGGGCTACGTGGAGGCGCGCTGGCCCGAGTACCTCGGCCCTGTTCCCCGCTCCATCCCCGAGGTCCGCACCGCCAGCGTGGCGGCCTCCAACAGTCTTTGGAACGACTACAAGGTCAACACCTGGGTCGTGTCGCTCATCGAGGACGACCCGATGATGCCCCAGATGGCCCACGGAGACGGCTACTACGTGCGGACGAATAGCTCGACCGAGCTGGCCCGCATCTTCGCGCAGATCGTGAGCGAGATCCCGCTCGCGATCGTGCAGTAGGACGCACCATGCGACCCTTCACGCCACGCCGTGGCTCCGCCGCGATCGAATTCGCGCTCACCTTGCCGATCTGGCTGGGCATCATCTTCGCGCTCATCGACTTCGGCTACTTGTTCTACCGCTACTCGGCGCTGGACAACGCCGCGAACATCGGCTGCCGGGACGGCGCGATCGTCGACCCCGGCGACACCGACCAGCACATCGCCCTGGTGACCGCGCGCGCTTCGGATCGTATGCGCGAAATGCTCACCGCGCTCGGCGACCCAGACTGCGTGACCTGCGTGTTCCAGGCCTACACCCTGGGCACGCCGCCACAGCGCAGCTTGGTCTGTGTCGTGACCCGCGACTTTGAACCCATGCTCGGCATCTTCGTGGGGGACCGGACGCTCACGACGGTGCAGGTCGCCCGACTTGAATGGCAGAGGGAGGCCCCATGACCCGCGGACCCCACAGCGCGCGACGTCGCGGCGTCGCGGCGATCGAATTCGCGCTCACCGTCCCGTTCCTGCTGGCGGTCGTGCTGGGCGTGGTGGAGTTCAGCCTGCTCATGCATCGCGCGCACGTGATGCAGCGCGCGTCACTGGACGCCTGCCGCACCGGGGCGAGCGTGCTGGAGGGCATCAACCCAACGGGCGATCAGATCGAGGCGGCGGCCATCTCCGAGGCGCGCTTTGCGCTGGGCGCCGCGGGGCTCCCATGCGGCATCGGCTGCGTGATCGGCGCCGACTGGCACCGGGTGAACCGCAAGTGGATGATGCTGACCGTCACCATCGACGTGCCCTACGCTGGCGTGACGGGCCTAGTGCCCAACCTGCCCGCGACCTCGCACGGCGAGTTCAGCATGATCACCCAGCAGCAGAAGCCCGAGTAGCGGCCGGGGCCCGCCTACGCGCCGCGCCGCGCGTGGCACCCCGCTGCGCCCCGCCGACCGCAGGGCCGCAACCAGCGCGTTCCTCGCGCAAACCTCGCGTCCGGCGACCTCCTTTGACACGACGCCTGGACGGAAGGCACCCGAACTCGGTATCCTCTCGGCTTGCGCGCACGGAATGGCGCCAAGGCCACCCTGAGGGACCCGATGAACGTCCGCACCGCGCCCAAGGTCACGATCGTCCGGTTCGCACCCTGGATGACCTTCCAAAACTCTCACCCGCATGACCTCATGTGGCCGTGCGCCGTGCTCTACGCGGCGGGCATCGCGCGCAACAAGGGCTGGAACGTCGACGTCTGCGACCTGCACGTCGAGCCGCTCAAGCGCGACGAGATCGTCGACCGCATCACCAGCACCAACCCGGATCTGGTGCTGCTCGACACCATGACCCCCACCGCCGGCCTGGCCTGGGAGGTCGCGGCGCTGGTCGCTGAGCGCCGCCCCAACCTGCAGATCGTGGGCGTGGGTCAGCACGCGAGCGAGGCGACCGACCACCTGCTCCGTGACGGAACCGCCTACACGGGCGTGCTGCGCGGCGAGTACGAGGAGGCTTTCGGCGAGCTGCTCGACGGCGCCAGCCTGGCCTCGATCGACGGCAGCGTCGTGCGGGGCCCGGACGGCCTGATCACCCACGGCAACCGCCGCGAGATCTCCGACGTGGACGGCCTCCCGCCGCTCGACCCGCGCGGCATCCCCACCGACCGCTACCGCATGCGCAGCGTGTCGGTCCCGCAGATGGGCCGCGTACGCTGGGGCAACCTGCTCACCAGCCGCGGCTGCCCCTACCCCTGCACGTTCTGCTCCCCGACGCTGCGCCAGTCCTATGGCCGCGGCTACCGCGCCCACAGCGCCGAGCGCGTCGTGGACGACATGGCCCGCCTGCACACCGACCACGGCATCACCGCCTGGTACATGATCGACGACGTGTTTAGCCTCAACAAGCAGCGCGTCATCGACATCTGCGACGGCCTGGCCAAGAAGAAGCTGCCGATGCACTGGACCATCCAGACCCGCGCTGACCTGCTCGACAAGGACGTCTGTGACGCCCTGGTCCGCGGCGGCTGCACCGCGGTGAAGATGGGCATCGAGTCCGGCGTGCCCCGCATCCTCAAGCAGATCCGCAAGAACGAGACGGCGCCCGAGATGCTCGACGCCGCCCGCATGATCCGCAAGAGCGGCCTGCAGCTCACCGCCTACTACATGCTCGGCCACCCGACCGAGACCCTGGACGACATCGCCGAGACCATGCGCTACGCGCGCGACATCGACGCGGACATGATCCAGGTGGCGTTCCACACGCCGTACCCGGGCAGCAAGACCTGGGACACGTACCGCGAGCGCATCACCGACCTCAACGAGCTGAACCACTACGAGACGCAGCACCTCAACGCGTCCGAGGTGAGCAGCGAGGAGCTGGAGCGCCTGCAGCGCGAGTTCTACCTGAAGTACTACTTCTCCCCGCGCATCTTCACCCGGTACCTGAAGAACCGGCTGCTCTACCGGGCGACCGACCTGGGCGAGTGGGAGCTGGCGTTCGGTTCGCTGAAGTACCTGCTCGGCGCCCGCGGCTTGGCCGACAAGACCAAGGACAAGGCGCACGCGTGACCGGCTCGTTGTCCCGACAACCGCGCGAGCGGCGGACGTGAACGGGCCCGGACCCGTGGCGCTCCGCCCCGCCCCCGGCGTGACCCTCGTGATCCCCACGTTCGACGAGCGGGAGAACGTGCGCCCCCTGGTGGATCTGATCGACGCCGCGCTCGCCGGGCTCGACTGGGAGCTGGTGTTCGTCGACGACGACTCCCCCGACGGCACGTCGGACGCCATTCGGGAGATCGAGGCGCAGGACCCTCGGGTGCGCCTGCTGCACCGCGTCGGCCGACGAGGGCTTTCGTCCGCCGTGCTGGAGGGCGCCGCGATGGCGCGCGCGCCGCGGGTGGCGGTGATGGACGCCGACCTCCAGCACGACCCCAGCACGCTCCGGCTGATGCTGGAGCTGCACGCGAACGGCGTGGCCGAGGTGGTGGTCGCCAGCCGCTTCGAGGACGGTGCCACCCTGGCCGGGCTCAAGGGTTACCGCCGCTGGGTGACAAACCTGGGCATTCGACTCGCGCAGCGCGCGTCCGGGATCCACCTCGGCGACCCTCTCTCCGGCTACTTTCTGGCGCCTCGCGAGCTGTTCGCCGAGGCGGGCGACCGCGTCTCCGGCCTGGGCTTCAAGATCCTGCTCGACCTGCTGATGTCGGTGGATCGGCACGTTCGCCTGCGAGAAGTACCCACGCCGTTCCGGCCGCGGGTCGCGGGACACAGCAAGCTGGGGCTCGATGTGATGGTCGACTACCTGCGACTGCTCTGGCATCACGCGCGGCGGCGCCGGACGCGGTAGATTCCGACGGTGGGGTCCCCATGCACGACGACATCTTCCCGGTGCCTGAAGGCACAAGGCAGCGCTCGCCCAACCCGCTGACCACGCTGGACGGTTGGCGTGCCATGCGCGCCGACGCGCAGAACGACCCGGACGCATTCTGGGTGGCCGAGACTCGCCGTCGGATCGCGTGGCGCACGCCGCCTACGGTCGGCTTGGAGGGGAGCTTCCGCGACATCGGCGAGCAGCCGGTGGCGTGGTTCGCGGACGGCACGCTCAACGTGACCGAGTCCTGCCTGGACCGTCACCTGGCCACCCGCGGCGACAAGGTCGCCATCCTGTGGGAGGGCGACGAGCCCGACCAGGTGCGCCGCATCACGTACGCCGAGCTGCACGCGATGGTCTGCAAGGCGGCGAACGCCCTGTCCGACCTGGGCGTCCGCAAGGGCCACCGGGTCATCATCTACATGGGCATGGTGCCTGAGGCCGTGGTCGCCATGCTGGCGACTGCTCGCCTGGGCGCCGTGCACAGCGTGGTGTTCGGCGGATTCTCGTCGGACTCCCTTCGGGACCGCGTCATCGACTGCGGCGCGCGCGTGGTGATCACCATGGACGAGGGCCTGCGCGGCGGTCGCAAGATCCCGCTCAAGGCCACGGTCGACCACGCCTGCCTGGGTCTGGACGTCCAGCACGTCGTCGTCCTGCGTCACACGCGCGCGCCGATCGGCTGGGTCGAGGGCCGCGACGTGGACTGGCACCAGATCGTGCAGCCCGCCTCCGCGGAGCATCGCGCCGTCGAATGCGCCGCGGAAGACCCGCTGTTCATCCTCTACACGTCCGGCTCCACGGGCAAGCCCAAGGGCCTGGTCCACACCTGCGGGGGGTACCTGACCTGGGCCAGCTTCACCCACCAGCACGTGTTCGACCTGCGTGAGGACGACGTCTACGCCTGCGTCGCCGACATCGGCTGGATCACCGGCCACAGCTACATCGTGTACGGGCCGCTCGCGAACGGGGCGACCACGCTCGTGTTCGAGTCCACGCCGCTCTACCCGGACGCGGGTCGCTACTGGGACATGGTCGAGCGGCACAAGCTCACCATCTTCTACACGGCGCCCACCGCGCTGCGCACGCTGGCCGCGGCCGGCGACGCGTTCGTCGAGCGCTCCAATCGGTCGTCGCTGCGCGTGCTGGGCACCGTCGGTGAGCCCATCAACCCGAGCGCCTGGATCTGGTACCACGGGGTGGTGGGCGAAGGCCGTTGCTCGATCGTGGACACCTGGTGGCAGACGGAGACGGGCGGCATCTGCATCGCGCCGCTCGCCGCGGTGACCCCGCAGAAGCCAGGCTCAGCGACGCTTCCCATGCCGTCGATCGAGCCGTTCCTGGTGGACGCGCGCGGAGATCGCGTGCGCGGCCCCGGCAGCGGCCTGCTCTGCCTGGAGTGGCCGTGGCCCGGCATCGCGCGCACCGTGTGGGGCGACCACGAGCGGTACGTGTCGACCTACTTTGGCCAGGTCCCGCCATACTACTTCACGGGCGACGGCTGCCGCCGGGACGAGGACGGCTACTTTTGGATCACCGGCCGCGTGGACGACGTGATCAACGTCAGCGGCCACCGGATGGGCACGGCCGAGTTCGAGTCGGCGCTGGTCAGCGTCGACGCGATCGCCGAGTCCGCGGTGGTCGGCTACCCGCACACCATGAAGGGTCAGGGCGTGTACGCCTACCTCGTGCTTCAGGCCGACATCGAGTGGAGCGACGAGGTGGAGCGCGCCGCCCACGACGCCGTCCGCACCGCGATCGGCGCGCACGCGCGGATCGACTGCTTCCAGCGCGTGCCCGGCCTGCCCAAGACCCGCTCGGGCAAGGTGATGCGCCGCATCCTGCGTAAGGTGGCTGAGGGCGACCCGTCCAACCTTGGCGACCTGTCCACGCTCGCCGACCCGTCGGTGGTTGACGCGATCGTCGGCGGCGCCCTCACCCCTCCCAACCGAGGCTGATCGCACGTGTCCGCCCCGTCCCACGCCCGCACACTCCCCCGCCTCGCGATCCTCGCGACGGCGCTGTGGGGTGTTGTGGCGCACGCCGGGGAAGACGACGTGGGCCGCGACCCCGCCGCGGACGTGGTCGCCGACCTGCTCCAGCACGCCCACGACGGGTCACTCGACACCGCCTGGATCGAAGCGCACATCCGGCCTCGGCCGATCGGCTGGTCGAACACCGCGCGCACGGCGTGGATGCACGCGCTCGCGCCTGAGGGCCCGCTCACGCTCGCGCTGCAGCGCGCGGGCGGGATCGTGCACGTGTCCCGCGAGGAGGGCCCGGCGCGTGTCGTGGTCGACGGCTCGCCCCTGCTCTCGTTCCTGGTGGACACCGCCGCAGAGCCCTTGATCGTGGGCGTCGAGCCCACCACATGCTCGTCGTGTGATGAGCGCACGCGCTTCGTCCGCGATCTGCTGGCGGACATTCGCCGACGCGGGGCGATTGGCCAGCGCCTCCGCGTGGGCGTCGAGCTGGACGTGGGCGCCTGGATGGAGGCCCACCACGAGCTGGACGACCGGCACTGGGCCGAGTGGCTGGACCAGTGGATCCGGACCGACGCCGACGTGGCCGAGAAGCTGGCCGAGGCCACCGTGATCGACCGCGAGGGCGATCTGGTCCGGCTGCGCTACGCCGACGGCGCCGAGGACACCTGGCGCGTCACCTGGCACGGCTCGAGCGGCTGGCGCATCGACTACGCCACGCTCGCCGAGTCGTCCGCGGTTCGCTTCTCCGACGACGAGGCGCTCGCGTGGCGCAAGCCTGAGACCGCCTCGGACGTGACGCTGCGCACCTGGCGCTCGTCCTCGCGCACCCTCGCCGACGGGGCGGGACGCGTGGTCGGCCAGGGCGCGGTGGGCGCCGCCTACGACCCCTGGACCGGCACGGTCGTGTTGGCGGTGATGAGCGCGGACCGCGCCGCGTCCGCAATCTTTCGGGTGGACCCCTCCTCCGGGGACGTGGTCGGCCGCACGGCGCTGCCGCTGTTCGACGCGGACGCCGCCTACCCCGCGGGCTCCTGGTACCGGCGCTGGCAGTTCGCGCTCGCGCCGGACGGGCAGCGCGCGGCCGTCGTCACGCCAGACGGCGTGCTCATCGCCGATCTGGCGGCCGGAACGACCAGCCGACTCGCCAAGCATCCCAGCAGGGTCACCGCGCTCGCCTTCGCGCCCGACGGCACGCTCGTCGAGGGTCTGTCCGACAGCCGGCTCGTGTGGGGCGCGGACACCTGGGCCTTCGGCGACGGTGGCCCGGTCTTGGCGATCCACGCCGACCGACGCGCGCTGTCTGTGGTCACCGGGCACGGCGAGGTCTGGCAGGTCGATCGCAAGACGGGCCAGAGCGACCGACGGTGGACCGCATGCGGAGGCAGCGCCACCGACGCGGCCTTCCGCGAGCGCGACGGGAGCTGGCTGGTGAGCTGCGCGTCGGGAGCCCTCCGCACGCACGAGCTGGTGCCGTGGTTCCGCGGCGACGTGTACGGCTGGGGGAGCGCCGGGGCGGGCGGCGGCGGCACCGCCTGGACCGGCGACGGCAACCACTACGCGGTGCCCGGGCCTGACGGCGTCGGGGTCACCGTGTGGGACGACCTGCAGAACCGCCCAGAGGTTCGCCTCGGGCTCACCCCGCTCCGCTCCGCCACGTTCGACCTGGGCGGCGCTCACCTGCTCGGCCTGACCATCGAGGGCGACGTGGTCTGGTGGGACCTGGTCGCGGCACGCCGCCTGCACTTCCTCGCCATCCGTGAAGACCTGGAAGGGAGATCGCCTTGAAGTTGTTGATGGTGTGCAGCGGCAACATCTGCCGCTCCCCGATAGCCGAGGCGATCGCCCCGATGCTCGGGGATCGCATGGGGCTGGATGTACGCGCCAAGTCTGCCGGAACGCTCGGGTTGGTCGACCGGCCCGCCGACGCCAAGTCCGTCGCGGTCTGCCGCGAGATCGGCCTGGACTTGCGCGGGCATCGGTCCCAGCCGATCACCGAGGAGCTGGTCGCCTGGGCGGACCGCATCCTGGTGATGGAGCTCAACCACGCGGGTCACGTGCGCGAGTTCTTCCCTGACGGCGCCGACAAGGTGCTGCAGCTGGGCCCGTTCGCGGGCCTCGCGGAGATCCCCGACCCCATCGGCGGCTGGACGTTTCAATTCCGTCGCTGCCGCGAGCAGATCCAGCGGGGCTTGGAGGAGTTCCTCAAGCGCGCGGGCTGACCGAGCGCCTACTTCCACTTCCAGTGCTCGAAGTCCCAGATGCGCTTGATCTCCTTGCCCGCGGCCAGATCGAGCGCGACCGTCACACGACGGCCGTCGGGAGACACGACGCTGATGATGTAGTGCCCCGCCGGGAAGCTGCGAGGCTCGCCGTAGGGCGGCAGCAGCAGCGCGCCGTTCACGTACACGTCGGCCTTCTGCACGGCGCCCAGGGTCAGCATGCCGCTCGGCGCGTTCGCCACGGGCGCGTCGGCGGCCGGCGTGGTCTCCACGGCGGGAGGCGGCGTGGCGGGCGCGACGGCGGCCGGCTCGGCGGGGACCGGACGGTCCGGCGGCGGCGTGGGGTCCGGGTGCGAGGCGAGCACGCGGTACAGGCCAAACCCGACGACGAACGCGATCACCACGACGGTCATTCCCGCGAGGCCCGACAACAGCATGGTGTCGCGATGCTCGCGGGTGCCGTCGAGCGAGAAGCCGCTGGGGCTCGGGCGGCTCTCAGAATTGGCCGCTTGATCGGGCTGCACGGCGAGCCGCTTTGGCTGCTCGCGCCGCTGGATGGCGTCGACCTCGGCGAAGAAGCCCGACATCTCGTCGCGCACGGTGACCGGGTCCGGCAGCAGGTCCGAGAGCGCCCGACCAAAGTCGGCGGCGGTCGCGAAGCGCTCGCGCGGGTGACGGGCGAGCGCGCGCTGGAGCACCTTGATCAGCGGCGAATACTGGGCGTCCAACGTCGGGACCACTCGCGACGCGTGGTCCTCGGAGAGCAGCCGCCGGATGTCCTCTTCGGCGTAGCCCTTGAACATGGAGCGGCGAGCGGCCATCTCCCACAGCACAATTCCCAGCGCGAAGATGTCCGCGTTCGGGCCGATGCGTTCGCCGACCGCCTGCTCGGGGGCCATGTAACCCCAGGTGCCCTTCACGGTGCCGGAGCGCTCGTTGCGCAGCCGGCCCTTGCTGATCCCGAAGTCGAGGATCTTCACGCCGCCTTCGGCCGTCACCATCACGTTGGACGGCTTGATGTCGCGGTGGATCAGGCCCAGCGGCTGTCCGCCGCCATCCGACGCCTGATGGGCAAAGTGGAGCCCCTCACAGGCTTGTCTTCCGATTTCGCAGAGCACGTGAAGCGGGATGACCAGATCATGGCGCGCGGCGGTGGAGATGATCTTCGAGAGCGTGAGGCCCTCGACGTACTCCATCACGATGAACCAGCGGTCCTTGTCCTCGGCGAAGTCCACGATCTGCACGAGGTTCTGGTGCCGCATCTGGGCGCCCAGCCGGGCCTCATTGATGAACAGCTCGCGGAACGTGTTCGAGTTCGCGAAGTCCGGCAGGATCACCTTGAGCGCGAAGCGCGGGCTCACGCCGCCAAAGACGTCGCGGCGCGCCTCAAAGACCAGCGCCATCCCACCCTTTGAGAGCGGGCGGACAATACGGTACCGCCCGATCGTATCGGGGATTCCGGCAGTGCCTGTTGCGGTCTCAGTCATGAAGCGCCGTTGGGATCGCGCGACCGTATCACGCCGATCCGCGGGTGGTAGCCCGTCGCACGCACGCCGATCCTACATGCGCTTCAAAGGCTTGATCCCAAGTAGATCGAGGCCCAGCTCCATCGCGCGCGCGGTCGCGACGACGAGCGTGAGTCTGGAAGCCCGGACGGCGGGTTCGACGTCGTCACGAAGGACGGGACAGTCCAGGTAGAACTTGGCGAAGAGCTGCGCTGTCCCGAACACGTGGTCCGCGAGGAGGTTGGGGCGCGCGGTGGACGCGGCCGCGACGATCACCTCGGGCAAGCCCAACAGCGCCAGGATCAGCTCGCGCTCGGTGGGGTGCGTGATCTCGACGGGGACGGGCTCGTAGCCCTCCACCCCACCCTTGCGCAGGATGCTGTGACAGCGCGCGTGCGCGTACATCAAGTACGGCGCGGTGTTGCCCTGGAACGCCAGCATCTTGTCCCACTCGAACACCACATCGGACTGCGGGTTCTGGGAC
This sequence comes from Pseudomonadota bacterium, assembly GCA_947475315.1. GTDB lineage: Bacteria > Myxococcota_A > UBA796 > UBA796 > CAIOSP01. The sequence continues at coordinate 16,622 of CANJMY010000028.1, read as the reverse complement.
AGGTCGGCGTACTTCACGGCGCCGACACCGACCGCCTCCGCGATCAGCACGCGCTCGGACTCGGGGATCTTGTCGGAGCGTTGGTCGACCACAACCCGCGCGCGCCGCGCCGCCTCGTCGAGCACATCGACCAGGTTCACGGTCTGACCGCTGCGCGTCGACGCGACGGCGCCGTCCGCGAACTTCAGCATGCCGAACCAGACGTGACGGAAGTCCAGGTCGACGCCCATCTTTCTGGCGGCGGCGAACACCTGTTGGAAGTGCTGCTGCTGGCGGACGTCGGTGACGTAGACCACGCGCTCGGGGTTCCACGTGGCGATGCGGTGCTGCACGGTGGCCAGGTCCGTGGTGCCGTAGAGCGACGCGCCGTCCCGCTTGCGGATCAGCAGCGGCTTGTCCTTGAGCTGCTCGTCGTCCGGGAAGGCCACGATGATCGCGCCCTGCGACTCGTTCGCGATGCCCCGCTCGATCAGGCCATCGACCAACGCGTCGAGCTCGTCGCGGTAGGCGCTCTCGCCCAAGACCACGTCAAAGTGCACGCCCAGCCGATCGTAGACGGTCTGGAACTCGCGCATGGAGGCCGCGCAGAACTCGGCCCACAGGACGCGGTTCGCCTCGTCGCCCGCCTGGAGCTTCACCGTCTCGGCGCGCGCGTCGTCGGCGAGCGTGGGGTGGGCCTCCACCTCGGCCCCGAACTTCTGGTAGATGCGCTGAAGCTCAGCGATCGGATCCTCGGCGTAGGCCGACTCGTCACGCCACAGGCGCCACGCCACGATCAGCTTGCCGAACTGGGTGCCCCAGTCGCCGACGTGGTTGTCGCTGATGACGTTCCAGCCCAGGAACCGGTGCAGGCGGTCGAGCGCGTTGCCGATGATGGTCGAGCGCAGGTGCCCGACGTGCATACGCTTGGCGATGTTCGGCGAGCTGTAGTCGATGACCAGCGTGCGGCCGTCGCCCGGCGTCGGCACGCCGAAGCGCGCGTCGGCGGCGCGCTGCGCGATCTCCTGGCCGAGCCAGGCGTCCGTCAGGCGGAAGTTCAGGAAGCCCGGCCCCGCGACCTCAGCCCCCCCCACCGCCGGGTGCGGCGGCAGCTTCTCGAGGATGGCCGACGCCACCGCCCGCGGGTTCTGGCGCAGGTGCTTGGCCAGCCGGAACGCGTGGTTGCTCTGGTAGTCGCCGTGACGCGGGTCCGCGGTGGGGACGGGCGGCTCCTGGGCCAGCTCCACGTCGCCGTAGCCAGCGGCCACCGAGGCTTCACGGACGAGTTCAGTCAGCAGATCGACGACGCTGGACAAAGGCCCTCCCGGCCGGGGGCACCGACTAACACCCCCAGCCTACATACGTCGGACAGCAGGTCGTCCCCAGGTGCGGTAGTCTCTGTGGGCCCGGAGAGACGATGTCGATTGGCCGCGTGACGCCCTTGCTGTTCGTGCTCGCCTGCACCTCAGGTGGAGCGGGCCGTGGAAAGGACAAGTTCGACACCGACGGGAGCGGCGGTGACCCGGTCCCCGCCTGCCTCGCGCCCACTTGGTCCGCGCCCTACACCACGCCCGGCGTCACGCCGCTCATCCCGCTGCGCCGCACCAAGGACGCGGGGACCGCCGTGCGCTTTGAGATGCGACCGATCGTGCTCGACGGCGTCGGGGAAGGCTCCGTCCGCGTGGACGTGACCGGCCGCTTCCTGCTCGCGGACGTGGACGGCAACCCGCTCAAGACCCCGTTCGACGTCACTGAGGCCGACCTGCCGCTCACCGTCCTGGTGACGGCCCCGCGCGGCGGCGTCGGTCAGGTCGACGCGACCCCGCTGGGCGTCGCCGAGGGCGGCGCGTGCGCCCCCGCCAGCCAGCCGCTCGCGACGCTCGACGCGCCCGACCTGGCCGGCGAGCCAAGCGCCGACCTGCCCCACCTGCGGACGGTGGACCTGTTCCGCGAAGATGAGCGCGTGGGCGTGCTCGTCGACCCGACCCTGCACCTAGACCGCGTGGGCCTGGGCGCCGACGTCGCCATCGTCGCGCACCGCACGCCCGACGAGTGGGCGCTGGACAACACGCTGGTGGACGTGTCCGGCGGCACCGAGCCGCTCACCGTCGACGTGGCCAACCCCGCGAACGCGCGCGTGATCGGCTGGGCGCCGCCCACGGACGGCGGCAACAGCGACCCAGTGGCCTACGACGTGGTCGTCGACTGGGGCAAGGACGGGCATCTGGACCCAGGCGATCTGATCGACGGGTTCGGCGCGCAGGCCGGGTTCTGGGTGGCGAAGGACCTGTCCGCGCCCGGCCCGTACACGCCGCAGATGGCGCGCACCTCTGGCGGCAACTGGCTGGACGAGGAGATCTGGTGGCCCACCGATCTGCCTGAGGCGCTCAAGCCCGCGCCGCTGATCGTCATCAGCCACGGCAACGGCCACGACTTCCGCTGGTACGGCTTCATCGGCGCGCACCTGGCTTCGTACGGCTTCGTCGTGATGTCGCACACCAACAACACCGGCCCCGGCATCCTCACCGCCAGCCGCACCACGCTCGCGAACACCGACTGGCTGCTCGGGCACCGTGACACCGCGCTCGACGGCGCGCTCATGGGCCTGATCGACCCGCACCGGATCGGCTGGATCGGCCACAGCCGCGGCGGCGAGGGCGTCGTCCGCGCGTTCCAGCGCCTAGCGGGCGGGGCCGAGCCGTTCACGGTCACGAACTACACGTTGGATGACATCAAGGCGATCACCTCGATCGCACCCACCGTGTTCGACGGCATCAAGAAGGCGAGCCCCGGCGACCGCCCCTACATGCTGATGAACGGCGGCGCCGACGGCGACGTCACGGGCGGCGCAGACTGCCCGCTCTGCCAGTCCTTCCGCATCGCCAGCGTGGGCTTAGACGACGTGGTGATGGCCACCTTCCACGGCGCGTCGCACAACGTCTTCCACGACGGCGTGAACTCGTTCGACGAGGGCATCGGGCCCAACCGGCTGTCGCGCGACCAGCTCCACCCGTCGGAGCTCACCTATCTGCTCTCGTTCTTCTCCTGGGAGGTGAAGGGCAACGAGGCCTACCGCGAGGTCTTCTCGCGCAACCCCAACGGCTGGCGCCCGGTCGGCATTCCGGTCGACAACACCGTGGCCGTCAGCCTGCGCGACGCGCCCGACGCCGGCTCGTGGTGGGTCGACGACTACCAGAACGACGACGGCAACGAGGTCAGCACCTCGGGCGGCACGGTGGAGGCCGCAGGCCTCGACCTGCTGGAGGGCATGTTCGACGACCGCGACATGCAGTTCGGCTGGAACGGCAACGACCTGATGAACGGCATGACGCTGGTGTCGGGCGATGGTTGGGAGCGTGGCATCGTGATGCGCTGGACGACCGACGCCAACTACACCGAGCGCCTCACCGCTCCGCTCGACGTGACCGGCTTCCGCGAGGTCGCCATGCGCGTGTCGCAGATGACCCGCAGCCCGGGCACCGTCGCGCTGTCGGGTCAGCTGAGCTTCGTGGTCGAGATGGAGGACGCCGACGGCCACACCGTCAGCCGCAACACCTCCGAGTACGGCGGGGTGACCGACCCGTACCCGCGTGACGGCCTCGGCGCGGGCCAGGGCTGGGCGAACGAGTGGAACTCGGTGCGGATCCCGCTGCGCGACTTCCGCGGCGAAGGTCAGGGCCTCGACATGACGCGGATCGTCGCCGTGCGCCTGAAGTTCGGCGAGTCGGTCGGCTCGCCCACGGGCCAGATCGGCTTCGACGACCTGCACTTCGCGCCGTAGCGGCCCTCAGGGCACGCAGGTGCCCTGGCTCGGTCGGCACATCAGGTTGGTGTGCTCGCCCAGGTCCCAGCGGACCGTGGCCGGGTCGCCCACCGCCACGTCGTCCGACTCGTTGTCCAGCGCATCCACGCCCATGTCCACGTCGGTCAGGGTCAGCGTGTCGACGCCCGGCGAGCTGACGTCGAGCCCGTACCAGATCCCCCCGCCCACCGGCGCCAGGTTGAGGTGGAACGCGCCCGTGTTCACGACGAGCGACGTGGCGGCGTCCGGCTCCACCGCCACCACGCCCTGCACGCTCGCCTCGTTCGAGCTGATCACGCACCCGCTCAGCGTGACGGACCCGCCGAGCTGACGGATCGCCGCGCCCACGTCCGCGCGGTTGGACGTGATGTGCGCGTTGTCCACGGTGGTCGCGCAGTGGTCGAGCCAGAGGCCGCCCGCGATCACGCCGATGTGCCGGAGCAGCTCGGTGCCGTCCAGGCTCACCTGCCCGCCGTGCGCCGCGATCCCCGCCACGCCGTCCGATGCCTCGTTGCCGTCAAACGTGCCGCCGATCACGTCGAACGTCCGCACGCGCACGTCGGCGCCGCCCACGTCCCCGCCCGAGTTGTCCGTGGCGTCCACGTCGTCGAACGTGAGCACACCGTTCGCGCTGTCGGCCGAGACACCGGCTACCCCCGCCGAGAAGTTGGCCGTCAGCCGCACGCGCGTCAGCGACGTCGTGATGAAGTCCTCCAGGCGGATGCCGCCGGTGACCGTCCCGCGGTTGTTGCCCACCGTCAGATCCGCGAGCACTGGGGACTCACCCGTCAGCCAGAGCGCGCCGACGCCGTCGAACGAGCCGTTCCCGATGAACGTGCTGGTCGACACGCTCACGCTGTCCGCCGCCGCATCCACGCCGCCCGCGCCCGCGTCCGCCTGGTTGGAGCGGAAGGTACTCGACGTCATCGTCAGCGAGCCGCGGTTGTCGGGCATGAGCAGCGCCGCCCGTCCGCCCGTATTCTCCGCGAAGGTCACGTCATCCAAGGTCAGGTCGACGCCGACCGCCAACAACGCCGACGCGCCCACGTCCGCCGTGTTCACGTCGAAGGTGGCGGCGGTGATGAGCGCGTCGATCGCCGGCGTCGGGTCGGAGTCGATCACCCGCACCGGCGCGCCCACGGTGTGCGCGCGCGCCACGCCCCCGCCCGTCCAGTGCAGCTCACTGTCGTGCACGTCGACCAGCGCGCCGTCCGACGGGCTGTCGCTGACCAGGTTCCGCATCACGATCGGGTGCACCCACACCGTGGAGGGCGCGCCGTCGGCCGCGTCTGCGTAGATCGCCGAGCCGCTCTCCTCGGCCACCGCGTCGTCGACCGTCACCGCGATCGCGTCGAGCGAGGCGCCGTGCAGCAGGATCGCGGCACCTCGCTGCGCGCGTGGGCCCTTGATGGTCAGGTCGCGCAGCACGAGCGACGCACCAGGACCCGCCCAGAGCGCGCCGCCTTCGTCGGCAGTGCCTCCCTCGATCGGCGTCGTGTCCAACGTGAGCGTCCCGCCCTGGACCAGGGCCACGCCGCCGCGTCGTGTCGGGCCCACCGCCGTGCCGGTCCCGCCTTGGAGCGTGATGCCGTCGATCGACACCGCGCCGGACGTCACCGTGATCAGGCTGCCGTCGGCCACGCCAAGGCTGACCTCGCTCGGACCACCCTGCCCGTGGATCGTGAGGTCGTGATCGATCTGGATGACGCCCGGGGCAGCGCCCGCGCACACGTAGATCGTGTCGCCAGAGGCGGACGCGGCCGCCGCCTCTCCGACGGTCGCGTAGTCGCCGCCGCCGAGCACTGCGACCAAGCCCACCTCGGTCGTGATGGCGTCGCAGTCGTCGTTGAACCCGTTGCACTTCTCGGGCGCGCCGGGCTTCACGTTGGGGTTGCGGTCATCACAGTCCGTGCCGCCGGTCGGCACGCTCGGGAGGCCGTCGCCGTCCGCGTCCGTGCCATCGACGCCGTCGCAGTTCTGGTCGATCGCGTCGCCGGCGTTGTCGGGCGTGCCGGGGCCGCGGATCGTCGGGTCGTCGTCGTCGCAGTCGCCGCCGCCGCTCTCGACGTTGGCGACCTGATCCCCGTCGTCGTCGACGCCGTCCACACCGTCGCAGGACGTGTCGATCCCGTCGCCGAACGGATCGGGCGCGCCCGGGTAGACGCTGGCCTTGGCGTCGTCGCAGTCTCCCTGCACAGCGGACACGCCGTCGCCATCGGCGTCGTCTTCGAGCGGAGACCCGCACGCCACGAGCGCCAGGGTCAACGGCCAGAGGATCGGGGCTGCACGCATCGGGACTCCCTCGTCCACCTGGGAGCTTCTACCATACCCGCCGCGCGGATGGCGCCCCGGTCAGGGGAGCACCGACGCCAGGACCTCGAACGCGCGCGCGCGATCTTCCGGCGCCACGTAGACGCGGGCGATGCTGTGCTCGTCGGCGTAGCGCTCAAACACCTGACTCGCGTCGGTGAGCTTCTCGACCTTGGCGGTGGGCTGGCCCGGCAGGCGCATCTTCACGTAGAGCGTGCCGTCCACGTCCGCGCGGCGCGCGGCGGCGTAGCGGGACAGGCGCCCGGTGGACTCGCTGTCGATGTAGTCGATCCCTTCGCGCTTGAGCAGCGCGCGCTCGGTGTCGATGCGCACCTGCGGCAGCGTGCCGTGCCGCTCCACGACGCGCCGGTACGGCGCTCGCTCGACGATGCGCCGCGCCCAAGGGTCGGTGGAGGCGCGCATGTGGGCCTCCAGCGCGACGTCGTCCAGGTACAGGTACTTGTCGAGGTCGGTGGAGATCGACCACTCGCCCGACTGCGTCACGTAGGCCTTCAGCATCTCCTCGTACACCACCGACGTGTGGTGGAAGTAGACCTGCAGAAACATGTGGTGGCGCGCGACCAGGAAGTGCTCGAACGCGTAGAGCGCGCCCGAGTCCAGGGCCAGGCAGACCTGCCCGTGCGCCGTGTGCGCCGTGAGGTGCGAGACGATCCAGCGCACGTCGATCATGCCGTACTGGGCGCCCGTGTAGTAGGCGTCGCGCGGCAGGTAGTCGAGGCGGTCGGCGTCGAGCTCCGACGAGATGATCTGCGAGAGAAGGCGCCGATGGTCGAGGCCTCCGTCGCGGAAGAAGTCGTCCTCCACGCGCACGTCATGGCTGATCAGCGCGGCGACGTGGCGCGAGGCGCACGGGAACGACTGGTCGATCGCGCGGCCCAAGCTGGTGTGCTGCAGGATCGCGATCGTGAAGTCTTCATGCGATGCGTGACCGCTGCGGGTGCCCCGGTACCAGGAGATCCCCAGGCCCGACACGTCGGGCATGGCGAACTCGGTGCAGTGGCTGAACGGCCCGTGGCCCAGATCGTGGCAGAGCGCCGCAAGCCGCACGGCCGCGCGGAACCGGACGCGCGCGTTCGGGTCCTCGAAGTGCCAGTCCCGGTAGGCGCGGTCGAACGCGGTGCCCGCGACCTGCATCACGCCCAGCACGTGGGCGAAGCGGCTGTGCGTGGCGCCCGGGAACGCCAGAAAGCTGAAGCCGACCTGCTTGAGCATGCGCAGGCGCTGGACGAAGGGCTGGTGGATCAGCTGCGACTCGGACTCGTCGAGCTCGATGGCGCCGTGGATCGGGTCGCGCACTTCCATGCCGTGGACTCCGTGAGCGCGGACTAGCACGGCCTGGCCTACAGGGCGCCCTGTGCCACCAACGCGCCCAACAGCAACAGCGCCGACGCGATCGCGAACGGCAGGCCCGGCATGGAGAACGGCGCGTTCGGCCCCACGCCCCAGGTGAAGCTGGCCGCGAAGAGCCCCGGCGCGATCAGATCGGCCATGCTGCGCAGCGCGCCCGTGGCGCCCTGGAGCGCACCCTGCTCGTTGGTCGCCACGGTCCGGCTCAGGGTCGCCTGGACGGCGGCGTTGGTGAAGCCCGCCGGCATCTGGATCACCAGCGCGATCCAGAACCACGTCCCCGACGGCCCGTAGGCCATCGCCGCGAACCCGATCGACCCGCACAGCAGGCCGATGCGCATGGCCCAGCGCTCGCCCAGCACACGCACCGCAGGCCCTACCAGCGCGCCACCGACCACCATCGACGACACGCCCACGCCGCCCAGCGCCAGGCCGACGTCACGGGGCGACCAGTGCCAACGGTAGCCCGCGAACAGCACGAACATCGACGGCCAGACGACGTTGGCGACCGCGCCCAGGAAGGTCACCACCGACAGCGCGCGCAGCCCCGGCCGGCTGCCGAGAAAGCGCACGGCACCCCACGGGTTGGCGCTCTTGAAGGTGAACGGCCGCCGGTTCTCGGGCGCCAGAGACTCCGGCAGCACCCAGAGCCCGTAGGCGAAGTTCAGCAGCGCGAGGCCCGCCGCCACCCAGAACGGCAGCTTGGGATCCCCATCCCCCAGCAGCCCGCCGACCACGGGCCCCAGGATGAACCCGAGCCCGAACGCGGCGGACAGAAGCCCGAACGCCTTGGCGCGCCCCTCAGGCGGCGTGACATCCGCGATGTAGGCGCTCGCGGTGGAGATGTTCGCCGACGCGATCCCCGACACCACCCGCGCCGCCACCAGCCAAGCCAGGCTGCGCGACAGGGCGACGAGCGCGAAGCTCACAGACAGGCCCAGCGTCGAGAAGAGCACGACGGGCCTGCGCCCGAAGCGGTCCGAGAGCGCGCCCAGGACCGGCATGGCCAGCAGCTGCATGGCCGCCCAGACGGTGGTCACGATCCCGGTGAAAGTGGCCGCCCGACCGTAGTCCCCGCCTTCAAACTGCACGACGAGGCGAGGAAGCACCGGCACGACCAGCCCGAAGGCCAGCATGTCCAGCGTCACCGTCACGAAGATGAAGGCGACGGCGGCGCGCCGCCCGACCGCTCCGGTCGTCTCGTTCATCCCTGCTCCCCGCCGCCCCGCTAACGCAGGACCCGCGACCTGCGGCGGCGAAACCACATTCCGGGCGCAGCGCACCCCTGGGAGGGGGTCAAGCGGGCGGACCGTGTTAACGGCGCCCGATGCGGCCCATTCTTCAGACCCATGGCCTGACCCCAGGCACCACGCTCTACCACTCGGCGTTCGGCTTCGCGCGCGTCGAGGCGGCCGACGATGATGGCGTGACTCTGTCATGGGAGCGGGAAGGCGGGCACCTGCCGCGCAAGGTCCGCAACGAGAACCTGCGCCGGGTCTACACGGTGTGCGGCCCGGACGGCTTCTTCCATCGGGCCGTCGTCAACAAGGACGCGCTTCGCACCGTCCTGCACGAGCGCCCGGCCGACGCGCTGGTGTGGCTGCTCGACGATCTGGCCGCCCCGCAGCGCCTGCGCGACATCATGGACTGGCTGGTCGGCCGCGAGCTGTTCACCGCCAAGACCTTCGTCCGGTGGTGGGGATCGGCCGAGTCGCTGGTGAAGTCCGACCCGCGCCTGTCGCTTGAGGGTGAGTGGCTGCACCTGCGCACCGAGTCCGCCCCCGCCATGGTCCAACTGGCGCCCACCGCGGTCGCCTCCGAGGCCGAGGAGATGGAGCTCACGAGCATCGTGCAGCGCGGTCCGCTCGACGAAGAGGTCGAGGCCCACGACCACGGCACCGACGAGGTCGCGATCTTCGTGCCGTTGGCGCCCGTCCCGCTGGCCGAGGCCGCCCCGCCGCCCCGCGCGCTCGCTGCGCTCGGCCGGGCCATGGCCGAGGCGCTGGCGATCTGCCACGGTCAGGGGCGCGTCGCCAACCCCACGAGCGAGTCGTCGATCCTCCACCCGGACGGCTCCATCCGCTTTGAGGACAACGGGCCGTCGAGCGCGCCGTGGGCGGAAGAGCCTTCGCCCGAGGCTGACATCCGCGCCGCCGCCGTCGTGCTCCTCGAGGTGTGCCTGGGCCGCTCGCTCCCCGCGATCACCGACCCGGCCGAGGTCCTCCCGCACGTCCGCCACCGCGTCCCGGACCTGCCCCCCTCCACGCTCGCGCCGCTCTTCGCCGCCATGCGCGCCACCCCTTCCCAGCGCCCCACCGCGCTGGCGTGGGCGCGCCAGTGGGCCAGCGTGCAGGCCGCCGAGCTGGACCGCCCGCGCGCCTATGACGCCCAGGCCCATGTGCGGGTCGGCTACGACAGCCACATCGGCCGGGTCAAGCTGCTGCTCAGCCAGACCAACCAGGACGCGCTGTTCGTCGGCGTGCGCGGCAACCACGCGCTGCTCGTGCTGGCCGACGGCATCAGCATCGCCGATGCGGGCCGCGGCGACATCGCGTCGTGGCTCGCCGTGCAGGCCATCGCGCGGATGTGGCAGGCCGTGCCCGCCGAGCGCATCGTCGAGCAGCGCCTGTTGGACCGCGCGCTGCATCTGGCCAACCGCGCCATCTGCGACCACGCCCTGCGCGCCGCCGGCGGCGACCTCACGGGTCGTATGCCGATGGGCACCACGCTCACGGCGGCCGTCATCACGGGCAACCGCGTGCACCTGGCCTGGCTGGGCGACAGCCGCGCCTACCTGGTCGGCCCGTGGGGCGTGTCGCTGCTCACCGCGGACGACAACGTGAGCGGCGAGCGCTTCCTGTCGTGGTGCGACGCCGACGCGCGGTCTTGGAACTCGGACGGACACGCGCTGGTCCGCTACCTCGGCCACTTCGACGAGGGCGCGCAGCCCGCCCCCTTCCCCGCCCACCACACGTCGTTCGTGCTGCGGTCGGAGGAGCGTCTGGTGCTCTGCACCGACGGCATCACGGACTACGTCGACCCGCGCGAGGGCGAGGTGGCCGATCGCATCGGCCACGCCGCGATGAACCTGTCGCCCGACGCCGCCTGCCGCGCGCTGGTCACGGCGGCCAATGAGCGCGGCGGCGGCGACAACGCCACCATGATCATCGCCGAAGCGGACGAGCGGGGCGTCGAGCTCTGGTAGACGCGCCGGGCGCTACCCGATCGACTTGTAAACGCGCTCCGCGGCGACCGACACCAGGCCATCCTCCTCGGGGATGTAGCCGGTGAGTGCGCCGCCGTAGACGCAGCCCGAGTCCAGGCCGATCACCCACGGGCGACCGTCGCGCTCACGCCGGACCAAGCCGCGCACCGCGTCGTGCCCGAAGATTACGCGGCGCTCGCCCACGTACTGGTCCGCCCAGTGGGGAGACACGTCCTCGTCGGGGAAGCGGCGCATGGTGATCGCCATGCGGAAGGTGGTCGCCGCCAGGTCACCGGACGGGTGAACGCCCGCGTGGACGACTGTGAAGCCCGCGACGTCCTCGATCCAGGTGGGCATGGCGGCCAGGTGCGCGCGCCAGTCGGGGTCGGCCGCGTCGAGCGCCGCCGCACATGCCGCACCGTGCTTGTCGTGCGGCCGCCGACCGTTGACCACGTCGGCCAGGCGCTGATCGTGATTGCCACGCACCACCACGCCGCCGCTCGCGGCGACCAGCTTCCACACGCCCGCTGGGTCCGGCCCCTTGGTGTAGAGGTCGCCCACGTAGACCACGCGGTCTGGCCCGACCCGCTGCAGGAGCAGGTCCAGCTCGCGGGAGCAACCATGGACATCACCAATGACGAGGGTGCGCATGGAGATCCTCCTAACGTGAACCACGCGCGCACCGCCGCTCCACAATCACCGTACGTTCAGCTTACGTCCTGTGCGGACGGCACGGTCGACGCCCCAACCATGGGAGCGAGGCCGATGTCGCCGCCCAGGAAGTCGCGATGCCCTCCCCCCAGGGGCCGCTGGAAGCCCTGCTGACGCAGCTCGCCACCCGACCGACGGGTCTGACCGGCGCCGAGGCAGAGCTGCGCCGCGACCGTCGCGCGCGCACGAGCGGCGGCCGGCGTCACGCGCTGCACTTGCTGGTCGCGCAGTTCATGAACCCGCTCGTGCTCATGCTGATCGCCGCGGCGGCGCTGTCGTTCGCGGTGGGCTCGCACGAAGACGGCGTCGTCATCGGCGCGATCGTGCTGCTGAGCGGCGGGATGGGCTTCGCTCAGGAGTACAGTGCCGCGGACGCCGTCGCCAAGCTCATGGCGATGGTCGTGTCCCGAGCCTCGGTGCGTCGCGATGGCGCGATCGTCCGCGTGCCCATCGACGAGATCGTGCCCGGCGACGTGGTGCTGCTGGACGCGGGCGCCACCGTGCCCGGCGACGCGCGCGTGCTGGTGTCGAACGGCCTGCAGGTCGACGAGTCCGCGCTCACCGGCGAGTCCTTCCCCGCTGAGAAGCGCGTGGCCCCAGACTCCGGCCAGGCCGCTGAGAAGCGCGTGGCCCCAGACTCCGGCCAGGCCGCCGAGGACCGCAGCGCCTCCGTGTTCCTGGGCACCCACGTGGTCAGCGGCACCGCCGAGTGTGTGGTGGTGACGGTCGGCCGGGACACCGAGCTCGGGCACATCTCCGGCGCGCTCGACAAGGAGCGCCCACCCACCGACTTCGATCAGGGCCTCGCGAGCTTCGGCTCCCTCCTCGCCAAGATCAGCGGCCTGCTGGTGCTCGCGATCTTCGCGGTGAACGTGTGGGCGCAGCGCCCTGTGCTCGACTCCTTCATGTTCTCAGTCGCCCTGGCGGTGGGCCTGGTACCCGAGCTGCTGCCCGCGATCGTGTCCGTGAACCTCGCGCGTGGCGCGCGCCGCATGGCCAAGCTGGGCGTGATCATCAAGCGCCTGCCCGCCATCGAGGACTTCGGCGCCATCGACGTGCTCTGCACGGACAAGACGGGGACGCTGACCGAAGGTGTCATCCACCTGGCCGGCGCGTACGGCGCCGACGGGCAGACCAGCGCCCGGACGCTGGAGCTGGGCTGGCTCAACGCACACTTCGAGAGCGGCTACGCCAACCCGATCGACGAGGCGCTGCGCGTGGCCCACCAGGGCGACGCGAGCGTGTGGACCCGCGCAGACGAGATCCCTTACGACTTCAACCGCCGCAGGCTGACGGTCATCCTGACGCGCGACGGCAAGCGCTGGATGGTGACCAAGGGGCAGTTGGCGCGCGTGCTGGACGTGTGCGCGCAGGCCGAGCGCCCCGACGGGACCAGCCTGCCCATGGCGTCCGCGCGCGACGACATCACCGCGCTCCACGAGCGCCTCGCGTCGAACGGCGAGCGCACGCTGGGCGTCGCGATCCGACAGATCCCCGACGACGCGCCGATCGGCTTGGCGCTGGAGGTCGACATGACCTTCGTGGGCGTGCTCTCGTTCGCGGACCCGCCCAAGTCCGACGCCAGCGCCGTGCTCGACGATCTAGAGAGCCTCGGCGTGTCGGTGAAGGTGATCACCGGCGACGACGCGCGCGTCGCCCGGCACGTGTGGACGCAGCTTGGCAAGCCAGAGCCCGAGGTGCTGACCGGCGTCGAGCTGCGCGCGCTGGGCACCGAGGCGCTGCAGCGTCGCGTCGAGCAGGTGCACCTGTTCGCCGAGGTCGACCCGGCCCAGAAGGAGCGGATCATCCAGGCGCTTCGCGCGGCGGGCCGAGTGGTCGCCTACATGGGCGACGGGATCAACGACGCGCCGGCCCTGCGCGCCGCGGACGTCGGGATCGCCGTGGACTCCGCCGCCGACGTGGCCAGGGAGGCGGCGGACGTCGTGCTGCGTCAGCGTGACCTCAGCGTGGTCGCCAACGGCGTCCGCGAGGGCCGCCGAACGATGGCGAACACGCTGAAGTACGTCTACTACACGACCAGCGCGAACTTCGGGAACATGCTGTCGATGGCGGTGGCGTCTCTCTACCTGCCGTTCCTTCCGCTGCTCCCCAAGCAGATCCTGCTCAACAACTTCCTCTCCGACATCCCCGCGCTCACGGTCGCGGCAGACTCGGTCGACGGCGAGGAGCTGGTGCGCCCGCGGCGCTGGAAGACCAAGGACATCCGCAACTTCATGATCGTGTTCGGGCTGATCTCGTCGGTGTTCGACCTGACCACCTTCGCCGTGCTCATCGAGGTGTCGGGCGCCGTCGAGCGGCAGTTCCAGTCCGGCTGGTTCGTCGAGTCGCTGCTGACCGAGCTGCTCGTCCTGCTCGTCCTGCGCACGCACCGCCCCGCGTGGAGCAGCCGCCCGGCCAACCTGATGGTCGGGCTCACCGCCCTGGTCGCGGGGTTCGCCTTAGCACTCCCCTACCTGCCGATGGGCGCGTGGTTCGACCTGGTGCCGCTCAACCCGGAGATCCTGGTGGCGGTGCTGGTGATCACGGCGGCGTACCTGGTGGTGACAGAGGCCGCGAAGCGCGCGTTCTTCCGTCGCTTCACGGCCTCGGTCGGGCTCAAGGCCGCTTGAGGATCACAAACACCACGCGGCGGTTGCGGGCGCGACCGCTGTCGGTGGCGTTGCTGGCGACCGGGTCCACCTCGCCGTACCCGTGCGACACCAGCCGGTCGGCCTTCACGCCCTTCTCGATCAGGTAGCGCACCACGGACGCCGCCCGTCGGCCCGACAGCTCGACGTTGTAGGCGCCCGAGCCGATCGCGTCGGTGTGTCCGGCGACCTCCACCGTCAGGTCGAAGCGACGCATGGTCGCCGCGACCTCGTCGAGCAGCGGGAAGGACACGGCCTCGATGACGTCGGAGTTGAACTCGAAGTGGATCTCCTCGAGCGTGACGACCTCGTCGTGGGTCACCTCGACCTGCGTCGGCGCCAGCACGATCTCCACGACCACCTCGCCCGCCTCGGGCACGATCACGTCGCGCTGGATGAGGCCGGCGCCCGGCGCGGTCACGAACAGCGCGTGGGTCCCAGCGCCCACCTGCTCGGCGCCTGATCCGCTCGCGTCCACCGGGAAGGTCGGCTGGTCGACGCAGCCGACGTCCGCGCCCTTCCACTCGGCGCCGACGCCACCGACCGGGTCGTGCTGGGCGTCAAGCACGCGCAGGATCACCCGGCCCTCATGCGCGCGGGTCAGCGCGACGGGCAGCGGCGTCACCACGCCCTCGGTCAACGCGCCCGCCTCCGCGCTCCCCGACAGGCAGCCGACGGCGGCGTCGGCGCGCCAGGTTGTGGTCGGCGTCAGGTCCGCGAGCCGGGTCGGCGCGACGGCCGACAACGCAGCACGCGCCTCGCCGCCCGAGGTCGGCGTGATCGTCAGCGCCGCGCCCGCGAGCGGCGCGCCCTTCCAGGTCGCGCTGACGTCCAGCGCGGCGAGCGCGTCGGGGCATCCGTCGTCGTCCTTCCAGCCGTTCACGACCTCAGCGTCGACTGGGCAAGCGTCGTGCGGATCGAGGAAGCCGTCCTTGTCCTGATCGCCGGGGCCGTCGGCCTTCACGCGACCGAAGCCCGCGCCGAGGAACACACGCCACGCGCCCGCGCCGACGCCTGACGACACGCCCATCGACGCGCCGCCGAGCAGGTACGCGCCCTGCGTCCAGCGGTGGCGCGCGGTGAGCACCAGCTCCGCGGGCGTCTCGGTGCCCACCTTGCCCGCCTTCACGAACGGCGCCGATAGGCGCGCCTCGAGCGTCACGCCCGTCGCGCTGTCGGCGAGCACGCCGAAGCCCAGACCGGCGATGAACGCGTCCGAGCCGTGGACGTTCTCCACGTCGACCGCCGGGTTGACCTGCGCGCCCGCGTTCGCCGTGACGGTGAAGCGATCGAGCGCGTACGAGGCCGCGACGCTCGCGCCGCCCGCGACCGTACGCTGCCCAAGGAACTCCCGCGACGCACCCGTCGGCAGATCGAGGTGGCCTTCGATCCCCAGACCCAAGCCCAGGTCGCCCGCCTTGGGACGCAGCAGCGCGATCATCGTGCTCGCGCGAAGGTCGCCGACGTCCACGCCGTTGGGCCCATCGACGCCGTGCGACGCAAAGACGAGCGGCAGGGCCACGTCGAAGCGAACCCGCTCATGGACGGCCACACCCGCCGACACGTTGAGCGCGAACAGATCGGTGAGCCACGGCGTGCGCTCGAAGCGGTCGCCGCCAAACATGGTGGTCCGCACGAGCAGACCCTGCGCGAATTCAAACACGCCGCCCGCAAACCACTCGCCGCCGCGAAAGCGCCCAGGGCGCTGCACCAGCAGCGGGTCGCGCGGATCGCCGTCGAGGGCTGCGATCTGGAGCGCGTGCGCGTCGAACCCGTCCTGGGCGCGAGCGGCGTGCGGCAGCACCACCAGCAGCGCGATCGGCGCGAGGAGGGCGCGCTTCATCGGACACCCCCGCGGGTGGCGCGGCGCCGGGCGAGCACGACCAGCACTCCGAGCCACGCCATGGGCGACGCGCCGCTCGCGGTGTTGCATCCCGCCCAGGCCGCGCCACCTTCCAGGTACGAGAAGTCGGTGTCCAGGTCGTCGGTGTCCGCGACGTCGGTGTCCGCGACGTCGGTGTCTGCGGCGTCGGTGTCGTCCGCGGAGTCATCGCCGATGTCCGTGTCCCCGGTGTCGACGTCGGTGTCGGCGTCGGTGTCGGCGTCCGTGTCCGCGGGCGGGTCGGTGTCGGCACCCGTGTCGGTGTTCGCGGGCACGTCGGTGTCGAGCGCGGTGTCTGCGGGCACGTCGGTGTCGAGCGGCGTGTCCGTGTCCGCGGGCAGGTCGGTGTCGGTGCCGCAGTGGCCGTCCGAGTCGGGATCGTCCGGGTTGTCGAGCGGGCATGGGTCGCACGCGTCGGCCACGCCGTCTGCGTCCGCGTCCGCGTGATCGACGCCAAGGGCGCACCCGTCGCAGCCGTCGGGCACGCCGTCCTGATCGGCGTCCTGGTGGTCGTCAAACGTGGGGCAGAGATCGCACGCGTCGCCGACGCCGTCGCCGTCGCCGTCTGCCTGATCGCCGTTGGCGGCGCCCACGCAGTTGTCGCAGCTGTCGCCGATGCAGTCGTCGTCCGCGTCCACGGCGAGCCCCGCGGCGTCGTCACAGACCGCGGGCTGCGCGTCAAACGCCGTGACGTCCGCGAGCTCGTCGCAGTAGCCG
>CANJMY010000027.1 GCA_947475315.1 Pseudomonadota bacterium | reverse complement strand
CCCTGGTCCAACCCCACCCTCGCCCCCACCCGCCCACGACGCGATACTCCCCGTGCGGGGCCGCCAGCGGCGTCGTTCGGAGCGCGAAGCGTGCGTCTCATCCCCCTTTGCTTCGCCTGGACCTGCACGATGGACACTGCGTGTTCGGTCCCCGATCCGGACGCCCTGGCGGCCCACGCTCCCATCCTGTCGTCGGACGGGACGGTGCTCGACACCTGCGCGCCCTCCCGCCGCGCGCGCTTGGCCTGCGCGATCGACGGCGACACCGTGGACCTGGAGGCGTGCGGGACCGGCGAACGCGTCCGGGTGCTGGGTATCAACGCGCCAGAGATCGCCCACGACGGCAACCCCGCCGAGTGTGGCTCCGACGCGGCCGCCACAGCGCTCGCGTCGCTTCAGGGCCTGACGGTCACGCTCAGCTTCGACCAGGTCTGCGTCGACACCTACGGGCGCACGCTCGCCTGGCCCTGGCTGGACGCCGACGACCTGGACGATCGCCTGGGCCCGGAGATCCGCCTTGACGCCCAGGCCGTGCTCGACGACCCGCCGGACGCGCCCGTGCTGCTGTCGGCGGCCTTTTTGGTGAGCGGCCTGGCGCGCCGCTACGACCCCGACTGGGCGCTCCCCACCCGCTACGACGGCCCGCTCGCGCAAGCGGAGCGTCAGGCCCGTACCGAACAGTCAGGGCTATGGGGATCGTGCGACAGTCAGGCCGAATCCAGCCGATAGACGCTGGGCGCGCTAGACTGCGCCTTCGACCGACCACAGGGACCATGCCAAGCCACAATCCCCCCCCCGGACCCCGCGCACAGGGCAAGCCCGCTGACGGCGACTTCGTCGGCTCGGACAAGCTGTTTGCGCCTCCGCCCGCCGAGGACGCCACCACGCCCGGCATGGACGAATTCGACGCCGCCCAGATGTCTGGGTCGTGGTTCACCCCCGAAAAGTCTTCCAATCTGGGGGGGCCGCGCATCCGGTACTCACCCGGCGCGCCGCCCCCGGTGATCGCCACCAGGCGCCGCCCCGAGGCGGAAGAGGAGCAGGTCGCGTCCGCGGTGGGCCGCCCCAAACCGCCTGAAGAGCGCGCCAACCCGTTGCTCATCGCCGCGGCCTTTGTGGTGGCGGTTGGCCTGCTCGTGTTCCTTGTCTTCCTGTTCGGCGTGCGCGCCACCCGCTAAGCTTCCCGCGCAGGAAGCCGGCACCGTTCGCGATCCGCGAGGTCCACTTCCCACCGGGGCGCCATCCGTGGCACGCTCCGCACGCAGGGAGGGGACATGCTCGCGTTGTTCTTCACGATGGTCGCCATGGCGCAGGACCCGGTAGCCACGCCGCCTGAGCTGGCCCCCTGGGTGGAGTGGGTGCGCGATCGGCACCCCGAGTTGCGCTGCCCCGTGGTCGACGGCCAGGCCGCCTGCGTGTGGCCTGGGCTGCTGCGGGTGGACGCGTCGGACGGCGGCGCCAAGCTCGCGCTGTCGGTCGACGTGGACCGGCGGATCGACCTGCCCCTGCCGGGCGGCGTCGGCGCATGGCCGCAGGGCCTGACGGTCGATGGTCGCTCAGCACCCGTGCTGGACCTGAGCGATCGGCCCGCCGTCACCTTGTCCCCCGGCCACCACGTCCTGACCTGGACCACGTCCTGGGCGACGCTGCCGCAGTCGATCGCCGTGCCCGCGCAGGTGGGTCGCGTGGACCTGACCTTGCGCGGCGAGGCGGTCCGCTTCCCGGCGGTCGGCGCGGACGGCACGCTGCGACTGGGCGCGGGCAACACCGTCGTCACCGGCGAGGACCGCCTGGAGCTGGACGTGTCGCGCCGGGTGGTCGACGGCGTCCCCATCCACGTGGAGACCCGGCTGGCGCTGCGTGTGTCGGGCCACGCCCGCGAGATCTCGCTCGGCGCGGTGCTGGTGCCCGGCACCCACGCCGTGTCGCTCAGCGCCGACCTGCCTGCCCGGCTGGACGCGTCGGGATCGCTCGTCGTCCAGGCCCGGCCCGGCTCGTTCACCGTCGACGTGAGCGCCCTGCACGACGGCCCGGCGACGGACCTGTCGGCGCCCAGCCTGGCCCCGCCCTGGCCGCTGGAGGAGACCTGGGTGGTGCAGGCCGACGATCGCGTGCGCGCCGTGAACCTGACCGGCCCCGCCGGCGTCGACCCCGCGCGCACCACGCTCCCCGGCGAGTGGCGCAACCTGCCCGCCTTCATCCTGACGCCGACCGTGCCGCTGCACTTCGACGAGCTGCGGCGCGGCGAGCCGGAGCCTGCGCCCAACACGCTGAGCCTGACGCGCGAGCTGTGGTTGGACGCAGGCGGTGACGGCTACACCGTGCGCGACACCTTCAGCGGCGTCATGCACCGCGGCTGGCGCTTGGACGCCGCGCCGCCGCTGTCGCTGGGGCACATCGCCGCGAGCGGGACGGACCAGGTGATCACCACCTGGGACGGCAAGCCGGGCGTGGAGCTGCGCGACGGCGCCACGCAGGTGGTCGCGGAGTCTCGGGTCGAGGGTGGCACGTCCACGCTCCCCGCGGTGGGCTGGTCCACCGACGTCGGCAGCCTGTCCGCGACGCTGCACGTGCAGCCCGGGTGGCGCCTGCTCGGCGCGTTCGGCGTGGACGACGTGGGCGGTCCGGTCGCCCCCTGGAGCCTGTTCGACCTGTTCTTCGTGCTGGTGGTCGGCATGAGCGTGGCCAAGCTGGTCGGCGCGCCGTGGGGCGTGCTGGCGCTGTTCGGCGTGGGGCTCGCCAGGCATGAGGACGGCGCGCCGATGTGGCTGTGGGTGACGCTGCTGGTGCTGGTCGCCCTGATCCGCGCGGTGCCCGAGGGCCGCGTGCAGAAGGTGCTGCAGGTGGCGCGCGGGGCCTCGGCGGTGACGCTGCTGGTCGCGCTGGCGTCGTTCAGCCTGCTGCAGATCCGCGACGGCTTGTTCCCCTCGCTGTCGCAGCCGTGGGCGGGCGCGGACCAGGGCATGTTCGGCCGCGAGGCCTCCATGGAGGTGATGGTGCCGATCGCCTCGCCCGCGCCCACCGACGCAGCCATGTCGGAGTCCGATTACGCCGCGCGCGGGAACCGGGCGGAGGACAAGGCCGTCGAAGGTCTGATGGGCGGCTCGCTCGGCAAGGACGGCGGACGGTACCTCTCCAGCCAGTACGACAACGCCATGACCGTGCAGACCGGCCCCGGCGTGCCCACCTGGGGCTGGACTACGTACCGCCTGGCCTGGACGGGCCCGGTCAACGCCGAGCACAGCATCCGCCTGATCTTGGTCGGCCCGCGCGGAAACCTGCTGCTCGCCATCCTGCGCACCCTCCTGCTCGGCGCGCTCGCGCTCAAGCTGACGAACGTGCACCGCATCCGCTGGGACGCGATCGGCCGCGCGGCACCCCTGCTCGCGCTGTTCCTGCTGCCCACGCTCGCGCACGCCGCGCCCGACAAGACGCTGCTCGATGAGCTGGAGCAGCGCCTGACCGCCGCGCCCGCCTGCCGCCCGCACTGCGTGTCGGTGCCGTCCGCGAGCCTGTCGGTCGACGCCGACACGCTGACCATCGACGCCGAGGTCAGCGCGAACGACCTGTCGTCCTGGCCCGTGCCCGGCCCCACCGCGACGTGGGTGCCCAAGCGCGTCACGCTCGACGGCAAGGACACGACCGCGCTCGCGCGCCAGGCGGACGGCTTCCTGCACGTGCGGGTCAGCCCCGGCGTCCACCACATCCACGTCGAGGGCCCGCTCCCCGCGACCGACGCGCTGGCGCTGCAGTTGGGCCTGCCGCCGCGCCACGTCCGCTTCTCCAGCACCGGCTGGACCGTGCAGGGCGTGCGCGCCGACGGCACGCCGGAGTCCACCGTACAGCTCGTCCGCGATCAACTCCGCGCCGACACGCCCACCAGCGGCTCCAACCTGGCGCCGTGGGTCGAGGTCCGCCGCTTCCTGGACCTGGGCATGCCGTGGCGCGTGCGCACGACCGTGACCCGCGTGGGCCCCGCGACCGAGCCGCTCGCGCTGCGCCTGCCGCTGCTCGACGGCGAGTCGGTGAACTCCGACGGCTACGAGCCCAAGGACGGCGTGGTGCTCGTCACGCTCGACCGCGACGAGGCGCAGGCCACCATCGACTCCACGCTCGACGTGCGCGAGGTGATCACGCTGACCGCGCCGACCGGCGTGCCGTGGACCGAGTCGTGGGTGGTGTCGTGCAGCCCGATCTACCACTGCGCCGAGGAGGGCCCAGCGCCGCTCCAGCACGAGGCCGACGGCCGCTGGGCGCCCGAGTGGCGCGTGTGGCCCGGCGAGTCTGTGAAGGTGTCGGTGGTGCGCCCGCAGGCGATCGCAGGCCAGACCATGACGGTGGAGTCTGCGACGCTCAGCTGGACGTCGGGCCGTCGCATCGGCGAGGGCAGCCTGGACCTGACCGTGCGCACCTCGCAGGGCGGCAAGCTGCCGCTGCACCTGCCCGCGGGCGCCAAGCTCCAGTCGGTGACGATCGACGGCGCCGCGCGCCCGATCCAGCTGCGCGACGACGGCGAGCTGCCGATCCCGCTGCAGCCCGGCGCGCAGGCCATCCACGTGTCGTGGCAGCAGACCCACGAGCAGCGCATCTTCGACACCGTGCCCGGCGTCGATCTGGGCGCGCCCGCGGTCAACGCGAACGTGGTGGTCACCTACCCGCAGGGGCGCTGGATCCTGGCGCTGATCGGCCCCACCTGGGGCCCCGTGCCGCACTACTGGGCGTTCCTCTTCCTGGTGCTGCTGTGCGCGCCGCTCTTGTCGCGCATCCCGTTCACGCCGCTGTCCACGTTGCAGTGGTTCCTGCTCGGCCTGGGCCTGACGCAGCTGCCGATGGTGATGGTCGCGTTCGTCGCGATCACCTTCCTGGCGCTTGGGCTGCGCCAGCGCGCGCAGGCGACGCACTGGTTCGTGTTCGACCTGGTGCAACTCACCCTGCTGGGCATGGTCCTGCTGTCGGTCGGCACGATGTACTTCGCGGTCCACGCGGGCCTGCTGTTCGAGCCGGACTTCCAGGTGATGGGCAACGGATCGTCCACCTACGACGGCCTGCGCTGGTTCGAGGACCGCATCGACGGCAGCATGCCGCTGCCCACGGTGGTGTCGGTGCCCATCCTGGCGTGGCGCCTGACCATGCTGGCCTGGGCGCTGTGGTTGGCGTCGCGGCTGGTGGGCTGGGCTCGGTGGGCGTGGGCGTGTATGGGCGAGGGCGGCTTCTTCCGCGGGCCGACGCGCGCGGTGGCCGCGCCGACCGGCACGGTCGTTGATCCCCAGGGCGAGTGACGGAGACCTCATGCTTGTTCGCTCCCCCCGGTGGCTGCTCCTGCTCGCCCTCGCCGCCTGCACGTCCTCGTCGGACAAGCCCGGGACCGACACCGACGCCACGACGGACACGGACACCGTCGGGTCCGACACGGACGGAGACACCGACGTCGCCGCGGACACCGACGTCGCCACCTGCGACGTCGTGCCGACCTGTACGGATTTCGGCGCGGTGCCTGCGGCGCCGACCTACCTGGATGCCCCGGCGAACGTGACCGCCACCGACCAGGGCCCAGCGTGTGGTGACCCCAAGCTGTTGATCGCGCTGCGCGACATCTCGGTGCGCGCCGCGCAGGACGACATCACGGGCGACGTGATCTACTGCGTCACCCAGGTCGAGTCGTCGGCGGGCTCGGAGATCCGCATCACCACGCCGACCAAGCCACTCAACGAGGGCGACTCCGTGTCGCTGCCGCTCACCGACGGGATCCTCTGGGGCGACGTCCTGACGCCGCGCGCTGCGTCAGGCTCGATGCTCATCACCGTCGACTGCCTCGAGTCGGACAACCCCGCAGAGTACGACTCCCTCGTCACGGCCCTCACCAACGCGGCCACGGAGCTGGGCGCCACGCAGAACGCCAAGCTGTGGTCGTTCGCCGCAGACAAGCCGATCACCGGGATCGTGGCGGCGACGCTGACGGCCAACGACGATGACCTGCTGTTTGACGCGCAGGTGATGCTGCCAGAGGAAGACCTGCTCGCGCTCGCGGCGGGCGCCACGTGGACCGTGCGTCGGTCTGGCGTGGCGTCGCTCTCGGACTGGGACTGGGAGGTCGGCCTGCTGGTGTGGGGCTGCTCGGACAACGGCGGCTGATCTCGACGAACACCGTCGCAGACTTCAGACTTCTTCACACGCCGCTTCACAGTGCCTTCGCATGCGGGGGTGATGCTCTCTCCACACAAGGAGGTCATCATGACCGGTCTCGAAGTCGGAGTGGCAGCGGCAGTGGTGTTTGGGTTCATCGTCGTGGCGAAGATCGTCCGTCGGCGTCGTTGGATGCGCCATGGCGGCGGTGGCTGCGGTCACCACCGCGGCGGCTGCGGCCACGGGCGCTACGGCGGCTACCGGATGGGCCGCGCGCGGTTCATGCGGCACATGATCTCGCGGCGCCTCGGCCTGCGCGCTGAGCAGGCGGAGACGCTGGACGCGTCGATGGACCAGGTGCGCGCCGCCATGGACGCCGCGCGCACGGAGATGAAGTCGCGTCGGGGCGAGCTGGCCGATCTGATCCGCGGTGAGGCGCTCGACAACGGCCGCCTGGACGCGCTCCTCGCCAGCCAGGAGGCCACGCTGCACGCCACGCGTGACAGCATCGTCGAGGCGGTGCGCCGCCTGCACGCGCAGCTCGACCCGGGTCAGCGCGCCATGCTCGCGGACTGGGTGTCGCGCGGTCAGGGCCTCCACGGCGAGCCCGCCTAGCCATGGCCGGGCTGGACGCGCGGGGTCGTCGGTGGCTAGGGACCCAACCATGACCCTGCGCGCCCTCCTCATCGACGACGACGTCCGCCTGGCGAACCTGCTGCGCGCCTACCTGGCGCCGCACGAGGTCACGCTCGCGCACGCCACCGACGGCGCGCGCGGGCTGGCGCTCGTCGACGCCGGCGGCATCGACGTGGTGCTGCTCGACATCATGATGCCGGGGCTGGACGGCCTGGAGGTGCTGCGGCGCCTGCGCGCCAAGAGCGCGCTGCCCGTGGTCATGCTCACCGCGCGCGGCGACGAGACCGACCGCGTCGTGGGCCTGGAGCTGGGCGCGGACGACTACCTGGCCAAGCCCGCCAGCCCGCGCGAGCTGCTCGCCCGCATCCGCGCCGTGCTGCGCCGCGTGGCCCCCCGTGCGCCCGACGAGCGCCTGGTGGTCGGGGATCTGGAGATCGACCCGAGCGCCCGCAGCGCGCGCATCGGGGAGCGCGTGCTGGCGCTGACGGGCCTGGAGTTCGACCTGCTGCTGGCGTTGGCCCAGCGCGCCGGTCGTGTGGTGTCGCGCGACGACCTGTGGAACCTGGCCGGTCGCGGCGACACGGTCGTCGGCGACCGAACCCTCGACGTGCACGTGTCGCACCTGCGCGCCAAGCTGGGGGACGACGCGCGCGATCCCAAGCGCCTCCGCACGGTGCGCGGCGCCGGCTACCAGCTGTCGAAGGACCCGGGATGAGGCACCGCCACCACCACGATCGCCACCATCGGCGTCGGTGGTCACCTGCCTGGATCCTGGCGCGCGGCATCCACCGCACGGTGTTCCTGTTCGGGCTGGTCGCGCTGTCGGTGGGCGCGGTCGCGGGCGCCTGGGGGCGCTCTGTGCTCGGCCCCTCGCCCAGCGTGTCAGGGCTGCTCTGCCTGTGGTTCACGACCGTCTCGCTGCTGTGGCCGCTGGGCTGGGCGGCGACGTGGCGCATCGCCCGGCCGCTGCGGCGGCTGGCCGCCGTCGCGGGTGAACTCCAGGGTGGCCAGCTCGACCGCCGCTCGGCCCTGGTGACGGAGCCCGGTGAGGTGGGCGAGGTGTCGGAGGCGCTGCGGGGGCTCGCCGACCGCCTGGCGACGCAGCTGCGCGACCAGCGCGCCCTGATGGCCGCCGTCTCGCATGAGCTGCGCAGCCCGCTGGGGCGCGCCCGGGTGCTGGTGGAGATGGCCCGCGAGGGCAGCGCCCCCCCCACGCTCTACGACGAGCTGGACGCCGAGATCGCCGGCATGGACGGGCTCGTCGGTGACCTGCTCGCCGCGGCACGCATCAACTTCGAGGCGATCGCCCCTCGGGAGCTCTCGGTCCGCGACGTCGCCGCGCGCGCGTTGGAGCTGGCCCACCTGCCGTCCGACTCCGCCACGTTCGAGGGCGAGGCGGGCGAGCTGACCGCCGACGCCACACTGCTCGCGCGGGCGCTCTCCGGGCTGCTCGACAACGGCCGTCGCTATGGCGGCACGCAGGTGTCGCTCACCGTGCAGGCCACGCCGGACCGGGTCCGCTTCCTGGTGAAGGACAACGGCCCCGGGTTCGCCCCCGGAGACGAGGAGCGCGCCTTCGAGCCGTTTTGGCGTGGCCCCACGACGACCGCCCAACCGCCCCGTGGGGAAGGACTTGGGCTCGCGCTGGTGCGGCAGATCGCCCGTGCCCATCAGGGCGACGCCGGGGCTGCAAACAGCCCAACCGGCGGCGCACACACCTGGATTGACCTGCCAAGAGGCTCAGGACGTGTGAAGGGCTGATGCCTTGGGGAGGGCCTCATGTCACTTTACGACCGCCCGTATGAACGGGACGTCGTACGGGCCGATCTGGACGTACCCGTCGTCGTCCGCTTTGACCGTCAGCTCCTGGACGCCGTGGCGTCCGAGGACGCGACCGCCCGCCGCGGCCTGGAGGGACGGACGCCCGACCCAGAGGGCGACCCGGACGGGGTGTGGTCCACCACCACCGCGGCGCGCCAGTGCGACGAGCTGCGGGACTTCGAGGCCGCCTGCGGCGTCGCGTTCGAGAACGAGCTGGAGGCCCTCCGCGCGTCGTCCGAGGAGACCGGCGAGATCAACGCGCTCCTCGGCCCCGTTCGCGCCGCGCTCATGCACGACGGGCCTTCGCGCCCCGCGCTTCAGCGGGCGGTCAGCCAGTACAGCAAGGGCCTGTGGGACGAAGCCCGGGCCTCGCTCGACGAGGTGTTGGACCTGGAGCCCGCTTCAGCCGAGGCCTGGCT
Source organism: Pseudomonadota bacterium (assembly GCA_947475315.1). GTDB lineage: Bacteria > Myxococcota_A > UBA796 > UBA796 > CAIOSP01. Next base: position 33,636 of record CANJMY010000027.1, on the reverse strand, counting down.
GCTCAAGGCGCAGGTCGCCGTTCGCGCCCACGACGAGCGCGCCGCCGGAGAGGCCGCCCACGCCGCGCGCCAGCACACCGAGCCCGGCACCGACGTGCGTCTGTACTCGGTCTACATCCTGGCGTGGCTGGCGCTGCGGGCCGGGCAGGAGGAGGACGTGCTGGACGTGGCCCGCGAGCAGCTCGGCCCCCTCGGCGCCGAGCAAGGCGTCGGGCTGTGGTCGCGCGCCGCCGAGCCCATCGCGCGGGACCTCGCGTTCATCACGCTCAAGGCCTGTGGTCGCCTGGCCACCGCGGGTCAGCCGCTCCCCTTCCCCACTGTGTACGACCGAGCCCGCGCCTTGCTCTCGCGCAACCCGGCCGCGGGCCTCCGCCTCGCCGCCGACGCCGACCTGCTGGTCTGTCATGACGAGCTGCTGCGCGCCGTCCACGACGAGCACGAGCACGTGCGTCGTGAGGTGGAGGACATGCTGAACCGCTGGGATCGCTCCATCGACGACGACGACTCCGAGGCCGCCGCCGAGGTCCGTCGTCAGTTCCAGGACGAGGCTCGCCTCGCCCGCGCGCGGATCATGGGCTCGTTGCTGTCCGCATGTGACGCCCGCTCCCGCATCCGCGCGCTGAGCCCGGACGCCACGCGCGGGCCCTTCGCGCAGCGCGCCTGGGTGTCGGAGATGGACGCGCCCTCGCCGCTCGACGCCGCAGTCACCGCCTCGCCAGTCGCCCCCGCCGAAGACAGCGCCGCCATTCGCTGGCGACGCGACATCGAGCTCAAGCGTCAGGCCGCCGAAGAGGCCGCGCAGGAGGGCACGCACCCTGTGATCCGCGAGGTGGAGGCGGAGCTCGCGCGGGAGGCCGACACGACGCCGTGGGCCACGATGTCCTTGGTGGCGTTCGCCGTCGCGCTGGCGGTGGCCGTCGCGCCGGGCCTGCACGAGGCGGTGGGCGACCCGCTCGTGAACACGGGCATGGTGGTGTTCGTGTTCGCGGGGGTGATCACGTTCGGCATGGCCGTGCGCCGCATGCGCGGCCCGATCTAGCGGGCGTCGCCCACCGCGCGGATCGCCGCCAGGGTCTCCTCGACCGGCAGACCCATGACGTTCGTCCAGCTGCCTCGAAGCTCGGCGACGAACGCGCCGCCGCGGCCCTGGATGCCGTAGGCGCCGGCCTTGTCGTCCGCCTCGCCGGTTGCCAGGTAGCTGGCGATCTCCGACTCTGAGAGCGCACGGAAGCGCACCTCGGTCGTGACGTGGAACACGTGATGGTGGTCGCCGCGGCGGACGCAGACGCCGGTGGTCACCGCGTGCCAGCCGCCCGCCAACGCGGTCAGGTGCGACGCCGCCTCCGTCCGATCGACCGGCTTGTCGAACACGCGCGCCTCACGGTGCACCACGGTGTCCGCCGCGACCACGACGCGATCGGTCTGCGCGTGCGTGGCCTTCGCGAGCGCCAACCGTCGCGCCCACGCGACCGGGTCCTCGCCGGGCTCGCGCTCTTCGGGCACGCCGGTGGGGTGGACGTCGACGGCGATGCCCGACCACGTCAGCAGCTCACGACGACGCGGTGATCCGCTCGCCAGCCACACCGCGCTCACAGCGGGCGGTCCTTGCTCGCGAGCAGGGCGGCCTTGGCTGCGAGGCGCTGCTGTCTGCGGACGCAAGCCTCGTCCCAGCGGCGGCGCTGCTCGGTGGTCTCGGGCTTGAGGTCGGGCACGGCGGTGGGGCGGCCATCGTCGCCCAGCGCGACAAAGGTCAGGTACGCGGTCGAGGTGCGCTCGCGGACGCCGGTGCGCGGGTCCTCGCGCTCCACGCGCACGCCCACCTCCATCGACGAGCGACCCGCCCAGTTCACCATGCCCTTCACGATCACGATGTCGCCCTGCCGAACGGGGGCGAGGAAGCTCAACGAGTCCATCGCCGCGGTCACGACGTTCGTTCGCGCGAAGCGCTGGGCCGCGACGGCCGCGCACACGTCCACCCAGGCCATCACCTGCCCACCGAACACCGTGCCCAGCGCGTTGGCCTGACCCGGCATCACGATCCAGGTCATCTCGGTCTGCGTCACGTCCGGGTTCATGCTCACGAAGTCCCTCCAAACGGCGCGCGACGCACCGCGTCACGCAATTCACCCCACGTCCCCTTGGGCACCACGCGCACATGCGGCGCTGCGTTCACCACGAACGCGCGCTGCACCTGCACCGCGGGGCGCGCGTCGAACAGGCCCAGGACGGCGCGCAGCACGCCGCCGTGCGCGACCACCAGCGTGGGCAGGCCGTCGTCCATCGCGTCCAGCTCGTCGAACACGCGCAGCGCCACGTCGCGCAGCGACTCGCCGTCCGGCGGCGCCGCGTCCAGCGTGGAGAGGAAGTTGGGCCCCGCGACGCGGTGCATGTCGTCGTAGTGAAGCCCCGTCCACGACCCCAGATGCCGCTCACGCAGGCGCGGCGTGGTGCGGATCGCGTGGGGCCGATCGCGCATGGCGATCACGGCGGTGTCGTAGGCGCGCGACAGGTCCGACGACACGACGCGGGCGATGCGGTGCGAGCGCAGCGCCGCGCCGAGCGTCGCCGCCTGCTCGCGGCCCAGGTCGGTCAGGGCGACATCCATATGGCCCGACAGCATCGGGACGGCGTTGGCCGTAGACTGCCCGTGGCGCGCGAAGATCCAAGTCGTCATGAGGCGCTCCGCAGCCCGGCGATCGCGCTGGCGATGCGCTCTTCCAAGACGAGCAGCGTGGCGAGGTCACCCCCCCGCTGGCCGAGCATCGCGTCGATCTGCGCGCGCACCGGCGCGAGCGCCCCCGCGGCGAGCGCGGGCTCCAAGTCCTCGACGAGCGTCCCGGCGGGCGGACGCGGCAGCGCGGACACCAGATCGCGGAGCAAGCGGAGCAGGCGGTTGGCCAAGATCTGCGTCGCGATCGGCTCCCACTCGCCGTGCGCCGGGCGGGCGCGCAGCTCGGCGGCGATGTCCTGTAGACGGCTCGCGCGGCCGGCGGCCAGCTGCAGCGTCGCGGCATCGTCCAGGTGCGTGCGCACGCTGGCCGGCTGCTCCAGCACGAGCAGCGCGGTCGCCAGCTGCGCCGACTGACGGATGCGAAGCGCCGCGATCGGGTCCATCGCGTCCGAGGGCGCCCCACTCGCGCGGTCGGCCTCTGGCAGACGCGACCACACCACATCCACCAGCGAGGTGATCGCCGGGAGCGCGTCGTCCGACGGGACCGTCGCGCCGGCGCCCAGCCAATAGGCCGCGACCGCGCGGCACGCGAAGTCGAGATCGATCCAGCGCTTGTAGCGAACCGGCAGGACGCTGGCCGGGCCGAGCGCCTCCAGGCTGCCGCGCACATCGTCGGCGCGCGCCACGTCGAGCGCGCGCAGGTAGGCGTCGACCACGTCCACCACGCCGCGCCCGGAGAAGTCGACCGCCATCGGCACGAACGACGCGCCCGCGTCACCGACCACGCGCGTCGTCGCCACGGTCATCGCGATCTCGTCGGCGAGCTGGTGGCCCAGCACGTCCGGCAGGTAGCGCTGCTGGATAGCCTTGGGGAAGTAGTTCACCAGGAAGTCGCGGTGGCCGAACACGCTGCGCGCGCGGCCGCTCATGAGCAGCTCCGCGTAGACGAAGCGCTTCACATGCGCGGACAGCGTGGCCAGCTCGGGCCGCGTCAGGCCGGTGCCCGCGCGGGCGCGCCGACCCAGCTCGTCCTCGTCCGGCAGCGTCCACACCTTGCGGGTCACGCCGAAGTAGCGCTCGATGAACGAGATCGCGCGGGCGAACGGGTAGATGTCCTTCCTGGAGCGCAGCTCGTCGCGGCTGATCTGCAAGCCCTGGACGGCGTTGTCGGCCAGCACCAGCGAGGCGACCTCGTCGGTCAGCTCGGCGAGCAGCACGTTGCGCGCGTCGAAGTCCAGCTCGCCGCGCACGCCCGGCTCGCGCAGCAGGATCTTGAGGTTGACCTCATGGTCGGACAGATCGACGCCGCCGGAGTTGTCGATGAAGTCGGTGTTGAGCCGGACGCCGTGCTGCGCGGCCTCGATGCGGCCCGCCTGCGTGAACGACAGGTTGGCGCCCTCGCCCACCACCTTCACGCGCAGCGCGCTCGCGTCGATGCGGAAGCGGTCGTTGCCGCGATCGTCCGCGTCGTCGTGCGTCTCGGTCGACGCCTTCACGTACGTGCCGATGCCGCCCGACCACAGCAGGTCGACCTCCATCTTGAGGATCGCCTGGATGACGTCCTCGGGGGGCGTGTCGCCCGGCGTCAGGCCGAGCATGGCCGCCGCCTGCTCAGAGAGCGGCACCGACTTCGACGCGCGATCGTAGACGCCGCCGCCCGCGCTCACCGTCGACAGGTCGTACTGATCCCACCCGCCCAAGCGACCGCCCGCGTCGAACAGGCGCTTGCGCTCGGCGTACGAGCGCGCCGTGTCCGGATCCGGATCCAGGAACAGGTGGACATGGTTGAACGCCGCCAGCAGCCGCGTGTGCGGCGACTCGATCAGGCCGTTGCCGTAGACGTCGCCGCTCATGTCGCCGATGCCGATCGCGGTGAACGGCTCAGAGTACGGGTCCTTGCCCAGCTCGGCGAACAGCCGCCGCACCAGCACCCAGCCGCCGCGCGCGGTGATGCCGACGACCTTGTGATCGTAGCCGTGGCTGCCGCCCGACGCGAAGGCGTCGCCGAGCCAGTGACCGTAGGCCAGGCTTAGGCGGTTGGCGGTGTCCGAGAGGTGCGCCGTGCCCTTGTCGGCCGCGACCACCAAGTACGGATCGTCGCCGTCCAAGCACACCACGCTGGGTGGGTGCACGGTCTTGCCCGCGACCACGTTGTCGGTGAGGTCGAGCAGGCCGCGGATGAAGGTCTCGTAGAGCAGGTCCGCCTGCTTGCGGCGAACGGCGCCGTCCTTGTCCGGCTCGCGCAGGAAGAAGCCGCCCTTGCTGCCCTCGGGCACAATCACGACGTTCTTCACCTGCTGCGTGGTGACGAGGCCCAGGACCTCGGTGCGGTAGTCGGCGCGGTCCGACCAGCGCAGGCCGCCGCGCGCGACCTTGCCGAAGCGCAGGTGCACACCCTCCACCTGACGGGAGTGGACGTAGATCTCGTAGAGCGGGCGCTGGCCGCGCATGTCGCGCACGCGGGCGCACTCGAACTTGAACGACAGGTAGTGGCTGACGCGGTCGTCGCGGAAGGCGTTGGTGCGGAGGGTCGCCTGGATCAGGTTGTTCAGGCCGCCCAGGACCAGGTCCTCGTCATGCGTTCGGACGCGGCGCAGCAGCTCGTCGAGCGCGTCGGTGGCCACCGCGAGGTGCTCGTCGCGGCGCGAGGTGATCGCGGGATCGAAGCGCGCGCGGAACAGGTCGTAGAGGCGACGCATCACGTCAGAGCGAGCGACCAGGATGGTCTGGATGCGCGGGACGGTGACGTTGACCTGCAGCTGGCGCAGGTAGCGCGAGTAGGCGCGCAGCACGTCGACCGCGAACACGTCGATGCCGGCGCTGACGACGAGCGCGCTCAGCGGATCGGTCTCGACCTGGCCCGCGAACACGGCGGGGAGCGCCTGGAGCAGCAAGTCGCGGTTGCGAAGGATCGCCTCGCGGTCGGCGCCCTTGCAGGCGAGCGTGAACGAGTCGAATTCGATCTCCTCGCCGCGCAGGTCCACCTGGACGGCGACCGAGCGGATCACGCGCAGGCCGAAGTCGTCGAGCACGGGGACGATCTGGGTCAGGTAGACGTTGCCGGACTGGTAGACGCGCAGCGTGACCGAGTCGTCGACGTCCTCGAAGAGGTCCGCGACCACCGGGTTGGCGGACGACAGCGCCTCCATGCAGGCGATGTCGACGAGCGCGCGCGTGGGCGTCGTGTGCGAGGTATACGCCGCGGGGAACGCGTGCTGGTACTTGGCGACGAGCGCGTCGGCGTGCTCCTCACCGTAGGCGGACTCTGCCGCAGCCCACAGGCGCGCGGGCCAGGGCTGGGCCATGCGCCGCAGGCTGTCTTCGAGCGCCACCACGGTGGAGGGATCGCGGTCAGGCGCGGCCGGCAGGTAGAAGTGCAGCAGCACGGTGTCGTAGCGGCCGATGTAGACGCCGTAGTCGGCGTGGGGCGCACGCAGCGCGTCGAGCACGCGCGCTTGCAGCTCGCGGCGCATGTCGTCGGAGTAGTCGCCCTTGGGCATCGTCACCAAGCAGAACACGGAGCCATCGGCGCGCGGCAGGACGGTGGCGGCGGGCTCGTGCGTGCTCTCGCTCTCGAGCACGGTGTCCATCATCTGCGCGATCGACTCGCGCGACGACGTGAACACGAACTCGGTCGGCAGGGAGTCGAACGCGTTGGCGAGCGACTTGTAGCGGAAGGATCCGGGCTGGGCCTCTTGCGCTTCAAACTCAGCGCGCAGCACGCCGCGCACGATCGGCACGTTGCGGGTGGGCTGCGACACGCCGCGCAGCGTGAACATGCCGCGCACGAAGAGGGTCGACTCCGACGCAGTCCCCGCGCCGAGCACGATCTTGAGCTCGTCGACGCGGCCCTCTCGGTGGATGGGCGCTTTCATGCTGGAGCGGCGCACGAACACCGTGCCGGGTGGGTGCGGATCGGGCCAAACGCCGTCGGCGCTGCCGCGGAACGGGCCCTCGATCGACTCGATGCCGAGCGCGGCTTCGTCGGTCACCATGCCCATGAACACGAAGTTCTCGTGGGTGAGCCAGCGCAGGAAGGACGCGGTCTCCTCGAGCGCGTGGCTGGGGTGCGCCGAACCCAGCGCGTCAGCCTTCTCGATCACCCGCTGCATGGCGACGCGCATGGCGTGGAAGTCGCGCACCGCCGCGCGGGCGAGCTGGATCGCGTGCGACAGGTCCGCGGTGGCCTTGGCCGTGTCGGCGTCGAGCGCGCAGGGCTCCTCAGTCATGAACAGCGCCAGCGACTCAGTGGTGCCCCCGGCGCCCCCGACGCCGATCATGGCGCCGGTCGCGTCGCGCTCGCAGCGGAAGACGATGTTGAAGCCGTGCAGCGGCTCACCGCCGGCGCGGCGAAGGACCAGTCGGAGGGTGTCGACGATGAAGGGCTGGTCGTCCAGGTTGGCGATCGCCACGACGCCTCGACCGCCGGCCGCCGGCCGGACCACGGTCAGCGCCACCCCCACGGGCCGCACGAGGGCGAACGTGAACGCCTCCTCCAGCGCGGTGAGCACCTCGCGGGGCGCCCGCTGGGTCAGGAACGGCCCTCGCATGCGGGCCACAGCCTCACGCGCGAACACCGCGAAGCGCGCCACGTCCACGCCATCGGACACCTTCCAACGCCCAAGCTCAGCTTGAATGCGCTGGACCAGCCTCGCTCGATCGCTCTGCAGGGACACGCGCCCTCCGGGGGGGAAGAGTCAGGGACGACCCACGCCCAAGTTGTAATCCACCCGCAAAGTCCGTGCCTGACAGGCCGATCGACACCCAGACGACGCATCCGGGAGGTTACGAGCGCACCTTGTGGAGTCTGCCTGTGATGTTTCGAGCGCTGTGCATCCTGTTGTTCGCCGCCGCCTGTGAACCGAAGGAGGTCATCCCCGACCGCACCGACACCGACTCCAGCACGGGGAGCGAGTGCGGGGCGCCGGTGAATGGCCTCACGCTGACCTTTGTCGGCCTGGTGCAGGACTCGGCGGGGAAGGCCGTGAAGAACGCGACGCTGGCGCTGGAGGACCGCTCCATCCCGCCCGCGGACGAGCTGGGCACGGCCAAGTCCGTGGCCGACGGCACGTTCACCCTGGTGGCCAACGACATCACGGACCTGCCCGGCTGCTGGCTGACGGCGCTGGACTACACGCTGGTGGTCGAGGCCCCGGCCGGCACCGTAGAGCGGTTCGTGAACCGGGAGATGTACACGGCGCTGCAGGACGGTGTCGACACGGTGGACCTGACGTCGCGGCCGCTGGTGATTGAGCCCTGATCGGGGGCGCGGCGGCAAACCGACGGTCACGAAATTGGACCAAGGCCCTCAAGCTTCAGCCTGCCCGCCTGCCCAGGAATGGGCGGTTGACCTAGGTGCGGGACGGAGGTCCTCACCATGCGCCGTCTCATCCTCGCCACTGGCGTCGTCACCTCGACGCTCTTCGTCTTCATCAAAGCCTCGGTGCCCCGAGGCTCGGTCACATGGGAGGTCTTCGACGCGGAGCGGGCGCAGCGTGCGCAGGATCTGATCGCTCCGGCGATCGAGGCTGCGGAAGAGGCCCGAACGGGACGGCAGATTGTGGGCGCGGGCGACGTGGTCCAGCTCGGCGACATCTCCGCGCGCCTGACGCTCGCCGAGGGCGCCGCGTTCCCCGTGCTGGAGCTGCGCAACGACGGCGCCGAGGCCCAGCCCTTCGGGGAGCTGACCCTCCGCGTCCACGGGGCGGACGGGTTTGGGCTGTCGGCGCCGTTCGGCGGCGACTACGGTTGGCGCCTTGGCGTGCTCGTGGGCGGCGCGATCGACGTGACACGGGACCAAGCGCCGGGCGTCTGGACCTCGATTGATCCCCCCTTCCCCATCCCACCTGGCAGCTCCGTGGAGCTGATGCGGTTCCACGGCGACGACACGCCAGTGGCGGCGCAGTTCGACCTTTCGGTCGGCGCGCCGCAAGCGGGGCCGCCGGGCGCGGCGCCGACGCCCGCCGCGGTGCCGCGGTCCCAGCTGGCGACGGACACAGCGCGCAAGGAGCAGAGGGCTCTGGGGACGGGCTGTCCGATCGTGTCGGTCAACCACGAGGTCGTGTTCCCCGACGGCCGCACGGTGCGCGCCCGCGTGGAGCGCGGTCGAGGTGGGAGGTCTCACGTGGTGGTGGAGCAGCGCGGCGGCCCGTCACCGGGAGACCTGCGAAGCTCCTGGATGGTGACGCGGCCGGACGGCGCGACGCTCTCCGACGCGTGGCCACCGCCGAAGTCCGCTGAGGGGTGGGAGCCGATCGTCTTGCCAACGCAGGTCGATGAGGGCGCGGTGGTCGTGCTGATGCGCCACGTGGAGGAGCGGTGGTCCAGCGTGTTGATCGACTTGGCCGACCTGCCGCAGTGACCACCCGGCCTCACCCCACCGTACGCGCCGCCCGGACCGATCCGAACGCCACGAGGGAGAACGCGTGTCAGTTGAGCCCGGTCTCGCGCCCTCATTCAGGCTGCGCCCCCGACACAGCGGACACCCAGGTCCGGCCCCGCCCTGATTGTCGGGGCCCGACCCGCTGAAGCATAGTGGATGCGACAGCCCGTCCCGCGTCCACCCATGACGCGTCTTCCCGTCACCTTCGCGCGCGAGAGGCCACCGAGAACATGCTTGAGTCAAAAGAAGTGAGCCCCTGGATCGACACGCTGCCGCCGACCTGCCAAAGCCGGATTGCGGGCCTGGGTCGCGTCGAGGCCGTCGAGGCCGGCGCCCGGATCATCCAACGCGGCCAGATGGAGACGCACCTCTACCTCATCGAGAGCGGGTCGGTGACCGTGGCCGACTCACCCGGAGCCGGGCACGAACTCACCACCGGTGACCTCGTGGGTGAGATGGCCTTCCTGGACAACGCCCCTCGGCGTTGTGACGTCTTCGCAGCCTGCGCGTCGCAGCTCCGCCGCATCGACCGAGTCGAGCTCGTCAACGCGTTCGCGTCCGACCCCGTGGACCTGAATGTGTTGCTCACGTCCCTGGACCAGCTGCGCAACAAGCGCCTCAGCGGAAGCCGAGAGACGGCCGATATCGCGACATCCTGCGTCGCAGAGCTCGCCGAGCAGTCTCTCCGCCATCGTGCGACGCATCACCCGTACTTGGTCGCCCTGAACGAAGGCACGCTGCCCGACGCCCGCTGGGCGCTCGCGGACTTTGCGCGGCAGTACTTCGCGTACTCGTCCCACTTTCCTCGGTATCTCACCACGGTGATCTCGCGGCTGGAGAACCCCGCGCATCGGCGGGCGCTACTGGAGAACCTCAGCGAAGAGTCGGGCTCGTACGACGAGGAAGAGTACGGAGAGCTCGCCGCCCACGGTGTGGAGCGCGAATGGATCCAAGGGATCGCGCACCCCATCCTCTTCCAGCGCTTCGCGCGGGCCATGGGCGTCGAGCCCGGGACGGCTCCTGAAGCCGATCAGGTGGTGTGCTGGAGGGACTCGTTCCTGCAGCTCCTCGCCAACGGGACGCCCGCCGAAGCGTTGGGCGCCATCGGACTGGGCACCGAGAACATCGTACGCACCATCTATGGGCCTTTCGTGACCGCGCTCCGGGGGCTCGGCGACCTCGCTCCCCGGGACACGGTGTTCTTTCCGCTCCACACGGCCGTGGACGACCATCACCAAGCGACCATCCAGTCGATCTCGGCCGACTTCGCGATGACCGAGAGCGGCCGTGTGGAGCTGCGTCGCGGCATGTTGAAGTCGCTTCAGCTTCGCTGCGCGTTCTGGGACTGGATGCTCGCCCGCGCGCTCCATCCGGCAGCAGCGGAGGCGGTGCTCTGATGCTATCCACCAAGGATATCTATGACGCGAACGCGAGCCGTTGGGCGCGCAGCGAGCGTGTGCTCCTCAGCGACTTCACCGCCAGGCCAAGGGTGATCGAGGCGCTGGGTCCTTTGGACGGACGGCACGTGCTCGACCTCGGGTGCGGCGAGGGGTACGTCGCGCGGCTGGCCGTGGACGCAGGCGCCGCGTCGGTTCACGGTGTGGACGCCTCACCTGAGATGGTCCGTGCGGCCTGTGAAGCCGCGCAGACCTACCCGTCGACGGCGCTGTCCTTCGAGGCCGCGGACGCGGTGGGGACGAATCGGTTTCCCAGGGCAAGCTACGACCGAATCATGGCCGTCTTCCTGTTTAATTACCTGAATCGGGCGGACATGAAGACAGTCATGCGCACCGCGCGTGAGCACCTCGCACCGGGTGGCCGGTTCGTGTTCACCGTGCCGCACCCGTGCTTCGCGTACATGCGCGCTCCGGCCGCCCCGTTCTATTTCGAGACGAACGGCGAGGACTACTTCTCGGCCATCGATCGCACGCTCGAGGGTCGAATCTGGCGGCGCGACGGCGCGGACGTGCCAGTGCGCTGCGTTCACAAGACCCTCTCCGACTACTTTGACGCCCTCGCCGAGGCCGGGTTCGTGACGCTCCCGCGCGTCGTGGAGCTCGCGGTCACCGACGAGCACCTCGCGCTCGACTCTGACTTCTTTGGACCGCTTCGTGGATACCCCCTCCACGTGCTCTTTTCGGTCGAGCTGCCATGACCGTGTTGGCTCCGCCCGAGCACGCGGCGCGGCTGTCTTGGACGGCAGCCGACATGAATCAGAGCCCTCGGTGGCGCTTCGATGCGTCTCCGGCCGCGCTGCGCGACTCAGCGGCGCTGGCCGCATGGGCGGCTTCGTTTGACGACGCCGCGAACCGGCTGGAGCGTGGATCAGTCCACACGCCAGGGTTGGACGCGCTCGGCGATCAGATCGCGGCAGAGCTGGACCACGGATGGGGCGTCGCGTGGGTGCGAGGATTTGAGTCGCTGGACGAGAACGCGCTTCGGCTCGCCTTCCTCAAGCTCGGCTTGAGGTTCGGCCCGACGATCGAGACCTACGGGCGACTGTACGAGGTTCGAGACAGCGGGGCGTCATACCGAGACGCGGCCATCCCAGTCTCGCAGACGCGGGCCTCGACCGGCATGCACACCGACTCTTCGGGCAAGCATGTACGGCCGCGCGTGGTCGGCCTCGCATGCGTCCGCCAAGCTGCGTCCGGCGGGCGGTCACGGGTCGCCTCCGCCGCTCGCGTCCACGAGGTCCTGCGCGCGAAGAGCCCTGAGCTCCTGCGACGCCTCTACGGGTCGTTCGTGCGTGACATCGTCACGCCAGGAAGCGACCGCGCCACGGAGAGGGTCGCACAGAACCGGTTTCCCGTGTTCTCCTACGATGGCCGTCTCGGGCTACGCTACATGCGCTACTGGATCGAGCGCGGGCATCAGGTGGTTGGGGAGCCTTTGGATGCGCTCGACGTCGCCGCTTTCAACGCGCTCGACGACGCGCTTCAGGATCCGGAGCACGTGCTGAGCGTCATGATGCAACCCGGTCAACTCCTCTTCATCGACAACACCACCACCGTCCACGACCGCGACGAGTACGTCGACACCGCAGGCGCGCCACGCTTGATGCTGCGTCTGTGGATCGACCACCAAACCACCCCCACAAAGTCGACGGAGCTCCAGCCATGACTCAACCGATCCCCGCAGCGTTGCAGGCGCTGATCGACATCGCCGCGGCCCGCGACCCGCTCGGGACAGACCGTCCGGCCAGCGCGTGGACCACCGACGCGCTCGGCGACGGCCGGGTCATGTACCGAAACCGCAACGACAAGCTCGACATCGACTTCACGGTCGACCGCCTCGCGTTCCCGGACATCCAGACCATGGACCCTCGGTTGGTTCGGATCGCGCCAGGGAAGCGCAATGAGCTTCACAGGCATGCGCACGAGTCGCTGTTCGTGCTGTTGGCGGGCAGTGGAGAGGTCCGAGTTGGCGAGCAATGGTGCGCCATTCGCCAAGGCAGCGTCGCGTTCGTGCCTCGTTGGATCTTCCACCAGACGCACAACACCTCCGAGACGGAGGACCTCGTGCTGCTCGCCATCACCGACTTCGGGTTCACCTCGGCGCTGCTGGGGGACTACGACCGACGGACGAGGTTGAGTGAGGCGGGCGACGACGTGAAGCCCTAGGACGAACAGATACCCAGGGCGGTTCTCTCGGCAGCGACGCCGCGCTTCGCTCCGGTGGGGCGGTGCAGGCTGACGTCGGCCGCGCCGGGGCCTCGAATGGTTGTGGTGGACCGCGCCCCGTTGCGGCTAGGCTGCTCCGGAGGGCTTCGCCCTCGTGGAGGGGTGGATGGGTCGCAACCTGGATGATCTCCAAGCGCTCGCGTCTGAGGCCCGCAACCGGGGCGCGCGTGGGTTCGAGGCGCTGGAGACGGAGCGCGCCGGCCTGACCTGGGTCACCCGGGGCCGAAACATCGACCGCAGCGAGGGGAGCGAGCAGTCGCTGACGGTGCGCGTGTGGGTCGAGGATGGCCGCCGCGGCGTGGCGCACGGCAACCCTGAGCGCCAGTCCGAGCTGCTCGCGCACGCGTTCGTCGACGCGACCAGCGCGCCCAAGGACCCACACGGTGGGCCGGTGCGACCGGGCGGCGCGCCGCCGCGGGGGCTGGGCATCGACGACCCCCGCCATGATCAGCTGACCGAAGAGGACCGCGTGGACGTGCTGGTATCCAACCAACGCGCGGCGGTGAAGGAGCAGGGGCCGGTGATCGCGGGCCCGTTCCTGTACCGCGAGTCACGCGAGCTCCGGCGCTTCGTCAGCAACCGCGGCGCGTCCTGGGAGTCGCGCAGCACGCTGTACGAGGCCAGCGGCGAGGTCACGCTGGCCACCGCGGCGGGCCCCATCCGCCTGAGCGATCGGGTCGCGGGGCGCTCGTTCTCGGCGACCGCATGTCTGCCCTTTGGGGCGATGCTCGGACGACGCGCGGCGGCGCTCATCCCCGACGCGGCGATCGCCCCGAGCGGTCCCATCCGCGTGCTGCTGCCGCCGCGGGCGGTCGCGCCGATCTTGTCCTGGCTGGCGACGGCGTTCACCCACCAGCACCTGGTCGACGGCGACACGCTGCTGTCGCGGGTGCCGCTGGGTCAGCCGCTCTTCCACCGCCGCCTGCACATCGTGGACGACGGCCTGGCGCCGGGCGGGCTGCGCACGCGCGCGTTCGACGACCGCGGCGTGGTGCCCGAGCCGATGCCGATCTTGCGCGAGGGCTGCGTGGCGGGTCGCTACCTGGACCCTGAGACGGCGCGCACGTTGGACGCGCGCCCCACCGGCCACACCGACGGCGACACGCTGCGCCCGTCCAACCTGCAGCTCAACGGCGGCACGCGCAGCATCCACGCCCTGCTCGGCGAGCAGGACCGCCTGGTGTTTGAGGTCGACGCGATCGAGACCAGCGGCTTCGACCTGGCGACCGGCCAGTTCGACGTGGTGGTGAACGGCGTGCTGCACGACCGCCACAAGACGCTCGGCGCGTGGCGCGGCGTTCACCTGTTCGGCGACATCGTGACGGCGCTCCAGCAGGTGGCGTCGGTGTCGTCGGACACGGACCGCATCCTGGACGTGGACGCGCCGGGGCTGTTCTTGGACGGGCTGTCCGTCCGCGCTTGATCAGCGCGCCAGGTCCGCGGCGCTCCGCACGAACACCTCGCCGAACAGCGGCGCGGCGCCGGTGCCCACGGCGCTGGACCGCTGCACCGCGTCGGCGAGCGCCTGCGCGCCGTGCGTCGCCGCGACCACCCGCACGTTCGCGGGATCGACGTGACGACGAAGCGCGTCGTTCACCTGATCGAGCGTGAGCGCGTCGAGCGCGGCGGGCATCAGGCGGAGCGGGTCTGAGGTGCCCGCGAGCAGCGCGTCCGTCGCCGCGTCGAGCGCCGCCGTGGGGTCCTTGCGCCGCGCGGCGATCACGGCCTGAAGCACCACGCGCGTCGCGTCGAGCTCGGGCTGGGTGAGGCCGTCGCGCACCAAGCGCTCCAGGTCGGCGAGCAGCGCGCGCGTCGCCTCGACCGCGTCACCTGCGGCGAGGGACGGCGCACGCACCTGCCAGCTCCCCTGCTGTCGCGGCTCGGCGAGCACGCCACCGAGCGTGTCCGCGCCGCCCGACGGGGACCCGACGAACGCGTCTCGCGCGCCGCCCACCGAAGCGCCTCGCGCCGAGAACGCGGCGAACGCGACCACCAGCGCGGCGTCGTCCGCGTCGCTCACGTTCGCGCGCAGCGGCGCGCCCGCGGCGATCGCCGTCGACCCCGCGTCGGCGTCGATCACGAGCAGCGCGCGGCCGGTGATCGACTCCGGCCGCATCAACACCAGCTCGGGCGGAAGCGAGCTGGGCAGCGCCCGCAGACGCTCCATCAGCGCCTCCAGCTGCGGCCCGGACACCGGCCCGGACACGCCGATCACGGTCGACGCGCGCACCACGTGGCTCGTCCAGAAGGCCTTGAGCGCGGCGGTGGTGAACAGCGGCAGCGCGCCCGCGCGCCCTTCGACCGCGTGGCCGTAAGGGTGCGCCTGAAAGAGCCAGCGGTCGAGCACGTCCGACGCGAGCGCGGCGGAGCCAGGCGGCAGGCCGTTCAACGAGAAGGACGCGACCTCTCGTCCGACCACGCGCGACACCTCGTCCAGCCGGGGCGTCGTGAGCGCGCCGATCAGGCGGTCCGCGCAGCGCTCGACCTGCGCAGGCGCGCACACCACCTCGAAGCGCACCCGGTCCTTGCCCACGTCCAGCGAGACCGGGAGCGCGTCGGGCGACGCCGCCAACACCGCCGCGCGCGCGGTCACGAACGCGAGGCCCTCCTGACCGATCGGGTCGTAGGCGCTGCCCGCGGCGACCGTAGCCGACAGCACCACGCGATCCTGCGCGTCGTCCGGGAGCAGCACCAGGCGCGGCAGGCCCGACGCCACCTCGACGGGCACGGCGCCGCGCGGCGGCAGCGGCTTGCAGGCCAGCGCGAGCGCGAGCGTGACGGTCAACAGCAGGCATCGCTTCATGCGCACGCTCACGGTGGGATCGGCGTTACCGACGCGTAAGGCGCCGACGGCGCATCGGCCCGCAGTCCGCAGTACCACAGCCTCGCGCGCGGTAAATGGGGCCACGCGCCGCCGTCTGCCGGGACCTCGGGCGGTCTGGAATTACGGACCGCGCCAGGAAAGGCCGTGACTGGGGGGTTTCCGAAGCGCATTCCGGAAAAGTTCGGTGCAAGGCGACGGGTTTGGATCGTCGAGGCCTGTCGTGTGGTATCCTCCCGCCGTCCGCAAGGACTGGGGGCCTCGGCCACCGCCGGGATCCCGCTCACCTAAATGCCCTGGAGGGGGGAATGACCGAAGGTTCCTTGGTTGATTCCGAGATGCCGTCGCGCGAGCTGATCCGAGCCCTGCGAATCGGAGGCACCGCGGACGCGGATGTCATGCCGGAGAGCGTGGTCTGGCAGTCGTACATCGAGCTCCAGCGGCGCGGACACGACGGCGCGACCGACCTGTTCCTGGGCGCGCTGCGCAACCTGCACAGCCGTCGCTCCATCGCGGGCTCCAGCCTGAACTCCAACGACGTCCTGGTCGAGGAGCACCGCCTCACGAGCGACGGAATGCTGTCGGAGCTGTGGAAGGCCTACAAGAAGTGCATCCGCTCGCACCGCACCGGCCCCGCCGGTCAGCTCCTCAAGGACATTGAGCAGCACCTCCAGAAGTGAACGCGGCGCGCGCCCTCGCGCGGCAAACGACGACGGCCAGCGCCCCCCACGGGCTGCTGGCCGTTCGCGCTTTCTGGCCTACTTCACCAGGCGGAGCGTGGGGCGTGCGGGCGCGGGCTCGGTCGGCTTGACCTTGGCGGGCGGCGGCGCCACGGGCGGCGGGGCGAACGGCACGAAGGTCACCGCGCGGATCGACGACCACGGGAACGTGCAGCGGTAGAGCGTGTCGAAGGACAGCGTGACGTGCAGCCCCGCGTCGTCGAGCTGAGGCTCCATGTAGCGGTGGTACTGCGCCATCAGCTGGATGGGCATGTCCTTGCCGACGAACCCGGTGCGCGCGGAGTCTGGCCCGCCCCACTCGCCCAGCTCCGCCTCGATGAAGCGGACGTGGATGTCGATCTGCATGTCGAAGCCGAGCTTGAAGAGCAGCTCCGCCTGGCAGGGCGTGCGCTCAGGCTCGGGGACCTCAGTGGGCGTGAACGTCGTCGCCAGGTCCGCCGCGGGCAGCCCGGCGACGTCGTTGGCGTCCAGGCCCAGCACGTCGCCCAGGCGCACGAAGTCGTCGAGCAGCATGGGCGTCTCGCCGGCGAGCAGCTTTCGGAACTCCGGGGTCTTGAGCCCGATCGCCTTGGCCACCTTGGAGGTCTTCAGGCCGCGCGCGTCAATGCGCTCGCGCAGCCAGGTCAGCACTGCGTCGCTCGGTCGGGTCACTCCGCCTCCTGTAGGGGTCAATTGATCATCACCATGCCGCCGCGGATGGTCGCGCTGGCGCTGCCGCTCAGCTCAGCCTGGACGGTGGCGGCCACCTTGCACATGCTGCCGGAGGCCTCGAACTTCACGCTCGCGGCGGCGGTGATGTTGAGGCCCTGGATGTCGACGTCGGCGTCGGACTTGAGCGTCAGACCCGCGGGGGCCTGGAACTGGCCGGTGGTGCCGGCCTTGAGCTCGGTCACGCCGTTGGACTCCTGCTTGAAGTCGGTGCCCGCCTGCACCAGCACCTCCTCGCCCGCCTCGATCACGACCTTGCCCGTCGCGCGAAGGTGGAGATCGCCCGCGCCATTGCTCACCAGGATTCGACTCGACGCGCTGTCGAGCACGATGGCCAGGTTGCGCGACATGTCCCAGAGCTGAACGGACTCGGCGCCGGCGGTGTCATCAAAGAGCAGCAGGTGCCCCGACCGCGAGCGCCACATGCGGCGGTCATTCTGCTCGATGGTGGTGGAGCCGGCGGTGAAGGTGTCGGTCGACACGGAGGCGCCGCCCATCGCAGCGTCCCCGGGCGACGGCGGATGGGCGGCCTCCTCGGGCGGCATGCTGCTGGAGCTCCACAGCGAGCCGAGCACGATCCCGTCCTCGGGGCTGCCGCGCAGGAAGGCGATCAGGACCTCTTCGCCCACCTCAGGCAGGGCGTAGAAGCCGAACTTGTCGCCGCCGACCGGGGTGCACATGCGCAGCCAGGTCGACTCCGGATCACCCGACAGGTGCGGGAAGGTGACCTTGACCCGACCCTGGCCCTGCGGGTCGACGTTGTCGACCACGATCGCGTTGAGGACCGCCGCGATTGAGCGCTGGTCGGTGGCGCCACCCGAACTGGACGTGCGAAACATCTCGAACCCCCACACACCCGCTCGGCACGGTAGCACGAGCCCCCCGCGCGGCCACCGCAGCAGGCGGAAATCAGGGCGCTGCGGGCAGGTGCGCGCGGCCGTCCATGCGGCTAGGCACGGCGCATGACGGCCGTCTCCCACAGCGGACCCGCACGCGTCGTTGCGTCCGGCGAGGTCACCAGCTTCTTCGGACACCCCTTGGAGATCCAGCTGGATCTCCCCGAGGGCCCCCTCGTTGTCTCGTTCTCCTTCCAACCCGGGTCCACGCCCAGCGTGGACAGCACCCTGCGCGACGGCGGCTGGTCGTTCACCCTGACCGGGTTCGACGACGACCGCGGCCGCGGCTCGGCGGAGCCGGTGCTCCTCGCCGAGCTTGAGCACGACCTCGTGTTCCTGCACTTTCGGGCGTTCCGCTTTGGCGCGACGCTAGACCACACCCTCCACTACACCTGTTTTCGGGTCGCCAAGGCCGCCGTCGGCTGGACACCCACCCCCAAGGACTGACCGATGGACGATCGCATCCAGCAGCTCGAGGAGCAGATCCGGGGCACCCCTGAGCCCACCCGGCGCCCGACCGTCCCGGCCATGGAGGAGCGCCTCTTCCGCATCCACCCGGTCCTGGACCACGGGTTCGTGCGCGTGGTCGACTACATGGGCGACGACGACGCGATCGTGCAGGCGGCGCGCGTGTCCTACGGGCGCGGCACCCGGTCGATCAACAACGACCGCGGCCTGGTCCGCTACCTGATGCGCCACCGCCACACGACCCCCCTCGAGATGTGCGAGATCAAGCTCCACGTGAAGCTCCCGATCTTCATCGCGCGGCAGTGGATCCGCCACCGCACGGCCAGCGTGAACGAGTACTCGGCGCGCTACTCCATCCTGGACCGCGAGTTCTACCTCCCGGACCCGTCCACCATCTCCGTGCAGTCGGCGACCAACCGTCAGGGCCGCGGCAACATGGTGTCGGACGACCAGGCGAACCGCGTGCTCGCGATGCTCAAGCGCGACGCGATGGGCGCCTACGAGACGTACGAGGCCCTGCTCAACGACACCGGCGACGGCACGCGCGTCGACGAGGACGCGCCGCAGATCGCGCGCGAGCTGGCCCGCGTGAACCTGACGCTGAACTACTACACGCAGTGGTACTGGAAGCTCGACCTCCACAACCTCCTGCACTTCCTCGCGCTGCGCATGGACCCGCACGCCCAGTACGAGATCCGCGCGTACGCTGACGTGATCGGCGACATCGTGGCCGACTGGTGCCCGATCGCCTGGGAGGCGTTCAAGGACTACCGCGTCAACGCGATGAACCTGTCCGGCGCCGAGATCGAGATCGTGAAGCGCGGCCTGAAGGGCGAGAACGTCCACCAGCTGCTGCGCGACTCCAACCTGTCCGCGCGCGAGCGCCGCGAATTCCTCGAGAAGCTCGACCTGCCCGAGCCCGCGGAGGGTGGCGCGTGAGCGGGGCCACCTGGGCCTCCCTCACCGAACAGACCGCCAAGATCGCCGCCCTGCGCGCCACCGCGGCGCTGCTGGAGTGGGACCAGCAGGTGATGATGCCCACAGGCGGCGGCGACGCGCGCTCCGGGCAGATCGCCTTGCTCGCGGGCCTAGTCCACGAGCGTATGACCGACCCCGTGCTGTCCGCTACGCTGGCTGAGCTGGCGTCGCAGCCGCTCCCCGCCGATCAGGCCGCCGCCGTCCGCAACCTGCAGCGTGACGTCGCCCGGGCCATCCGCGTGCCGGCGTCGCTGGTGTCGGAGCTGGCGCGCGCGCAGGCCGACGGCTTCCAGGCCTGGCTCGACGCCAAGCAGTCCAACGACTTCGCCACCTTCGCGCCCAAGCTCTCCCACCTGTTCGCGCTCAAGCGGCTGGAGGCCTCGGCGATCGACCCCACGCGGCACCCCTACGACGTGCTGCTGGAGGCGTTCGACCCGGGCACCACGCTCGCCACGCTCCGCCCGCTGTTCGCGCGGCTGGAGGAGGGCCTGCGCCCGCTGATCGACGCCGTACGCGGCCTGCCCGCCCCTGCCGAGGTCTCAGGCACCTTCGACCTGACGGCCCAAAAGGCGCTGCACGAGCAGGTGATGGTCGCGCTGGGCTTTGACACCCACCGCGGCCGCCTGGACTTCTCCGAGCACCCGTTCAGCACCGCCATCGCCAACGGCGACACGCGCATCACCACGCACCTGTACGCGGACGACCTGCTCGCCGGCCTGTCGGGCACCATGCACGAGGCCGGGCACGGCATGTACGAGCAGGGCCTGCCCAAGGCGCTCGCCGGCACCACGCTCGACGACGCCGCCAGCTACGGCCTGCACGAGTCGCAGTCGCGCTTCTGGGAGAACTTCATCGGCCGCTCCCTGCCCTTCTTCCGCTGGCTGGCCCCGCGGATCAAGGCGCACATCGGCGCGGACGTCGCACCCGAGGCCATGTTCGCCGCCGCCAACCCGGTCGAGCCGACCCTCATCCGCATCTTCGCCGACGAGGCCACGTACAACCTCCACATCCTGGTGCGCTTCCGCCTGGAGGTCGCGCTGCTGGAGGGCTCGCTCGCGGTGGAGGACCTGCCCGCCGCCTGGAACGAGGCCTACGCCACCACGCTCGGCATCCGCCCACCCACCGACCGCGAGGGCTGCCTGCAGGACGTGCACTGGGGCAGCGGCGCCATCGGCTACTTCCCGTCCTACACCCTCGGGAACCTCTACGCGGCCTCGCTCGCCGCGGCGCTCCAGTCCGAGCTTCCCGACCTGTGGGGTCAAGTGGAGCGCGGCGAGTTCGCGCCCATCCTGGCCTGGCTGCGCGATCGCGTGCACCGCCACGGCCACAGCGCCGAGGCCCCCGAGATCGTCCGCGCCGCCGTCGGCGACCGCGACGGCGTGACCGACCTCCTCGACCACCTCTGGTCGCGCCACGGCAAGCTCTACGGCGTCAGCCGGAGCTAGCGTCCACCCAAGGCCGCGCGACGCGCGTGGTCCTTCGGTCGGTCGCCCGAACGCGGAAACGACAAAACACGCTCGACCCGAAGTGGGTGGAGCGTGTCTCGCCGAACCTGCCGCAACGCCGTTTCGCGAGGTCAGCCGGGTCGATGGCGAGGAGCGCGAGTCTGGCCGTGAGGGGAGCGTACTAGCGTACGCGACCCGAACGGACGGGCCGCGCGACGAAGCGAGCGACCCGGCTGGCCCGCGAAACTACCAGGAGGCTTTGTGGATGCCGGGGAGCTCGCCGCGCAGCGCCATGGCGCGGAACGCGATGCGCGAGAGCATGAACTCCTTGTAGACGGCGCGCGGACGGCCGGAGACCACGCAGCGGGTGCGCAGGCGGACAGGCGAGCTGTTGCGCGGCAGCGCGGACAACGCCTCACGGGCGCTCTGGCGCTCCTCGGGAGAGAGCTTGAGGTCCCTGGACTTGCTCTTGAGCTCGGCGCGACGGGCGGCGAACTTGCGCACGAGGCGCTCACGCTTGTACTGCTTGTGGATCATGCTGGTCTTGGCCAAGAAAGGCTCCAGAAAAGGCCCGGCCCTCCTATCGGACCAAGGCGCTCCGGTCAAGCCCGTGGATCCTGCTCGGACGAGGTGGCCTCGATCTGGACGAACAGATCCGGCTTGGCCTCAGTGATCCAACGACCGGAAAACAGGCGCACCATGAACCACAGGACGACAAAAAACGTCGGAACCGCGAACGCGAAGTAGAACGGGAGCGGCACAGACATGGGTTCCGGGGCTAGAGGGGGCAAGTGGGCACCTCGACGCTGGACGCGTGCGAGTCCCCTATCCGAGGCCACGCATGCCCTCCGCTCTAATGTACCGCTTTGCCGACTCTCTCGTGCGCAGCTTGCTCGACGACAAGCTGATCGAGGTCGAGCCCGGCCAGACCGATGACGTCGTCGAGCGCCTCGCGGACGGGCTGACCGTCGCCAAGCACGCCTCGCTCATCTCCACCATCACCGCCGTCCTGGTCGAAGACGAAGACGTGGTCGAGCTGTATGCGGACGACGAGCAGATCAAGGCCATCGTCGAGGGCATGCCGCCCGACAAGGCCGGCCTGCGCGGCTGAGCCTTTGGGCGTGAACGCGCCCTACAGGCCCGCCTGCAAGACCGCCCAGAACCGCCGCTCGTCCGCGCGCCAGTCGCGGGACGGGGCGTCGCGGCGCAGCGACGGCACGGCCATCAGGCCGCGCGCCAGCATGAAGCGCTCCATGCGGCCGATCGCCAGGCGGATGTCGGCGTCGGTCGGGGCGACGGACGCGAGCCTGCGGGCCCGCGCGCCGACGTAGCCGAGCAGCGCCTGCTGGACGGCGTCCGGGTACTGCACCCAGCGCATCTCCAGGTTGGTGGTGGCGCGCCCGAGGGCCGACACACACGCCGCCTGCGTGGAGGGATCGTCCGCGCGCTCAGGGGCGCCCAGGGTGTCGAGCAGCTCGCGGAGCGGCTCGATCCAGTCGGCGCGGACCTCCGGGTCGGTGAACTCGGCCGCGTCGTCGACGGGCTCTGGATCAGGTTCGACCATCGGGATGACCTCGGCGGTGCGCACGCGGGCCCGGATGGCGGGCGGGGGCACCGGCATGGGCAGCGGCACAGGCCGCGTGGCGGCTCCGGGCGGCTCGATCGTGACGAGGTCCGCGCCGCCAAACACGGACAGGTCGCCATCATCCCAGGGCGACGCCGCGGCCGGGCTCGCGAACGAGCCCGTGCTGGGGCTGGTCTCGGGGTCGGTGGGGCGCGTCAGGCCGGTGGCGTCCGTCTGCTCGGCGTCCGGATCGTCCTGGTCGAGGTTGGCGACCGGGTCCAGTTCGGGGAACAGCTCGTCGTAGGGGGCCTGATCCCAGCCGTCGGAGCCGTCGTCGCGGAGCGCCCGCAGCGCGCCGGTGTCCAGCGCGTGCACATCCGCCGCGTGGATGGTGTCGGAGTCTGCCCACTCGTCGGAGATGGCCTGGCTGGGCGCGAACGCCCGCGGGTCGAGCGTGGGCGTAGGCGGCAGCGCCGTCCGGCCCATCGTCTCGGCGTAGCGGCGAGCTTCCTCTTCCACGTGGGCAAGCGACTGCGGATCCTGCCGCATCAGCCAGTGTGTGTAGTGGCCGACCTCGACGTAGAGCGCGCCGACCTCACCCTCGAGGCGCATGCGCTCAGGATCGGACTCGGGGCGCTCGGCCGCGGCGCGACGAAGCTCCTCGATGCGGCCGAGGACCTGGACGATCCGCGGGTTGTTGGCGATATCGACGATCAACCGCTCTCCACCCTCATCCGACGTGCACAATTGCTAGCACGGGCAGCGGTCGGCCGCCGTCGCCCCTGCGACACACACCCGACGTTCCACCGCAGGCCAGGATAACCCCGCGCCCGAGGTGACGTTGCGACGCCAGATCCCACAGTTTGAGATCGACATCGACCGTTTGGGCCAGAAGGGCGTTGGAATCGGCACCAATGACGAAGGCAGGGTGGTTCACGTACGCGGCGGCCCCCCTGGCAGCCGTGTGATCGCCCAGGTCTTCGATCGCAAGAAGGGCACGTGGTTCGCCCGGCGCGTCGGCATGGTTCGCCCGCCCTCGCCCGCCGCCACGCCCAAGTGCGTGGTGTTCGGCGCGTGCGGAGGCTGCCAGCTCCAGGAGATGCCGCTGGAGTCGCAGCGCGCGGCCAAGGTCGCGTGGGCCGCCAACGCCGTCGCCGCGGGCCGTCCGACGCCCACGCCCCACCCGGTGCGCGGCGCGCCGTCCGACTACGGCTACCGCAACCGCCTGGAGCTGACGTTCGGCAACCGCCGCTGGCTGGTCGACGCCGACATGGCGGCCGGCCTGCCGATGCTCGGCAACTTCTTGGGCTTCCACGCGCCCACCCGCTTCGACCGCATCGTGGACGTGGAGCGCTGCGAGATCGCCAGCGAGCGGGTCAACCTGCTCCTCGCCGCGGTCCGCCGCGTGGCGCTGGACCCCGACGCCCCACCGGCCTGGGACACGCGCGCCCACAAAGGCTTCTGGCGCTTCCTCGGCCTGCGCGAGGGCACGGCGACGAACGAGCTGATGGTGATCCTCTACACGTCGTCGGACGGCCCGGACGAGGCCGTCGAGGCGGTGGCGAACGAGCTGCTCGCGGTCGACCTGGGCGAAGCCAAGCTCGTCGGCGTCGTGTGGAAGGTGGACGACGGCCACGCGGACGTGGCGCGCGGCGAGGTCCGTCGCGTGTGGGGCCGCCCGTGGTTCTACGAGTGCCTGGGAGACACGACGTTCCGTCTGTCGCCTGAGAGCTTCTTCCAGACGTCGACCAAGGGCGCTGAGGTCCTGGTCGAGACGATCGGCGAGGCGCTAGGGCGCGGCGGCACGCTGGTCGACCTGTACTGCGGCACCGGCACGATCGGGCTGTCGCTCGCCTCGCGCTACAGCCGCGTCGTGGGCGTGGAGGAGGTGGAGGCCGCCGTGGTCGACGCGCGCGCGAACGCCGCCGACAACAGCGTGAACGCCACCTTCATCGTGTCGCGCGTGGAGGACGTGCTCGCGTCGATCACCGAGGTCGAAGGCCCGCGCCGCCTGTGCGTCGACCCGCCGCGAGCGGGCCTGCATCCCCGGGTTGCGAAGGCCCTCGCCGAGGCCCACGCCGAGCGACTGGTCTACGTCGCGTGCAACCCCGAGAGCCTCGGCCGCGACCGCGTCGTGCTTGAGGCGGGAGGTTGGCGCATGACCGACCTGTGGGTGGTCGACCTGTTCCCCCAGACCGGACACGTCGAGGTGGTCGCTCGATTCGACAAGGACCAAACATGATCCTGCTCACCGGCTACGGGCCCTTCGGCGATGTCCAAGACAACCCGAGCGCTCGGCTGGTGCGCGCGGTCCATGGGCTGTCTGCCGCGGGTCACCGCCTGCACGCCTTGGTCCTGCCGGTGTCCTGGGTGCACGGCCCCTCCGCCGTGGTCAGCGCGGCCCGCGCCCTCAAGCCCGCCCTGATCCTCGGGTTCGGCGTGGCGACCACGCGCACCGAGGTGCGGGTGGAGGCGCTGGGTACCGGCGTCCGCGACGGCGCCGACGCAGACGGCAAGGCCGCGCCCGCGTCTGACGCCTCGATCGTCTCCGCCACGGTGGACGTCGCCGCGTTCGCGGCGGCCCTTAGCGCTGGCGTGTCGCAGGACGCCGGCAAGTTCCTGTGCAATGCGTGGATCGCCCAGGTCACGCCGAACGTCGCGTGCCCCGCCGTGTTCGTGCACGTGCCGCCGGAGGGCATGGCGCCCGACCGGCTGCTCCGCGCGCTCGACGCGCTCCCGACCTGGGCGAACGCCGCCTACTGAGGCGCGGTGGTCGCGGCTTGGTCCGCGGGGACGCGCTTGATCTCGAGCTTGGTGATCACCACGTCCTTGACCGGCGCGCTGCGCTCTTCACCGCCCACCGTGACCTCCTCGATCTTACGGACGGTCTCCAGGTCACACAGGCCAAACACCGTGTGACGACCGTTGAGCTGCGGCGGCCGGCTGTCCGTGATGAAGAACTGGCTGCCGTTGGTGCCGGGGCCCGCGTTGGCCATGGCGAGCACGCCGGGGCGGTCAAAGCGGACGTCGGGCCAGACCTCGTCCGCGAAGGTGTAGCCAGGACCGCCGCGGCCGTTGCCGAGCGGATCACCGCCCTGGACCATGAAGCCCTTGATGACCCGGTGGAACTTGGTGCCGTCGTAGAGCGGCGCGGTGGTCTTCTGGCCGTTCCGCGGATCGGTCCACTCCTTGGTGCCCTCAGCCAGGCCGACAAAGTTCAGCACCGCCACCGGCGCGATGCTCGGGTAGAGCTCGCAATTGATGTCGCCCAGGGTGGTGTGCATGATGGCGCGGACCGTGTCGCCCTTGCCCAGCTTGAGCTCCGCGTAGGTGGCGGCGATCTGCGCGTCCGGCGGACGCGAGGGCTTGTCGACCTTGGCCTCATCCAGCGCCTTCTGGATCTCCTTGGAGTGGCTGCGCTCCTGATCCAGGTCGTCCGCGCACTTGGAGACCTCGGCCCGCAGCGCGTCCCGATCCGCGACGACCTTGTTGTACTCTTCCTGGGAGATGCAACCGGTCGACGTGACCAGGGAAACACCCACGACGATCAGGGAAGGGCGCCAACCCATCGGACCTCCATCCCGCGGACCACAGCGCGGGCGCGGACAGATACCCCGTCCGAGCGGATCCGCCCAAGGGCACCAACGCGTCGCAAGGCCGATCGGACCAAGGCAACGCCATTGCAAACGCGGCATTGACGCGTTAGAGGCGCGTGCCTCGCGGCCTGTCCGCTGAGGACTCGGCGCCCTCGTGCACAATGGGCGGGAGGTCGTGCATGCAGATGGAGTTCAAGGTCGGCGACAAGGCCGTGGTGCCCAACCAGGGTGTCGGCGTCGTGACCGAGGTGAAGCTGCTGCTCATGGGTGGCGTCGAGCAGCCCTGCTACATCATCAAGCTGATGGACAGCGGCGTGACCTACCACTGCCCGGTGGGCCGGGCGACGGCGAACAACGTCCGCGACGTCATGCCCGCGGACCGCATCGACGAGCTCTACGAGATCCTGCGCGACCGCGACAAGCCCGCGGACAAGCAGACCTGGAACCGCCGCTACCGCGAGTACACCAAGAAGATCACCACGAACGACCCACTCGAAGTGGCGGCCGTCCTCCGTGATCTGGCCGTGCTCCGCCTGGGCAAGACGCTCTCGTTCGGCGAGCGCAAGATGTACGACCGCGCCCACGGCCTGGTCGTGCAGGAAGTCTCCGCCGTCCGCGACGTGGACGAGGAAGTGGTGAAGAAGGAGCTAGAGGTCCTGTTCAAGGAGGCCGACGAGGCCGCCCAGAACAAGGGCAAGGTCGTCATCAGCAAGAAGAAGCGGAAGAGCTGACAGGCAACATGGCTCAACCGTTCCGGCTGTACAACACGCTCTCCCGCCAGGTCGAGCCGTTCTCCCCCATCCACCCCGGCGCCGTCTCGCTCTACGTGTGCGGCATGACGGTGTACGACCACGCCCACGTGGGCCACGCCCGCGCCATGGTCGTGTTCGACACGTTCGTCCGCTGGCTGCGCTTCCGCGGCTGGGCCGTCACGTTCGTCCGCAACTTCACCGACGTGGACGACAAGATCATCGCCCGCGCGGCCTTGCGCGACATCTCGCCCAGCGAGCTCGCCCAGCAGTTCATCGACGAGTTCCACGCCGACTGCGCCCACCTCGGCCTGGCCAAGCCGGACGTCGAGCCGCGCGTCAGCACGTCCATGCCCGCCATCCTGAGCATGATCCAGTCGCTGATCGACCAGGGTCACGCGTACGCCACGGATGACGGCTGCGTCTGGTTCTCCGTCGCGTCCTACCCGGACTACGGCAGCCTCTCGGGCCAGAAGCCCGACGCCATGCAGTCGTCGGCCGACGTCGGCACCAAGCGGGACTCCCAGGACTTCGCCCTGTGGAAGGCCGCCAAGCCCGGCGAGCCCACCTGGGACAGCCCCTGGGGCCCCGGTCGCCCCGGCTGGCACATCGAGTGCTCGGCCATGGTCGCGGAGCGCTTCGGCCACACCATCGACATCCACGGCGGCGGGCTGGACCTGGTCTTCCCCCACCATGAGAACGAGGTCGCCCAGAGCGTCTGCGCGCACGACGCGCCCTACGTCCGCTACTGGATGCACAACGGCCTGCTGGTCCTCCAGAAGCGCACCGAAGACGGGCTCGTCGCGGACGCCAAGATGGGCAAGAGCCTGGGCAACGTGGTCAACATCCACGACGCCCTCGCGCGCTTCCCCGCGGAGTCGCTGCGCCTGTTCTACCTGGCGGCGCACTACCGCTCGCCCCTGCCCTGGCACGACGAGTCCCTCGTCGACTCGCTCGCCATGCTCGCCCGCCTGTACGAGGCGCGTGAAGTGGCCGAGTCCATGGAAGGCGACGGTGACCCGGACACGGTCGCCGCGGCCGTTGGCCCCGAGGCCGTGGAGCTGCTCGCGCTGGCGCGGGCCTTCCCCGCCAAGTTCGCCGGCGCCCTGGACGACGACTTCAACACGGCGAACGCGCTCGGCTTCGCGTTCGAGCTGGCGCGCAGCATCAACCGCGTCGGCAACGCCAAGAAGGCCCGCGCCCGCTGCGGCCCCATCGCGCGCCTCGTGATCGACGCGCTCAAGAGCCTCCACGCCATCGGTCTGCTGACCGCCACGTCCGACGCCTTCCAGGCCGACGTGAAGGCCAAGCGCCTGGCGGATCTCGGCATCGACCGCGCCGAGGTCGACCAGCTCATCATCGACCGCACCACCGCGCGCACCGCCAAGGACTGGCCCGCCGCCGACGCCATCCGTGCCCGCCTGGACACGCTCGGCATCGTCGTGATGGACCGCCCGGACGGCACGGTCGACTGGCGCGTGAAGCTGCCGTCGAGCGCACCGCAAGCTTAAGCTTCGGGTCGCCCCTAGAAAGCAGAGACGCCGCGCCTCACCCGAAGTGAGACGCGGCGTTCTTGCTTAGCGGCCAGCCGCCCGCAGGCGGCCAGCCGGACGGCTGGCGCTAGTACGAGAAGCCGACGCCGATCGTACCGACCGTCAGGTTGTCCGACACGGTGGCGCGGACGATGCCGGAGTCGGCGCCTTCCAGGTCGGCGCGGCGGTGCTGGTAGCTGAAGCCCGCGTCGATCAGGAAGAACTTGGTGATGTTCCAGCCCACGTTGAAGTCGGCGTTCGCCGCGTAGGGCACGCTGCCGTACGCGAAGCCCGCGCCGCCGGAGGCGAGCAGGTAGACGGGGCCGATCTCGGCGCCGATCTCCAGGCCCGCGCCCAGGCCCGGGAGATTGAGCGGGCCGTACTTGATCTCGCAGCCGGGGTCGATGCAGCCGCTGAAGGTGATGAAGTCGTCGTAGCGGAACCCGACGCGGGCGCCGAACGACAGCTCACTCTTCTTGATGGCGATCGGGTAGCGCACGATGGCGTCGACCCGGAGGTTGTACAGGTTGTCGATCGCGGGGCTGTCGAACTGGCCGCTCGACACCGAGTAATGCATCCACTTGAAGTCACCCTGGAAGCCCACGTACGGGACCTTGGGGATGATCACGCGGGCACCAACCGCCAGGCCGACGGGCGTGGGCGCGCCGCCGTCCTTGCCGCCCCAGGCCAAGCGCTGCGGGAGCAGGTCACCCGGGTCTGCGCCAGGCTCCTGCGCGTACTGGTAGCCGCCGACCGCCACCGAGAGGTGCGAGCGGAAGAACGGACGACGATCCTCGCTCTCTTCGACGACCGGGGCCTGGTCCGCGCTGGACGAGCCGACCGACGCGACCGTGCCGTCCGTGGCCGTGCCGTCCGTCGGGGCGCCGGTGCCCCAGACGTCGCCCGTGATGGCCGGGCCGATCGGGATCTCGAGGAGCTGCGACTGCTTGCCGCCGTCCACGACCACGTTGACCTTGATGGAGCCGGTGGCGTCATCCGGGATGACGACGGTGGTGCGGTACTTTCCGCCGCCGAGGTCGGCCAGCGTGCCGACGCGCGCGCCGCCGGTGGCGAAGAACTCGATGGGCTTGCCCGCCACGCCCACGCCGGCGTCATCGGCCAGCGAGACGTCGAGGGTGACCGAGCTGCCGGCCGGGGCCTGCGAGGGGTTGGCCGCGACGACCAGACCGGTGGCGGCCGTGGTGACGGCCGCGTTGGTCGCGTCGATCGGGGCGTCCGCGCCGCCGTCGCGCTCGACGATCACCGAGGACGCCGAGGCGCGCCAGGACGCGGTGACCGCGCGGTCCTCGGCCGAGCCGGGGACAGGCAGCGGCGCGAGCGTGCCGGTGGACTGGTAGAAGGAGACGGCGGTCGACGCGCCGCCGGAGCGGGCCTCAAGCGCGGCCAGACCGGACGCGGCGCCCGCGTGGTACACGATCTCGGCGATGCCGTGGGCGTCGGTGGTGACAGAGTTGGGGGCGGTGCCGCCGCCCTGCGCGACGGCCAGCGTCACGTCGACGTTGGGGACCGGGTAGCCGAACTCGTCGGTGGTCACGATGACCACGGGCTGCGCGGCGCCGGGATCGACGGTGGTAAACGCGGGCAGCAGCACCACGCGGCGGACCGGGTTGGCGCTCGCCGGAGCCAGCGCGACCACGCGGACGAACACGTCGGTGTTGCCGTTGGTGGAGAAGTCGGCGCGGTAATCGCCGCCCTTCAGGTCGACGACGTCACCCTTCTGGGTGGCGCCGGCCGCGCCGATGCGCAGCGAGCGGCCCGGGAGGCCGGTGCCGTCCGCGGCGGTGAGGCTGGCGTAGACCTTGAGGCCGGTGGTGTCGGCGGCCAGGGACGTCGGCTCGGCCGACAGGTCCAGGCGCGACGGCAGCGACGGGATCAGCGCGATCTCAAGGGAGTCGGCCTGCGCCGACGAGCCTCCGATCGAGGCCTGGATGGTCGCGGCCATCTGCGCGCGGCCATCCGGCGGGGTGAACGTGGCGAGGTAGACGCCGTCGCCGGCGTGGCGCGGGTCCGTCAGGCGGCCGGCGGTGGCGGTCAGCGTGACCTGCGCGGACACGTCGGGGGTGCCATCACCCTTGGTGACGACCACGCGGATCGGCACGCCGCTGCGGGAGTCGCTCGGGACGCTGGCCGGGACGGAGAACAGCTCGATGCGACGGCCATCCGGGACGCGCAGGTCCAGGGTGGACTCGGTCACGCTGGTGCCCTGCGACACGACCTGCGTCGCGGCGTCGAGGCCCGGCGGCACGATGATCGGCACGGTGGCGCGACCGGCGGCCGACGCCAGCGAGGGGCCGTACTCCTTGCCGGCGAGGCGGAGGACGACGTTGGCGCCGGGGGGCGCCGTCACGGGGTAGTCGACCTTGCCCTGCAGCGGAAGGCTGAACGTGCCCCACACGCGGCCCGGGTTGCGGCGGTCGACGACGGTGATGACCGCGAGGTGCGGGAAGTTCACGGCCGGCGGCGTGAAGCGCGCCGAGAAGCGGCCCGCGCCCACGGAGACGACGTCCGTGATGGTGCCGGAGGACGTGCGGATGTCGAGGTCCGCGGCGATGGACGCCTCGCCCGCCGCCGCCGGGAAGGCGAACGAGAGCGTGACGCTGGCGTCCGTGCCGAGCGTGACGGCCGGCTGGCTGGACGTGATGGTGATGCGGCCTTCGAGCGCGGGGCCGACGGGGATGACCCGGGTGGCCTCGACCGCGCCGAGCTCAGTGGTGCGGCCCTTGAACGACACGACCACCGTGGTGGGGGCGTCGACCTTGGGGGGCGTGAAGGTGGCGGTGTAGACGCCGTCACCGACCTCGGTCACGTCGCCGATGGTGCCCGCGGAGACCGTGGCCTTGAGCTTGGCGGCCACGATGGGCGCGCCCGTCGGCGTGCGGAGCACGGCGTCGAGGGCGATCTGCGTGTGGCCGTCACCGGCGACGCCTCCCACGGGGAGGACCTCGATCAAGCCCGCGGAGGGCAGAACGTCCGCGGCGTAGGCCACAGGCGCCACCGCGAGCGTGGGCGAGGCGCAGAGCGCGAGCCGAAGCAACCAACGCGCCCCGTGCGAGGCAGACACCGAAGTCGAGTCACGGCCGATCATTCCGACCCTCCTGATGCGAATGGACGCGCCACCCTAGCGCAACGCGAGCCGGTGCCCGGTCAACGATCCGACAACAGGCGCCCCAACGGCCTCAAACCTTCACCTGTTGGGGCCCAAGGATCAAAGGAGACGGCGCGCCTTGACCTCAAGGTACGACTCCAGGAGGCGCGACGAGAGCTCGTCGGGAGCGCAGTCGACCACCAAGGCGCCCTGCTGACGCCACGCCGTGAGCGCCTCCTCCCGCCAGCGGGCCAGCTCGGACGCCGCGGCCCGTGTGTAGGGAGAGCCCTGCCCCTGCCCGCGGCTGAGCGCGTCCAGGTCAGGGTCGCGGAGCCAGACACAGAGCGGCAGGTGGCGCCCGACCAGCGCCGTCACCACCGCCGACACCGCCGCCGCGTTCACCTGATCGTGGGCCGAGGTCAGCAGCACCACCAGGCTCCGGCGACGCACCGCGCCCGCCAGGTGCCGGAACGCGCCGGCGTAGTCGGGCTCGTGCATAGAAGGGAACACGTCGTACACGCCCTGGAGCAGCCGCGCGCCCGAACGCGTCCCGCCGCGGGGCGGCATCCAGACCCGGACCTCGCGGTCGAACACCAGCAGGCCCACGCGATCGCCGCGGCGCAGGGCCGCGTCGCCCATGGCCAGCGCGGCGTTGAGCGCCACGTCGAACGCGGTCAGGTCGCCCAGGTTGGCGCCCATGGTGCGACCGGCGTCGATCAGGAACACGACGTTCTGGTTGACCTCCTGCCCGTACTCGCGGGTGACGAACCGCTGCCGCCGGGCCGTCGCCTTCCAGTCGATGTGCCGGTACGGGTCGCCTGGGACGTAGCTTCGCAGCCGCTCGAACTCGCTCTCGCCGCCCGGCTTGCGACGCGCGCGCACCGGCAGGCGGCGCTCGTCCTGACGCGCCCGCAGCGTGCCGTCTCGAAGCATGGTGAAGTCCGGGTAGACCCTGAACATGTCGTCGCCCGCGGCGCCCGGCAGGCTGGCCTGCCGCGACCACAGCCCCAGCGGCGACGACCAGCGCACGATCACCGGACCGAACACGTAGCGACCGCGCCCGGCCGGATGCAGCCCGTAGCTGACGCGCTTGGTCTCGCCGGGCGCCAGGGTCAGCGCGATGGGCAGGCCGTCCTCGGGGCACGGGGTCGCGTCCGACAGCAGCAGCGACAGCGGGCGCGTGCGGGTGTTTCGCACCACGATCCCCACCTCCAGCCGCTTTCCGACCGACGCCACCGGGGCGTGCTCGCGCTTGACCTCGACGGTGGCCCCCGCGCGCAGCGCGTCGGTCAGCGCCAGCGCGACGATCACACCGTCCAGCATGGCGATCAGCGGCATCAGCCCGGGCACCACGACCCACGCCAACGCCAACCCCACGGGGACGGCGCAGATCAGCACGAGCCGGCGGGTGGGGATCACGCGCGCTCGCCCCCCGGCACCGGGATGTCGCGCACGATCGCGTCGATGACCGCGTCGGCGGTGGTCCCGTCCAGCTCGGCGTCCGGGTGGAGCAGGAAGCGGTGGCGAAGCACCGGCCGCGTCAGCTCCTTCACGTCGTCCGGCACCACGTAGGCGCGGCCCTCGGACGCGGCGATCACCTGCGCGCACAGCAGCAGCGCGATCGAGGCGCGCGGGGAGGCGCCGAGCGCCACGGCCGGGTGCTGGCGGGTGCCCGACACGATGCGCGCGATGTAGTTCAGCAGGTCGTCCGCGACGCGGACCTTGCGGGCGTGCTGGCTCATGGCGAGCAGATCGGTGGCGGTCGCGACCTCACGCACGCCGGCGCCGTCCAGGTCGGAGGGGTCGAAGCCGCGCATGTAGGCGTGCAGCAGCTCCACCTCGACCGAGATCGGCGGGTGGTCGATCACCACCTTGAGCAGGAAGCGGTCGAGCTGCGCCTCGGGCAGCGGGTAGGTGCCCTCCGACTCCACCGGGTTCTGCGTCGCGAGCACGAAGAACGGCGGCGTCAGCGCGCGCGTCACGCCGTCGACCGACACCTGCCGGTCGCTCATCGCCTCCAGCAGCGACGCCTGCGTCTTGGCCGGCGCGCGGTTGATCTCGTCGGCGAGCAAGATCTGCGTGAACACGGGCCCGGCGCGGAACTCGAACTCGTTGGAGCGCTGGTTGAAGACGTTGCCGCCGGTGACGTCGGACGGCATCAGGTCGGGCGTGAACTGGATGCGGCGGAACTCCGCGCCGATGGTGCGCGCGAGCGTGCGCGACAGCAGCGTCTTGCCGATGCCGGGCGGCCCTTCGAGCAGGATGTGCCCGCCCGCGAGCAGGGCGACCAGCACCTG
>CANJMY010000026.1 GCA_947475315.1 Pseudomonadota bacterium | reverse complement strand
CGTTGGCGCGCCCTTCGCAGCGCTGTCAGGCGCAGGCTGGCCGCGCAGGGATCTGTCGCAGCGGACCGTTTCCAGGTCCGCGGAGGCAGATCCCTGCGATCAGGCCTGCCGGAGCCGGACGTCGCCGCACCTCCCCGAGGGGCGCGTCAAAGGGCCCGCTGTCCCGGGTGACCGGCCGAAGCGGCGAGCGCCGCGCCGCAGGCCGGGTCTGCGAATCAGCCCCGCCCTGCAAGGGCGCGAAGTGGGCCGCCCCCACGAGAAGCCCCGCCCCGCAGGGGCGCGCGGTGGCCGCCCCCACAACCAAACCAGCCGAAGGCCTAGGCGGGCCCGCCGAACATTTCTTCAAACGTGGCGTAGTGCTCCCCGTTCATCCCAACCGCCCGGTACACCGCCTGCGCCCGCGTGTTCCGATGATCCACGTACAGCCTGAGCCCGGCCGCCCCGGCCTCGGCCGCCCGCGCCCGGACCGCTCCGTGCATGGCCGCGTAGACCCCGCGCCCGCGCCACGCGGGCATGACGTAGACCGACTGCAGCCACCACACGTCGGCGCAGCGCCAGTCGCTCCACTCGCGGGTGACCATGACCTGCCCGACCGGCAGGCCGGCGACGGTCGCGATGAAGTAGTCGACGCCGTCGCGGTCGAAGACGCCGCGTGCGCCGGCCAGGGCGAGGTCCGCGTCCAGGGTGACGCCCTCGGTCTCCAGCGCCATGGCGATGTTCCACGCGGCGCAGCGGTCGGCCTCGTCAAAGATGGCCGGGCGGACGGTGATGGTGGTCCAGGCGGCGGCGACGTCGCGCTTCTGCACCTTGCCCATGGCGTTGCGGGGCAGCTCGGGCGCGAACGCGAGGGCGCGCGGGAGCTTGTAGGGGGCGAGGCGCTCGCGGAGGAAGCCGAGGAGCGCGTCCGCGCTAGGCGCGCCGTGCGGGACGACCGTGGCGACGACGCGGGTGCCCAGGTCCTTGTCGGGAAGGCCGACCACGGCGACGTCGGACACCCAGGGGTGCTCGCGCAGCGCGGCCTCGATCTCGGCCGGGTACACGTTGAAGCCGCCGACCAACAGGGTGTCGTCGCGGCGGCCGACCAGCCAGAGGCGGCCGTCCTCGTCGCGGCGGCCCAGGTCATTGGTGTGGAGCCAGCCGTGCGCGAGCATGGCGGCGGTGGCGTCGGGGCGGTTGAGGTAGCCGAGGAAGGTCGTCGGGGCCTGCAGCCACAGCTCGCCGATCTCGCCGGGCGCGGCGTCCAGGCCGGTGTCAGGGTCGACGACGCGCACGGTGACGCCGGGCAGCGGCTGGCCGATCGAGCCAGGCACGCGTGCGCCGTCGAGCGGGTTGCTGATGACGATCCCGGCCTCGGTCATGCCGTAGCGCTCGAGGACCGCGTGGCCCGTTCGCGCCTGAAAGGTCTCGTGCACGGTCGACGGGAGCGGGGCTGATCCGCATGTGCACAGGCGCAGGCTGGAGGGCAGGGCGAGCTCGTCGAGCGCGAGCCAGCGCGTGTAGAAGGTCGGCACGCCCATGAACAGCGTGACCTGGTGCGTGTGCAGCGCGGCAAGCGTCTCGGCGGCGTCGAACTTGTCGACCCACACGGTGGTCGCGCCCGCGAACAGCGCGGTGTGCTGCGCGACGATCAACCCGTGCACGTGGAAGAACGGCAGGGCGTGGAGCAGCACGTCGTCGTGGGTGACGCCCCAAGCCTGGGCGAGCGCCGCAGCCTGCGCGAGCACGGCGCGGTGCGGGATCCGCGCGCCCTTGGGGCGGCCGGTCGTGCCGGACGTGTAGCAGAGGATGGCCTCGTCGGCGGGGACCGGCCCGGATCGGTGGTCGTCGAGGCCGGGGATGGACGCGGGCGCGGCGGCGTCGAGCGCGGCGCGCAGGTCCGCCCAGTCGTGCTGGTCCTGGGTGCGCGGGCGCGGGAGGACGACGACCTTGGGCGCGGCGTCCAGGAGCAGGTGGTCGAGCTCGTAGTCGGTGGCGCGCGGGTGGACCGGGACGGTGGAGGCGCCGATCGCCAGCGCGGCCAGGTGCACCTCCAGGAACGCGATCTCACGCTCGGCCCCGATCAGCACCCGGTCGCCGTGGCCGACACCCTGCGCTTCGAGCCAGCCGATCGCCCGCCGCACGCGGTCGAGCAGCTGCGGCGCGTCGAGCGTCTGGTCTCCCACCACCAGCTTGGCGCCGTGGGTGGCCCAGCGGGCGGCCAGGGTCTGGACGACGCCGCTCATCGACGGCTCCGTCGCCGCGCGATGGCCAACGCCAGCCAGGCGACGCCGACGCCGCCCAGGCCCTGATGGTCGCAGCCGCAGGCGCCGGGTGTGGTGCCGCGGAAGGCGTCCTCGCCGCTGCAGTCCTGGTCAATGCCGTCGTCCGGTACGTCAGTCAGGCCGGGCGCGATGGTGGCGTCGTCGTCCACACAGTCGTCGCCCGAGTAGGCGATCGCGTCGTAGCCGTCGCGGTCGGCGTCGTAGTCGGACAGGCTCTCGCAGTCGGTGACCACGCCGTCGTAGGGCGTGTCGGGCGCGCCGGGGAAGGCGTTCTCGTCGGCGTCGTCGCAGTCTTCGCAGGCGATCACGCCGTCGCCGTCGTGGTCGGTGCTGCCGGTGAAGCCGTCGCAGTTGCTGTCGACCGCGCCGTCGCAGGACTCAGGCGCGCGCGGGTGGACGTCGGGGTCCTGGTCGTCGCAGTCGCCCTCTTCGCGCACGTAGTCGTCGGGGGCGGTGCAGGCGTCGACCTTGCCGCCCTTGCGGTTGCCGAACCCGTCGCCGTCGCCGTCGTAGGTCCAGGTGGGCGCACCAACCGGGTCGGGGCCGTCGATGATCGTGTCGCAGTCTTCGTCGACGCCGTCGCAATGCTCGACCGCGCCCGGGGCGATCGCCGCGTTGGTGTCGTCGCAGTCGTCGGGGACGAGCACGAAGCCGTCTGGCGGCCCGCAGGACGTGAGCGAGGCGCCGCGCGCCCCGTGGCCGTCGCCGTCGGCGTCCTGAAACCAGGTGAGCTGGCCCTGCGCGTCCGAGCCGTCCGCGCCGCCGACGCAGTTGTTGTCGACGCCGTCGCAGACCTCGGGCACGCCGGGGTGCACGGTCGTGTTCCGGTCGTCGCAGTCGCCCGCGGTGGGCGCGGTGCCGTCGGGCTGGTCGCAGGCCAGGACCTCGGTGCCGTCCATACCGTAGCCGTCGCCGTCGGCGTCGCTGTACCAAGTGCTCGCCGACACCGGGTTGGGCCCGTCGATCACGCCGTCGCAGTCGTTGTCCAGGCCGTCGCAGATCTCGAGCGCGCCGGGACGCACGAAGCCCTGGAGGTCGTCGCAGTCGTAGGCCTCGATGAAGCCGTCACGGTCGTCGTCGTCGAACAGGTTCGGGTCCGCGGCGGCGCCGCCGATCACGCCGACGTCGGTCCGCGAGCCGTCGGGGTCGAGCTCGGTCGGCTCGCCTGCGTCGATCAGCGGGGAGGCGGGCGACACGCGCAGGTCATCGTTCCCGCAGACCCCGTCGCGCAGGTAGCGGGCGAGGCGCGGATCCGCGCTGACCGGACCGGCGCCGAGCGTGGTGCCTGCGGACAGATCGCCGCCCGCGTTGCCGAAGAACGCGTCGTAGTCGACGGTGGCGCCGGGGGCGTCCAAGCCCTGGGCGGCCGACCAGGCGATCAGCGCGTTGCGGACCGCGACCGTCCCGCCGCTCGCGACGACCGCCGCGCCCGAGCCGCCCGCGTCGAGCACGTCGACGTGATCGAGGGTGAGGACCGCGCCCTGCGCCGACAGGAACCCGCCCGCGCCGCTGTCGGTGATCGACGACACGCGCGTCCACGCCGCGTCCACGCCGCCGCCCAGGTTGAACGCGCCGCCCGCGCCGGTGGCGACGTTGCCGCAGGTGGCGCTGTCGGTGACGCGCAGGACCGCGGCGCCGGTCAGGTAGGCCGCGCCGCCAGCGACGCCGTGGTTGCCGGTCAGGCTGACGCGGTCCAAGGTGAGCGATCCGGCGTTGGCGTAGATGGCGCCGCCGTTTCGGGTGGCGCGCCCGTCGGTGATCGTGGTGTCGGTCAGCGTGGTGGTGGCGCCCTCCAGGTAGAGCGTCGCGCCGTCGGTGCGGCTGCCGGTGGTGCGTCCGCCGGAGAAGTCCGACCCGGTCACGCTGAGCGCGACGTCGTTCGCGTAGAGCGTCCCGGCCGCGTCCTGCGCCACGTTGCCCGTGAACACGCTGTCCGTGATGTCGATCGTGGCCTTGCGCGCGTAGATGGCGCCGCCCGTCTCGGCGCTGCCGGCGTCGAACGTGGTGTTCGTGATGTGCACGACCGTGTCCGCCCGCGACGTGCCGTTCACGTAAAGGTGACCGCCGTACCCGGGGATGCTGTAGAACAGGACATACTGGGTCTTGTTGTCGCGGAACACGCAGGACGACACGTCGACCGTGGTGGCGCCGGTCACCCGCACGGCGGCGCCGTCGGACACCACGTTGTTGTTGCGCGGGTTGGGGTTGTCCTCGATCGTCAGGCCGACGAGTGAGACGTGACCGCCGTCCGCGCGCACGCCGCGACCTCCGTCAGGGTGCAGCACCATCCCGGACAGGACCACCGTGCCCGCCGTGACGCGGAAGATGTCGGTGGAGTCGCCGGTGATCACGGGCGCGTTCAGGCCGGCGATCGTGAGGTCCTTGTCGATCGTGACGCCGCCGACCCAGGTGCCCGGGTCGATCAGCACGGTGTCACCGGCCTGAGCGGCCGACACGGCGGCGGCGAGCGACCCGTAGCCGCCGGCCCCGACCTTGAGCGTCGAGGCGGCGTGCGCGGGCAGGGACACCAGCAAGGCAGCGGCAGCGAGCGCAGCGCGCACGGGGGCTCCACAAGGCAGACGGCAGCATAGCCGGTCTAGGGCGTGAACGGTCCGTCAGCCGGTCGCAATCGCGTGGCGATCAGCCTGTCCAGATGGTACATCGCGAGGCGATCCGGCGGGTTGCCGGACGTGGAGTCCGCATGCGCCCCGTGATCCTCGGCTCGCTCCTGTTCCTCGTCGCTTGCGATCCTCCGCCGCTCACAGGCTACGACGGCGCGCCCATCTACAAGCTCTTCCAGTACGACACCGTCCGCACCTGGACCTGGCAGTCGTCGGACACCTCCGTGCCGTTCAAGATGATCGGCACCCAGCGCACGGAGACGGAGAAGGAAGAGGGCACGGACATCCAGATCTACGCCATCGACTTCACCGCGGACTGCTTCAACAACGGCGGCGTCTGCGAGGCCGACTCCGACGGCACCGGCCTGCGCGACTACGAAGAGAGCATCCACGACACCTGGAAGCTCTCCACCGAGTCGGTGAAGGGCGTGCGCTTCCACGAGGCGGGCGGCGTCGTGTTCGACCCGGCCGTCAAGGCGTGGGACGGCCTGATGCTCATCAAGGAGCAGACCACCGGCGTCGAGTCCGGCGGCGTCACCTACACGGGCGAGTACGCGGCGGACGAGCTCTGCCCCGCCGAGTCCTACTGGCCGGACGAGACCACGCGCCCCACCTGCTACAAGCTCACGCTGGACGACGGCGGCGCGGACACGCCCATCGGCGGCACCTACTGGGTGGTGTCGGGCTTCGGCATCATCTCGTTCTCGCGCGACATCGACAACGGCGCCGTCTGGTCGCTCGCCCACTTCGACGACAACCAGTGAGCCTCACCTAGCTGACCGCCGCGGCGCTCCCCATGCGTGGGAGCGCCCGGCAGGCCGGCCTTGGGCGACGCGCGCTGGAACCCGACTAGGCGTTCTTCCGCTTGCGGAAGGCGACCAGCAGAACCGGCAGGCCGAGCAGGCCGAAGCCGCCCGCGACGTCACCGGTGGTCCAGGCGTTGGACGTGATGCCGCCGGCCTCGGCCGCGCAGCTCAGGCAGTCGCTGGAGCTGGAGCCGCCGCCGCCCGACGCGCCGCTGCCCGGGTCGGTGGAGGAGATGGAGACGATGTCCGGCTGGCTGTCGAGCAGGCCGTCGTTCACGATCAGGCGGATGGTGTAGAGGCCGGGCTGATCGGCGACGAAGGTCGGGCTGACCGCGGCGGCCGGGAGCGAGGCGCCCGACAGCTGGGCCGCGCTGGACGGCGGCTTGGACAGGAATTCCCAGTGGTACTCGAGCGGGTCGCTGTCCGGGTCAGACGAGGCCGCGCCGGAGAGCTGGACGAGCGCGCCGAGCGTGACCGACTGGTCGAAGCCGGCGTCCGCGTGCGGGGGCTCGTTGTCCTGGGTGACGACGATGCGGACGGTGTCCGTGGCGTGCAGCGAGCCGTCGCTCACGTCGAGCTGGACGAGGTACTCGCCCGACTTGTCGACGTAGAGGTTGGAGTTCGGGAAG
The DNA here is from genome assembly GCA_947475315.1 of Pseudomonadota bacterium. Lineage (GTDB taxonomy): Bacteria > Myxococcota_A > UBA796 > UBA796 > CAIOSP01. Next base: position 37,034 of record CANJMY010000026.1, on the reverse strand, counting down.
TCCGCATTGACCAGCGAGGACACCGAGCCCGGGGGGCGCGACAGCACGGTCCACGCGTAGTCCAGCGAGTCGCCGTCGATGTCCGAGCTGCTGGAGCCGTCCAGGTAGACCAGAGCACCCGGGAACACGTTCTGCGTCTGGTCGGGGCCGGCGCTGGCGTGGGGCGGGTTGTTGCCGCCGCTGTTCACGCCGCCGTCGGTGTCGGCCGCCACGTCGGTGTCGGTGGTGACGTCAAAGCCCGTGTCCCCGTTGTCCAGGATCACCTGCTTGGGATCCAGGTTGCAGGCCAGGGCGGCGCCGAGGACTGCGGAGACGAAGAGGATGCGCGTGGCGATCATGGGCACCTCGGCCAGTGGCCGGTGGATACGTTCTTGACCGGATGCTAGCACGGATGTGCGTAGACCGCAGCGGATCCTGTCGGATCCCATAGAGTCTGCCCTGGAAAGGTGAGCCCTTGCGCATCGTGAACGGCACAGCGGTGGAGATCCACTACGAGATCAAAGGCGGCCCGCTGCGCATGACCATGTCGACCTGCGACCTGCTGCCCGGTGAGGAGGAGGTCTGGCGGCAGCCCTACCGGGGGCTGATGCCGGAGTGTGAGGTGATCATCGAGGTGAGCGGCGAGACGCTGCGCGCCACGGTGTCGGCCGACGCGACCGTGCGCGTGACCGACGCGGGGATCCAGGTCGGCTGAGTCGGTCCTGGCCGGCGCACGCGGCCGCACACTCACGGCGCGCGACGCGGCGGGCCCTGCTCGACGGGCTCGAAGATCGCGACGCCCAGCACTGGCCAGTTGGGCCAGGTGCCGAGGTTGCGGATGTACCAGCCGAGATCGTGGTCCTGCACGCGCATGGCGGACGCCATGTGGCTCGCGTGGCGAAGCACGGGCGCGGGCCCGGGCAGCACGAAGCCCAGATGGGTGATCCAGTAGGGCACGCCGGAGCGGTCGATGCGCACGACGGTGACCAGGCTGCCCGGCTTGATCTTGGACGCCACCTTCACGGCGGTGGCCAGAGGGAGCACGTGCAGGGTCATCGTGCCGGTGGGCAGGCGGTCGTCGGGCAAGTCAAAGCGCGCGCGGCCACCCCAAGACCCCCACAGGGCGGGCGTGAGCGCCTTCGACAGCGTGACCGTCTCGCCGTAGTCGCCCGCGGCGTCGCGCAGGAAGCCCGCGTCGATGGCGCCGGGCAGCCACTCGGCCTCCATGAAGTGCCGACGGTGCGCGTAGTCGACCGGGTCGTCTCCGTAGCGGAGCGCGCGCCGGATCACGCCCGCGTCGGCTGGATCGGCCGCCAACGACAACGACAGCACCTCCTCCACGAACGTGAGGCAGTCGAACACGTCGTAGCGGCCGGGCGGATCCGGGTCGTGCCCGCCGCCTTCGCCTTCGGGGTCATGCAGGTAGGGGACGTTGAGGAACTTGCCGGAGATCGCGGCGATCCGCTCGGCCAGCGGCAAACCTCGGACGCTCGCCGCGACCGTCGCCACGTCCATCGGCACCTCACCCGGCGACAGCGCGGGTGGGGCGGCCAAGGCGGCGGCGACGAGCAGGGTCCACATGCGGCGCTCCTACCGCGTCCACGCGCCACGCGGGGCGCCCGTCGAGAACCTTGCGGGTCCGCCGAGCGCGGTGGTACGACCGGCGCGACCGCGCATGGCGCCCGCCCGAGGGCGCCTGGAGGACCCGATGCTTCGCACCCGTGACCTGGTGGTGTCCGTCTCGATCGCGCTGTGCGCGTGTGGCGGGAAGGACCCAGTGAAGCCCGCGGGCGCCGACGACACGGACAGCTCGGCGACGGTCGACCACGGCGGCGGCGGCGGCGGCGGCGGCGGCGGGGGAGGTGGCGCAGACACGGACGTCGTGGTCGACACGAGCGGCGGCGGCGGCGGCGGCGGCGGCGGCGGCGGTGGCGGTGGCGTGGACACGGACATGCCCGTCGACACGGGCGGCGGCTCGGGCAGCTACTTCGTGCCGGTGTCGGCGTCGTTCCAGTACGAGCTGGGCGTCGACCCGTCGGGCGCGCTGATCGACCTCACCCTGGCCGGCGCCACCGTGCCGCCGTCCTTCTACGTGACGTTGGCCGACGTGGCGGGCGCAGAGTGCGTGCTCGGGTACGACCTGGACGTCGCGGCGTTCAATATCGCGTACGTCGCGGGCTCGACCAAGGGCCGCGCGTTCCGCACCTGGCGCAACGGCCTGTCTGACGTCCTCGGCTACGCGCTGGAGGCGGGGCTGTACACCGGCCGGATCTCGCAGGGCTGCTCGCTCGACCCCGCCGTGTGGACCAACGACCCGCACGCCGGCTTCCTCGGCGGCTCCTGGCAGTTCGGGGTCGCGGACGGCGTCACCGCCGCGCAGCAGTCGGCGCTGACGTCCGCGGGCGGCGTGGCGCTCCTCTTCGGCGCCGGCTTCCCCGCGGCCAACGTGATGGGCGGCAACATCGGCCTGCCTGCGGGCTTCTTGTCGGGCGTCACGCAGTTCGAGGCCGCCGGGCTGGCGGCGCAGGTGGACGCGACCGGCGAGATCATGTCGGACGGCAGCGGCAACCTGATCCCGCTCAACGCGGCCAGCGTCTACAACCAGTCGAACGGCACCTACACGCGCGCGTACTACCGGATGTTCTCGCTCTGGAGCGTGAACTTCTAAAGCGCGCACCGCGCGCGTGGATCGACGCATCGGTCGACCGGCGGAGCGCGGCGCGGAGGGCGGAGCGGCGCGCGCGTCACAGGGCGGCGTACGGGCGCGCTCCGCGTGCGACGCGTGCTAGAGCCCCATGCGCTGTCGGTAGCCCATGACCTTGGAGAGCGCGTCGTCGAAGCGGCTCTCTTCGAGCTCGTCCGCGGCCTTGTCGAGCGCGCGGTCCAGCAGGTCGAGCAGGCCCTGGTTGAGCATGCGGCGCTGCTCGGCGCCCGGGCGGCGACGCAGGTTCGCGATCAGGTCGCTGGGGGGCAGCACGCCGGTGTGGCCGATGCGGAGGCCGTCGAACAGCGGGATGTAGGCGCGCGGCCGGCCGTCCACCAGGATCTGGATGACCGCGGCGCCGCGGTGCCCGCCGCGCTCTTCGTCGATCGCCTGGGTGAGGACGGAGAGCACCTCGTTCGCGACCTCGATCTTCTCCTTGGCGTCGGACTCGGACAGCGTGGGCGCTGAGTACGTGGGCTCGCGCGTGCCGGGGTCTTCGGTCGGGTCGAGCTCGACGCGGTCGAGGTTGCGGCGATCGGTGACGAAGGTGCCGCCCCTGGCGCCGCCGCGGTGGCGGTCCTCGGAGCCGGAGAAGGCCTCCATCTCGTCTTCGTGCGCGGTCTCAGGGTGGGCCGGGCGGTCGTCGTGTTCGGGCGCGTCGACCAGCATGCTGGAGACGATCATGCGCGCGACGGTGGCGCGGGCCGACACGGGCTCCAGGCCGGTGGCCGCGGCGGCGTCCTTGGCCGCGGTGGGGCCGGCGGCGACCAGCTTGGCGACCGCGACCTGGGCGGGCTCGGAGGGGGCGGACGGGCCGAGGACGAGCAGGCGCGCGTCCTCCAGGCTCTGCGCCAGATCCCAGGAGCGCGCGGCCCGCTCGATCAGGTGGATGGTCTCCTGGCCGATCAGCAGGTTGAACGTCCACGGCAGCGTGCCGGGCTCGATGCGCGGAGCGCCGCGGTGGCCGACGAAGCGCGCGATGTTCTCTTCGAACCGCTCGCGGATGATCGGCTCGAACGTGGCGGCGTCGACCTCTTCCACCAACAGCGACAGGATGGGGTCGATGTGGTCGCGACCCAGGATGGGCATGGACATCGACTGCATGGTGTGGAGCTGCCGGGCGCGCTCGGCGTTCACGAGGCCCTTGGCTTGCAGGCGGTCGACGAGCACCGTGGTGTCGTCGTTCGCGCGGACGCCGATCAGGTGCCCGTCCAGCATGTAGACCGCGATCTCGCCCGAGCCCGCGCCGACCGCGATGCGGGCAGTCGCGCGCTGCTCGGCCAGGCCGACGACGTTCTGGCAGGCGGGGGTGCTTCGGGCGGTGACGGCCACGCGCGGCTCCAGGAAGTCCCGATCTAACACACCCGCGCCACGATCGGATCATTCCGCGTACACGTGTTGAAACGCGGCGTTGCGCTGGTCCTACCGGTGGACGATGGTCGGGCGGGCCCTGATGCCCGCCCGGTCTCGTCGCGCGTCGGGGTCACGCGTCGAGCGCGGCCCCGTCCAGCGCCATGCTGATCGCGTCCTTGGCCCGCGACAGGCGCGACATCACCGTGCCGAGCTTGAGCTCGAGCGCGTCGGCGATCTCCTGGTACGAGCGGTCCGCGTAGAAGCGCTCGCGCAGGATGCGCTGATGGTCGGGCGTGAGCTGGTCGATCGCCTGCTGCACGCGCGCCTGACGCTCGTCGTCGAGCAGCGCGCTGACCTGGTCAGGGTCCGACACGCGCCGCGTCGGCATGTCCGCCAGGATGTCCGCGCGGCGACGGCCGTCGCGCACCAGGTTCAGGCAGAGGTTGCCCGTCACGCGGTGCAGCCACGCGCCGATGCGGAACTCCGCGTCGAACAGCCGGGGCTCGCGCATCGCCTTGATGAACACGTCCTGAACCATGTCTGCGGCCACGTCTGGATCGCGGACGATGCCGCCCGCATGGCGGAGGAGGCGCGGGCGGTAGCGTGCGACGACACCCGCCATCGCCGCGCGACGATCCCGGCGGGCGAGCCGCTTGAGATCGTCGTCAGCGTGGGGCGTGTAGGTGCGGTCGGTGGCCTGCGTGTTCATGGTGTCCTCTCGTCTCCGACCCCGGTTGGGGTCCGCGCGCACCGTTTGGTGCAGCGACGTCGATGAGACGGAGGACGACTAGGAAACCTTCAACACCACAGGAAAGTAACAGACCTAGCGGCGGCCCTTGTCGGCGAACGGCGTGGTGAAGCGGGCGTCCGCCTCCACACCTTCGGCGGCGTCATCCGCCAGCGTGCTCAGTTGCGCCTTCAGGTCGGCGCCGTTGAGCTTGCCGCGGCGCGCCTGATGCTCGAGCACCCGGACGTCCCAGCCGAACTCAGGGTCGACGGCGACCGGCGACACAAAGACCACGTCCGGACGGGGGACGGCGGGCTTGGTGGGCGGGGGCTTGATCGGCACGATCTTGGACGGATCCATGCGCGGCGCAGCCTTGGGCTTGTCGACGCGGACGGGCGGCCGGAACGGCGCGGGCGGGGGGAGCGAGGGCTTGGCGGGCGCGGCCTTGGGGGCCTCGACCTTGGGGGCGGTGGCCTTGACGGGCTCGGCCTCAACGGCCTCGACCGCCTTGACCGGCTCACTCTTGGACGGCGTAGGGACGGAGACTTCCACGACAGTCTTTTCCTTGGCGGGGGCCTTGGCGGGCTTGGTCTCGGCCGGAGGAGCCGTGACCGGATTAGCCTTCGCGGCGGCCTTGTTGGCGGGCTTGGCTGCGGCAGTCTTGACTGCCGCCTTGGGGGCAGGCTTCTTTGCTGCGGTCTTGGCGGCCGGCTTGACGGCCGGCTTCTTGGCGGCGGCCTTGGGGGCCGCCTTCTTCGCGACGGCGGCCTTGGGGGCGGCCTTCTTGGCAATCGGCTTCTTGGCGACAGGCTTCTTGGCCGCGGGCTTCTTTGCCGCAGGCTTCTTCGCGCTCTTGGTCGACTTGGTAGCCATGGGATGCCTCGACTGCGAGAGGTGAACCTACTGTACCCGAGAGGCGCCTAACGCCCCGGTCGGGTTTGGGTTGCGGACGCGGCCGAAGATCACGCCTCGGGCGGGAGCTCGTCGGCGGAGGGCGGCAGCTCGGAGTCGTCCACGGGGCGCTGACGATCCCGGGGGAGCCACTCGTCGTGCGCGACGACGTCAGAGTGGTCCACGAGGAACTTGCCGGCGGCGATCTCGCGCAGCGCCATGACAATCTCCTTGTTGCCCTCATCGTTTTCGATGAGGCTTTGGGAGCCACGGGCAATCTGCTTGGCGCGCTCGGCGGCCACCAGCACGAGGCTGAACCGGTTGGGCAGCTGGTCCAGGCAATCTTCGACGGTGATGCGAGCCATGCGTCATCCTTGCCGTGCAAACGGCGATGGGGAACCGGCGGCGCTTATGCGTATAGGGCCTTGTTGTCAAGCGGGCACGCCGCGGTCAGGGCGCAGGGTGTACGTCGGATCCGGCCCTCGCGCGCGTGTGCCAAGGCTCGGTCCTCTGCGTCGCCGTGGGTTGGGTGGATCCGCCCTTGACGCCATAGCGTGGGTGACTACCGTTGCGCACCGGACGCGGGCCGACGTGTCGCGGGGTCGACAAGATCCCGAGACCGCTCGCCGCACGGCCCTCATCACCCCATCCCATCAAGCGTCCACGCGCGTAAGCCGTGCCCGCAAGGAGAATCACACCATGAACGTTCGTCCCCTGTACGACCGGATCCTGATCAAGCGCGCGGAGAGCGAGGTCAAGAGCAAGGGCGGCCTGTTCCTGCCTGACGCCGCGCAGGAGAAGCCCTCGGAGGGCATCGTCCTCGCCATCGGCCACGGCCGCCTGACCAAGGACGGCGACGTCGAGCCCCTGACCGTCAAGGTCGGTGACCGCGTCGTGTTCGGCCGCTACGCCGGCACCGAGATCAAGGTCGACGGCGAAGACCGCCTCGTCCTGCGCGAAGACGAGATCTTCGGCATCGTCGAGGTCTGATCGCCCTTGCGGCGCCGAGGGCCCTGAACGGGCCGCGCGCCGCCACCCCCCTCCCATCCAAGTCAGCGTCGTCGGCCAGTGGCCGCGACAGGAGAGTTTCAGATGAGCGCCAAGGACATCGTTTTCGACATCGAGGCCCGCAAGAAGATCCTCGCCGGCGTCGACGCCCTCGCCAACGCGGTCAAGGTGACCCTCGGGCCGCGCGGCCGCAACGTGGTCATCGAGAAGTCGTGGGGCGCCCCGGTCGTCACCAAGGACGGCGTCACCGTCGCCAAGGAGATCGAGCTCGAGGACAAGTTCGAGAACATGGGCGCCCAGATGGTCAAGGAGGTCGCCTCCAAGACGTCTGACGTCGCCGGGGACGGCACCACCACGGCCACCGTGCTCGCGCAGGCCATCTTCCGCCACGGCACCAAGCTTGTCGCCGCGGGCCACAGCCCCATCGAGCTCAAGCGCGGCATCGACGCGGCCGTCGAGGCCATCGTCGGCGAGCTGAAGAACGCCTCGCGCCCCGTGACCAACTCGCAGGAGATCAGCCAGGTCGGCAGCATCTCCGCGAACGGCGACGAGGAGATCGGCGCCAAGATCGCCGAGGCCATGGACAAGGTCGGCAAGGAAGGCGTCATCACGATCGAGGAGAACAAGGGCCTTGAGACCCTCCTCGAGGTGGTCGAGGGCATGCAGTTCGACCGCGGCTACCTGTCGCCCTACTTCATCACCGACGCCGACCGCATGGCGTGCGTGCTCGAAGAGCCGCTGGTGCTCGTCCACGAGAAGAAGATCAGCAGCCTCCGCGATCTTTTCCCCGTGCTCGAGAAGATCGTCGAGCTCAAGCGCCCCCTGCTGATCATCGCCGAGGACGTCGACGGTGAGGCCCTGCAGGGCCTGGTGCTCAACAAGCTCCGCAACCTGATCAAGGTCTGCGCCGTGAAGGCCCCTGGCTTCGGCGACCGCCGCAAGCGCATGCTGGAAGACATCGCCATCCTCACCGGCGGCAAGCTGATCGCCGAGGAGCTCGGCCTCAAGCTGGAAGGCGTCACCATCGTCGACCTGGGTAAGGCCACGCGGGTGTCCATCACCAAGGACAACACGACGATCATCGACGGCGGCGGCGACCACGACGCGATCCAGGCCCGCATCGGCCAGATCAAGAACGAAGTGGCCGACACCACCTCCGACTACGACCGCGAGAAGCTCCAGGAGCGCTTGGCCAAGCTGGCTGGCGGCGTGGGCATCATCAAGGTCGGCGCCGCGACGGAAGTCGAGATGAAGGAGAAGAAGGCGCGCGTCGAGGACGCCCTCAACGCCACCAAGGCCGCGGTCGAGGAGGGCATCCTCCCCGGCGGTGGTGTCGCCCTCATCCGTGCCGGCAAGGTGCTGGACGGCCTCAACGTCACCGGCGAGCAGAAGTTCGGCGTGGAGATCATCCGCAAGGCCATCCAGGAGCCGCTGCGCATGATCATCAGCAACGCCGGCCTCGAGCCCGCGGTCGTGATCAACAAGGTGCTCGAGGGCGCGGACGGCTTTGGCTACAACGCCCGCTCGGACGTTTACGGCGACATGTTCGCCATGGGCGTCATCGACCCCACCAAGGTGACCCGCACCGCGCTGCAGAACGCCGCGTCCGTGTCGTCGCTCCTCCTCACCACTGAGGCCATGGTCGCCGAGATCCCGCAGAAGGCCCCCGCGGGCGGCGGCGGCGGCGGCGGTGGTGGCATGGGCGGCATGGGTGGCATGGGCGGCATGGACTTCTAGTCCCGCCGCGCGGCACCTCCGCGACGCGACGCCTCCTCGGTCCTTCGGGACCGGGGAGGCGTTCGTGCTTTCTGGGTCCACGGACGCGCGGACGGCGGTGAGCGCTAGGTGAGGCGACGCGCGGGCGGCGGCGACTGCTTGCCCAGCAGGCCCGCGGCGATCGTGTAGCCGAGCAGGGTGCCGAACCCCATCTGGGTCATCAGGCCGAGCAGGTCGGTGGTCTGCCACTCCTGCATGACCCGGGCGCCTTGGATGCGGCGGGTGAACTGGCCAGTGATCACCACGTTCTTGCGGGTGGCGGGCGCGCCCATGAACTTGCCCACGTTCTTGGCCCTGGTCACGAAGCGGATGCTGACCAGGTCGCCCTCGGCGACGACGTGCGTGAAGTCCATCGTCATGTCGGCCATGGCGTCCTTGAGCGCCTGCATGAAGCCGATGTACTCGTCGCGGGTGTAGACCGCGCTGTCGCCGGTGTAGGTGAACCCGGCGTCGAGCAGGCCATCGAGCTTGGACCACTCGCCGTTGAGGATGGCGCGGGAGACGGAGAGGGCGATCTGCTTGTTCTTCTCGAGGTCAGGTGACATGGAGGCTCCTATTGTGGTAGAAGCAATAATAGTGAGACACAACTAATGTCAACGCCTCGCGTCGAGGATCGCGCCATGACCAGCCCCAACCTCGATGATCTGCCGGAGGCCCTGTCGGCTCACGTCGGCTACCTGTTGGTGCGCCTGGGCAAGCACGCGCAGCGCCTGTTCTCGGTGGAGATCGCGGCGTTCGGCTTGCGACCGCCACACGCGGACATCGTGCTCACCCTGGCCGCGCGCGGCGCGCTCTCGCAGATCGACATCGCGAACACGCTGCGCATCGAGCGCGCCCACCTGGTGGCGCTGCTGGACCAGCTGGAAGCGCTGCGCCTGGTGCGCCGCGCGCCGGACCCGTCGGACCGTCGTCGCCACTCAGTCGGCCTGACGGACGAGGGCGCTGCGACCGCGACCCGGCTGCGTCAGGTGGCGCTGGACGTGGAGAAGGCGCTGCTCGAGGGCTTGTCGGACGACGAGGCGGCGACGCTGCGCGCCACGCTGCAACGGCTGGCGCGGGACGCGGACGAGGGGGACTGAGCGGGCGAGCGCCGCTGCGTGGGCCGGCGCGGGCGCGTGGTGGAGAGGCCTACGGCGCCCCGTCGCCCTTGAGCGACGCCAGGATCTCCGGCCCGCCGTACACCGTGATCATCCGCTCCACCGTCGTCCCGATCACCGGGTCCGCCAGGAAGCCTTTCCAGGCGGCGTCCCCGGCGATCACCTGGATGTTCATGCCGTAGCGCAGCGCGTTGCGCAGGTGTGCCTCGAACGCGACGGCGTCCTGCTTCTGCGCGTCGGCCTGCGCGAGCTGCAACCAGCCCGGCCAGGACCGCGGACCGGAGGGGACGAGCGTGGTCACGTGGGTGAACGCGTCGCGGGCGCCGTCCCAGTCCCGCTTGCCGGCGAGCAGCTCGCCCAGGTCGAACCAGGCCTCGGCCCGGTTGGGGGCGAGCTTGAGCGCCTCGCGGAAGGCGGCCTCTGCCGCGTCGACCTCGCCCAGGTGCCGGTGGGCCAGGCCGATCAGGTAGCGGATCCGCCCGTCCGGCACGACGGTGCGCTCGAAAGACTGGGCGCCCGCGATCACCGCGCGGAGGTGGTCCGCGTCGCAGTGGATCGGCACGCCCACACCGCCCGACCCCTCGGGCCAGTCGCACGACGCGGTGATCGCCGCGTCCACGTCGGTCCACGCGGCGATCACGACCTCGTCCTTGTAGGACGGCAGGTCGGGCTCGGCGTGGGCGAATGGACCCAAGCACGCGAGCAGAGCGACCAGCGCGCGGGCGATGCGCGTCACCCGCACCTCAGCGGCGACGCGACACAGGCGCGCCACGCGCGTCCTCAGAGCGCCGCGAGGTACGACGCGACCGCTTCGCGTTCCTCGTGACCCAGGCTCTGCTCCAGGCACGCCGAGCTGATCGGCACGCCCTGGTAGACGTAGATGGCGTCGGCGTCGAGCAGGGTGGCGCCGGTCAGGGCGCAGGCCACGTCCGGGTCGCGCGTGCGCAGGTCGTCGGCGCGCTCGGCGATGTTCGACAGGCAGACGCTGCACACGGCGGTGGCCTGGCCGACCAGCATGTGCGGGACCTGCGTGCCGCGGCGACCGCACGTGGCGCAGACCAGGTCATCGCGATCCGTGACCAGACGCGCGGGCTCGGGCCCACGACGCGACGGCGCCGGCGCGAGCGCGCGGCGGGCGAGGTGATCGAGCTCGTGCTGGGCGGCCAGCTTGGTGAGCTGGGCGGAGGCGTCCTCGTCGCCGCACATGGCGAGACCTGCGCGGGCGGCCAGGGCCAGCTCGGCGTCGGCGTCGGACGACCAGCGGACCAGCAGGTTGCGGGCGGACGGCGTGCGCTGGCTGGCGACGGCGAGCAGCAGCATGGCCTGCCACGCGCGGGCCTCGTGGCGCTCGAGCGCGATGTTGCGACGGTGCGCGGCGACGTCGTCGGCGGGGCCGTGGCGCTCCACCGCGGCGCGGCGAAGGTCCTCCTCACCGACCGACAGGCCGCGGGTGAGAAGGTCCTCGGGCAGCAGGTGGGCGAGCGTCAGCACGTCGCGGCCGGCGCCCGCGCTATAGTGGTGGCCGGCGTCGGACAGCACTTCGCGGATCTCGCCCGCACGGCGCTTGGCGAGCAGGTCGAGCACGCCGTCCCACAGGCGGAAGCGCAGGCCCTCGTCCGTGGTGAGGTCGAGCGCGCCGATCACGGTGCCGGCGACGTCGGTGTCCACCCGGCCCAGGCCGCGGATCAGCGTGTCGATGCGGGCGCGCGTGGACTTGCGCGGGTCGATCTCGACCTCGCGGGCGGTCTTGGGGTCCGTCCGCAGCGCGTGAGCGGGCAGGCGATCGTAGACCGCGACCTCGCTGCGCAGCGCCTGACGGAGCCAGCGGATGTCGCCGTCGCCGGTGCGCAGGCGGACCAGCTCGGCGAACGCGTCCTCGTGGTCGGGCGCCAGCTCCAGGATCTCGCGGAGCACACGCACGGCGTCGTCGGACTGGCCCTCAGCCAAGAGCGCCGAGCCCAGGATCCAGCGGGCGTCCAGGTCGCGCTCGTCGAGGGCGAGGGCGCGGTTGCAGGCCTCGCGCGCGTGCGCGGGCTCACCCAGGTGCAGGTAGCTGGCGCCGATGCGCGTCCAGACGTCGGCCCGCTCCTCGCTCGACTCCTGCAGGTACTGGCGGAAGTAGAGGATCGCCTTCTTGTGGCGGCCCATGCGCGCGGCGACGCGGCCCAGGTGGTAGCGCGCGGTGGCCTGCCAGCCGTCGTGCTCCAGCAGGCGGTTGAGCAGGCGCTGGCCGTCCGCCACGCGGTGCGTGCGCAGGCAGAGCAGCGCGAGATCGTGAAGGAGGGCCGGCTTCTCGTGGTCCGACGGATCGAGCTGGAGCGCGCGGACCAGATGGTACTGCGCGTGCTCCTGGCGGCGGCGGGGCGTGCCCGGGCGCGCCGACACGCGGGCCAGCAGGCGACCCAGCAGCAGGTGGGCCTCCCACGAGTCCGGCGACAGGCGGCAGCAGGTCTCGAAGCACGCCTCGGCGAACGCCTCGTCCCCGCGCTGCAGGGCGAGCTCGCCGAGCGTCAGGTGCAGGATCGGGTCTTCCTGCGCGGTGTTCTTGGCCTCGTCCAGGTAGCGCTCAGCGGGCTCCGCGCGGTCCAGCAGGACCAGCGACAGCGCGCCAAGCACCAGGGCGGCGGGGTGACCGGGCTCGCGGTGGAGCACCTTGCGGACCTGGCCAAGGGCCTCAGTCAGCCAGGACTCACCGCCATCATGGAAGCGGGCCTTGGAGATGGCCGCGCGCGCGAGCTCCAGGCGGCCGTCGGTGTCACCACCGTCCGCGAGGCGCTTCTGCATCCGGCTGATCTGCCAGTCGAGCTTGTCGTGAGGGAACATTCGACCGTTCGGGGAGAGACGCACCCCTTCCCACGGGCGACCGCGCGGGTCAAGGGTGGACCGCACCCGGGAGTCGCCATGGACGAGGTCGACGCGGCCCTACGCCGTCAGGTCGCCATCGCGTCGTTGGCGCCGCTCTTCTTTGTGTCCGGCGCAACCGGCCTTGTCTACCAGACGGTCTGGAGCCGAGACTTGCACCTGGTGTTCGGCACGTCGACGTTCGCGATCGCGACCGTGCTGGCCGCGTTCATGGCCGGGCTGGCGATCGGGGCCGCGCTCATGGCGCGTCGGGTGGACCGGATCGCGCGGCCGCTGGCGGTCTACGGCGCGCTGGAGATCGGCATCGGCCTGTTCGCGCTGGCCTTCCCGAGCCTGGTCGGGGCGATCCGGCCGGTCTACCTGTCGCTGGGCGGCATGGGCCCCATCTCCTACGGCGCGGCGCAGTGCGCGATGGTCGGGGCGCTGCTGCTGGTCCCCACCGCCATGATGGGCGCGACGCTCCCGCTGCTGGCACGCTTTGCGACCGAGCGGCTGGGCGCGGCGGGTGAGGTGATCGGGCGCTTGTACGCGGTCAACACCACCGGCGCCGTGTTCGGGACGGCGCTCGCGGGCTTTGTGCTGCTGCCCGGCTTTGGCCTGTGGACCACGACCTGCCTGGCGGCTGGCGCGAACGTGCTGCTCGGCTTGGCGGCCCTGAGCGTCGCCTGGCAGACGGCCGACATCCCGCTGTCGGTCACTGAGGACGGCCCCCGCGCGCCGATGACCGCCGTGGTGCGCGCCGCGTCGCTGAGCACGATGGTCGCGGGCTTCGCGGCCATGGTCTACGAGGTGGCCTGGTACCGCGTGCTGACCCTGATGCTGGGCGGCAGCGTCTACGCGTTCAGCACCATGCTGCTCGCCTTCCTGATCGGCATCGCGGCGGGCGGCGGCGTCGGCGGGCGCTGGGGCGATCGCCTGCGGGAGCGCGGCGGCACGGACGCGGTGCTGCGCGCGCTCGCGGGCGTGCAGGTCGGCGTGGCCGCCACGTCGATCCTCACCATGCACCTCTACCCGCAGATGCCGTTCTGGTACGTCGGGTTGTTCGACGCGTTTGACGCCGAGAAGGCGGGCACCTTCGTGTGGCTGGTGTCGCTCTTGCTCGCGGGCGTGGTGATGACGCCGCCGGCCCTGCTGATGGGCATCGCGTTCCCGCTGTCCGTGCGCGGCGCGCTCACGAACGCCGACGAGGTCGGCGGCGCGGTCGGTCGCATCTACGCGTGGAACACGGCGGGTGGAGTGTTCGGCGCGGCGCTGGCCGGCTTTGTGCTGCTGCCGCACCTGTGGGTGCGAGACACCGTGCTGCTGGCCGCGTGCTGCAACGGGCTGGCGGCGTGGCTCGCGTGGCGGGGGACGCAGGCGGTCGACCTGCGCGCTCGCCGCGCGGTGATCGCGGGCGCGGTGGCGACGGCGGCGGTGAGTGTGGTGTTCCCGCCCAGCTGGGACCCGCTGCTGATGACCGCGGGCATGCCGGTCTACGTGTCGCAGTTCCACAACCACACGCGGCAGGGCCTGATCGACTTCGCGGTCGCGCCGCACGACCTGCTCTACTACCGAGAGGGCCTGTCGAGCGTGGTCACCGTGGGCCACCTCAAGGACAACGAGAAGGACAACACCTGGCTCGCCAACAACGGCAAGGTGGACGCCAGCACGCACTTCGACCTGTCGACCCAGATCATGGTGGGCGTGCTGCCGTTCCAGTACGCCAAGCACGTGGACGACGTGCTGGTCATTGGCCTCGCTAGCGGCATCACGGCGGGCGCCGTCAGCCAGGTCAGCGACATCCAGCGCCTGCAGGTGGCCGAGCTGGAGCCCGCGATCGTCGACGCCACGCGCCTGTTCTCGCGCTGGAACCACGCCATCCTCGACGACCCGCGCCTGCAGCTCACGCTCAACGACGGCCGCAACCACCTGCTCCGCGCGGCGCCTGGATCGTTCGACGTGATCGTCAGCGAGCCCTCCAACCCCTGGCTCACGGGCGTGTCGAACCTGTTCACCGCCGAGTTCTTCCAGATGGGCAAGACCCGCCTGAAGCCCGGCGGCGTGTGGTCGCAGTGGCTCCAGCTCTACGCCATGGACGACGACGACCTCAAGAGCCTGCTCGCCACCTTCAGCGACAACTACAAGTACGTGCTGGTGTACGGCGCCGCCGAGAACGCGGACCTGGTGCTGTTGGGCTCCGACGAGCCGATGACGCCCACCGTGGCGTCCGCCAGCCGCCTGTGGGCCTACAAGGGCGTGGCCGACGACTTGGCGCGCGTCGACATCGACGAGCCGACCGACCTGCTGGCGCACTGGACCTTCGCCCACCCCGAGATCGACGGCATGACCAAGGGGATCGAGCGCAACACCGACGACAACATGCGCATCGAGTACCGGGCGCCGCTCAACCTGCACACCGACACGCAGAACAAGAACATCCCGCTGCTGGAGGAGTGGACGCGCATCCCCTACGACGAGCTGTCGACCGCCGACGAGATGGAGTCGCTCGCCTACAGCTACGATCGCCTGGAGGACCACGACCGCTCGGTCGCCGCGATGATCGCCTCCGCGCTGCGCACCCCGATCGACGACCCGATTCGCGACGTGCGCATGCAGACCGCGCTCGGCTGGTTCCGCGACGTGTGGACCGAGGGCAAGCCTGTGAAGGCGTCGGAGGAGGCGCTGATCGCCGAAAAGTTCCGGACCGGCTGGGTGGAGAGCGTGGCGAAGCGGATCGGGGTGGCGGGGCGCTGAGCCCCCCGCGCAGTCGAGCTACTTCCACGCCCACGTCTTGGTGCGCGTCGTCACGCGCGTCGTCGTCTGCGGCCCGCTCGGCTCGTGCGCGTCCACCGTCACCGTGGTCCGCTGCTCGGTCATCGCGCTCCAGGGGCGCAGCGTGGACGGCTCGACGAGCACGGTGAGCGTGGACTCGTCGCGGGCCTCGGTGAGCGCGTCGGCGGACAGGCCCATCCCCGCCAGGGCGGGCTGCATGACCTGGAGCGTCATGGCGCGGACGGTGTCCGGGTCGGAGGCGGTGTGGATGGTGAGGCGCACGCAGGACGGCGCGCCCTGGACCGCGGCGCACGGCGCGCGCTCGATCGCCCGGAAGGCGATGTGCTGCTTGAGCGTGCCACCCGAGGGCGTCGGCTGGTCCGCGTCGAACTCATAGAGTTGGCCCAGCTCCAGGTCGGCGCCGAGCCAGAAGCCGACCTCGTCGTTCCAGGACTTCTCGGTGCGGCCCGACATCACCTGGGGCGAGAGCGTGTGCTCCAGCACGGTGCGCTGCAGGTCGAGCGCGGCCCGGGCGTTCGGGTCGTCGCCGACGTCTCCGGCGAGCTTCGCGCTCATCATGTCGGTGATCTTGGCGAGCGTCAGGCGGACCGCGTCCGGGTCGACCAAGCCCTTCCAGGCGCCGGTGGCATCCACCTTCTCGGCTGGCATCGCGCCGTGGAAGGCGGAGAGCATCACGCCGAGCGTCGGGTCCTTGCTCGCCTTGGACTGCTTCGCCTTGCTCCAGCGCAGCTCCAGCGCGCCCTCTCCCGCGTCGCGGACCTCCAGCGACGCGCTGAGCGCCGTGGCGGGCAGGGGCCCCGCGCCGTTGTCGCGCACCTCGGTGGCGGTGACGACGGCCTTCATGCCGGCTCGCCAGCCGAAGGTCAGGGCGACGTGGTCGGGCGCGGGCGGCTCGGCGAACGCGACCGTCGACAGTAAGACGGGCATCAAGGCGAGCATGGACACCTCTCCAGGGGGGTGAGCGGTGCCTAGCACTGTCCGTGGACGCGCACCGCTCAGCCGAGCCAGCTCACGATGAGCGCGCCAACGCAGGCGACGATGAGCGCCACGCTGACCCAGCCCGCGGCGCGAGACCAGGGCCCCGAGCGCGCCTCGCCCATGATGGACACGTCGCTCGAGAGCACCACCAGCGTGATCGCGTGCAGCGGGAGCAGCACGGCGTTCACCACCTGGCTCATGTAGATGAGCGGGATCAGCGGCAGGTCGGGCAGAGACACCACGCTCACCGCCGCGACCGTCAGGCCCACAAACGCGGCGTAGAACCAATGGAAGTGGTGCGAGTCCAGGTCGAGCGAGGCGGGTTCCCCCGTGCCCTCGGCGATGGAGTAGGCGGTGGCGAGCGGCACGATCGCGGCCGCGAGCAGCGACGCGCCCAGCAGCCCCGCGCCAAAGAACACGGTGGCGAACTTGCCCGCGAGCGGCCGCAGCGCGACCGCCGCGTCTCCGGCGTCCTCGATGTGCACGCCGGCGGCGTGGAGCGTGGCCGCGCAGGACACGGCGATCGCGAGCCCGATCACGCCGGTGAGGATCGATCCGATGAGCACGTCCACGCGCTCCCAGCGCAGCGACGCCACGGTGATCTTCTTGTCGACGGCGTAGGACTGGATGAACGCGAGGCCCCACGGCGCCAGCGTGGTCCCAAGCGCGGCGGCGATGGCAACCCAGCCTGCCGTGCTGGTGGGCATCGAGGGGATGAGCGAGTGACGCGCGACCTCGCCCCAGTCGGGCTTCGCGAGCAGGCCGTCGACCAGGTACAGCGACAGCAGCGACGAAATCGCCAGCAGCACGCGCTCCACGCGGTGGAAGGAGCCGAGCACCACCACGAGCGAGATCAGCACCCCGGCCACCGGCGCGCTCGCCCAGGCCGGCACGCCGATCAGCTCGCCGGCCGCCGCCACCCCCGCGTACTCGGCGACGATCGTGCCGAAGTTGGCGAACAGCAGGCCGACCACGGCGAAGTAGCCCCAGCTCCGACCCCACCGCGCCCGGATCGACGCCACGAAGCCCTTGCCCGTCGCCGCGCCGATGCGGACCGCGAGCATGTGGAACTGGATCAGCAGCACCGTCGACGCGGGGATGATCCACAGCAGCGTGTAGCCGAAGTCCGCGCCGAGCACCGAGTAGGTGGTGATGCCGGCAGGGTCGTCGTCCGACAGCCCGGCGAGCAGGCCGGGGCCCAGCACGGCGAGGAACGCCGTGAGCGCGCCGCCGCCGGTCGCGCGCAGGCTGGCGAACCGCGCGGCGACGCCACGACGGTGGTGCGCGACCGCGTGGGGAGGCGCACCGGCGTGCTTGCGCTTCAGCCAGGTGATGGCGGCCTCCAAGGGTCGGAGGGCTGACCTATCACCACCCGTGCCAGCACGAGCAGAACGGTGGGGGCAGCGGCGACGCCGGCCCCACCGCGCTCGGAGCCCGACCGGGTGTGCTAGGGTGGCGCCGGAATCGGGAACGACTCGGATGGCTTGGCGTGGTTTCATGGTGGCGGGGGCGCGAGGGGCTGCGGGCCTGTGCCTCGCCGCGGCGCTCTTCGAGGGCACGGTGCGCGCGGCCCTGGCGGGCGGTCTGCTCCACCTCCCGGTGCTGGGCGACGCGGTGCGGCCAGCCGTGCTGCTCGGCCAGATCGCCGAGGGTGCGACGCCCGAGAAGATGTGGAGCGCCACGCGGGGCTGGGCGAACGCGCCGGGGACGCGCACCCGGCCCTGGACCATCGGCGGGCCTCTACGCACCGAGACCGTCAACGCGATCGGCGCGCGGCGTATCGGAGAGGTGAGCGCAACCGCGCCGAGCGGCACGCGCCGCGTCGTGGCGGTCGGGGATTCATTCACGTTTGGCGCGGAGGTGAACGACGAGGACGTCTGGCTGTCGGCCGCCGAGCGCGCGCTCCCAGCCACCGAGATCGTGAACCTCGGCGTGAACGGCTACGGCCAGGATCAGGCGCTGCTGACGCTGCGCGAGGTCGGGCTTGGCTTGCATCCGGACGTGGTGGTGGTCGGCTTTGTCGGCGACGACCTCGAGCGCAACCTGTTCGACTTCCACTTCGCGCGTAAGCCGCGCTTCGTGCTGCGAGCCGGCGCGTTGGCGCTGACCGGCGCGCCGGTGCCGAGCCCTGACGAGCTGCGCCGCCTCGATCACTCGCGCGTGCGGAGCCTGGACCTGCTCGCGGTGGCGACCGGGAAGTGGGCCGTGCGCGGCTGGGCCGAGGCGACACCCCTGGCCGTGGCGTTGATCTCGGCGATGGCGAGCGAGTCCCGCACGTCGGGAGCGCAGCTGCTGCTGGTGCATCTGCCGGGCACGCTGCCGTACGTGCGTGACCTGGACGCCGACTTCCACGCCCCGGCCTTCGACGAGGCGTGCGCGCTCGACGGCGTGCGCTGCCTCGACCTGCGCCCGGTGCTGCGCGACGCACGCGATCGCGGGGTCGACCTGCTGGAGGTCACCCACTGGTCGCCCGAGGCCCACGCGATCGCGGCGGCCGAGCTGGTGAAGGCGCTGCAGGCGATGGAGCCGCCCGCCGCTCCCGTCAGCGCGTCAGGCCCCTGATCACGTTGCGCAGGACCTGATCTCCGCACTCGCGGTAGTTTCGGTGGTCCGGCCGGCGGAAGAACGCGCTGCGCTCCGACTTGGACACCGACAGCCCGGCCTTCGCCAGGATCGTCGCGATGCCGTCGTCGGTCAGCTCGAACGCCACGCGCAGCTTCTTGAGGATGAGGTTGTTGGTGACGGGCACCTCGACCGGCGCGTCGGGCGCGCCCTCCAGGCGGCCGCGCTTGAAGATCACCAAGCCGTTGAGGAAGTGCGCCATCACCTTGTGCGGGCAGGGGACGTGCTCGGGATCCTCCTCGCGCTTCATGTAGGCGAGGATGTCTTCCAAGGTGGTGCTTCCGCCGCCGAGGGCCACGACCTCCACGACCTTGGAGTCGCTGATTTGGAGGAGGTAGGCGATGCTGCGGAGGGCGTCGTTGTTGGTCATGGTGCTCGTCTATCGCGCTGGTGCGCGAGGCGGTCTGACCTACTCGATCTCGTCCTCTTCGTCGTCCCCGGCGATGAGCGCCAGGCGGCGGTGCTGCGCGAGCACCACGATGCCGTCGGCCAGACCGCACACCAGGTAGAGCGCGGCGCCCACGCCCCACCACATGCTGGCGTCAAAGGCCACTGCGCCCGTCAGGCAGGACGCCAGCGCGAACCCGAGCCAGCGGCGTGCGTTGGGGTTGGCCTTCACGTCCTTGAAGTTCCGGAACGGGATGGACGACACCATCAGCAGGCCGAGCACGACGACCAGACCGGCGACGACGCCGGCGGGCATCTTGAGGATGTTGACCAGGTAGCCGTTCGACATCCAGATGGTCGTGACCAGGATGCCGCCCGACAGCGTGGACGTGAGGCCCTGGCTGTGGCCCGCGTAAGGCCAGGTGCTTCGACCCGAATTCACGTTGAAGCGCGCCAGTCGGAAAGCGGCGGCGAGCACGTACCAGAAGCAGGCGGCGACCCCGATGGGCCCCAGCGTGTGCAGCTTCCAGGTCCAGGCGATCATGGCGGGCGCCAGGCCAAAGCCGAGCATGTCTGCCAAGGAGTCGAGCTGAACGCCGAACTCGGTGAAGCGACGGGTGAGCCGGGCGACGCGGCCGTCGAGCATGTCGAAGATGCCGCCGAACACGACCAGCACGCAGGCGCGGATGAGCACGCTCGACGGCGGGTTTGGACCGGTCTGGAGCAGCAGCATCATGGCGTAGCTGCTGCAGAACAGGCTGGCCGACGTGAACCAGTTGGGCGGGTTGAGGAAGTGGCGGATCACCGACTTGCCCCTCTTCGGTCACCAAGCGGCGACCGGACGCACCCAGGTACGCCACGCGGGCCTGCTCGGCAAGCATGGTCCCGGTGACGCGCTCGCGCGGTGAGGCTACGAGGCGGGCACGTCGGACGCGGTCGAGGGAGTTCGGTCATGCGCGTGGTCGTGCAGAAGTACGGTGGGTCGTCGGTCGCAGACCTGGAGCGCATCCGCGCGGTGGCGGCCCGCATCGCGGCCACGCGGGCCGAGGGCGCGGGCGTGGTGGCCGTGGTGAGCGCCATGGGCAACACCACCAACGAGCTGCTGGCGCTGGCGCATCAGGTCGCGGCGCGCCCGGATCGTCGCGAGCTGGACATGCTGGTGAGCGTTGGCGAGCGCATCAGCGTCGCCCTGCTCGCCATGGCCCTGCGCGAGGCAGGGGTGCCCGCCGTGTCGCTGACCGGCTCGCAGTCCGGCATCGTCACCGACGAGCGCCACGCGGACGCGCGCGTGGTCGAGGTGCGCCCCGATCGCATCGAGCGCGAGCTGGCCGCGGGCAACGTGGTCGTGGTCGCTGGTTTTCAGGGCGTCAGCCGTGAGCGCGAGGTGACGACGCTCGGTCGCGGCGGCTCGGACACCACCGCCGTCGTGCTGGCCGCCGCGCTGAAGGCGGACTGGTGCGAGATATGCTCGGACGTGGACGGCGTGTGGTCGAGCGACCCTCGCGTGGTCACCGACGCCGCCAAGATCGACGCGATGGGCCTGGACGAGGCGCTGGAGCTGGCCCGCGGCGGCGCCAAGGTGCTGTTCGAGGACGCGGTCCGCTACGCGCGCGACCACGGCATCGAGATCGTCGCGTCCTCCACCTTCGGGCCGGGCTCGGGCACGCGCCTGCGGGCGGGCGCGGTCGACGGCACGCCGATCACCGCGGTCACCGGCGACAACCAGCTCGTGGCCGTCGCGCTGGGCGAGCAGCCCCTCGACGTCGCGGCCGCCATCTCTCGCTCGGGCGGCCGAGTGCGTCGCCGCGTCGGCGCCACGCTGCACGTCGACGTCCGCAACGCCCACGGCGGCCTCGCGCTGCCGAACGGCGCCGTCGCGGCCCCCATCGCCGTGGTGACCGCCGTCGGCTCCTCGGCGGGCGAGCGAGCTGACCTGTCCGCCCGCGGCGAGGCGCTGCTCTCGGAGGCTGGCGTGGCCGTCCTGACCGCTGGCGGCGCCGGCGACGCCCTGTGGTGGCAGGTCGCCCCCGCCCTGCTGGACGAGGCTGTCAGGGCCCTCCACGCGCTCCGTGCGTCAGGCTGACGGACGCGGGGCCCGACCGCCGCCTCAGCGGACGGTGAACGTGTCGACGCGGATCTCGTTGGCGCCGACGTTCCCGTAGCGGCCGGTGATGTCGCGCACGATCAGGCGATGCAGCTGCGAGGGCACGAGCTTGGCGCCTTCCCCGGCCTGGTCGGTCACGCTGTCCATGCGCAGCTCGATCGTGGTCGGCTTGCCCTGAGGCAGCACCCAGGTGGCGGGCGGCGGCGAGAACACGTGCCCGTAGGCGTCCACGAGCGTGATCTCGAGCGTGGCCAACAGGTTCACGCTCGTCGCGGTCAGGCGCATGACGGACGGCGCGGGTGAAGGGTCCTTGAAGCCCACGACCAGCTTGTCGGGGACGAGCGGATCGACCTGGGTCGTCCACGACAGCACCGAGCCGCCGCCGTCCTTGACGATGCGGATCGACCCGCGATCCCAGTCCTCGCGCGGGTGGAAGAAGCCGTGGTCTTCCGTGTCGAAGGTCCAGGTCAGCGGCGTGACGCGGACGCTGTCCTCTTCCAAGTCGATGTGGCTGCGCAGGTCGATGCAGCGTCCCTTGTTCACGCCGGAGCGGATGCACTGGTCGAGCGCGTCGCGCGCGCCCTTCAGGTCGCCGAGCGACCAACGCGCCGCGGCGAGCCAGTACAGCGCGTCCGACAGGTTCGGATCGCCGGCGGTGAGGCGGTTGTGCACCAGGTCTTCGTAGCGTTGGACCGCCGCGGCCTCGTCGCCGTCGATCGACTCGTCGACCTGGGCGCGCTGGACCTCGGACCACGACACCGGCGGCTCACCCGCGAGGGCGACCGTGCCCGTCACCACGAGCGCGAGCGCAGGCCAGACGCGCGGCCGCAAGGCTCATCCCTCGGACGCGATGAAGCGGTACCCGACGCCGTGCAGCGTCTCGATGAAGCGGGGGCTCGCGGCGTCATCCCGGAGCTTCTTGCGCACGTTCAGGATGTGCGTGTCCACGGTGCGCGTGGTGACGTTGGGCGAGTACTTCCAGATGCCGGTCAGCAGCTCGCCGCGCGGGAGCACGGTGCCGCGGTGCTCGATCAGGTAGCGCAGCAGCTCCTGCTCGCGGTTGGACAGCCGCTCCTCGCCATCGGTGTGGCGGATGACGTAGTTGTCCAGGTCCACTTCGATGTCGCCGAAGCGGTAGATCGAGCGGGCGCCGCCGGTGCGACGGAGCACGGCCGACACGCGCGCCTTGAGCTCGAGCAGCGAGAAGGGCTTGGTGACGTAGTCGTCCGCGCCAAGGTCGAAGCCCGTGAGCTTGTCGGCCTCGGACGTACGGGCGGTCACGAAGATCACCGGGCCGTCGTACTCTTCGTCGCGCAGCGCCTTGCAGACGTCGAAGCCGTCATGCTCGGGCTCGGGGCCTTCGTTGAGCATCACGTCCAGGACGGCGACGTCCGGCGGGTGCCGACGGGCGATGTCCAGCGCCCCGGAGAGGCTACGGGCGCCGAAGACGTCGTAGTTCTCTCGCGTGAAGAACCGCTTCATCGTCTCGAGGACCGCTTCCTCGTCTTCGACAAACAGGATCCGGGGCATGAATCAACCTCCCGCACCTTTGGGCGGCTGCGTGGGGAGGGTCACCGTGAAGGTGCTGCCCTCTCCGATCGCAGACTGCACCGCGATGGTGCCGCCGTGGGCTTCTACAATGTAACGCACGATCGTCAAGCCAATACCGGTTCCGCGGCGTCTGCGCACCTCGGAGGACTGCACTCGGTAGAAGTGCTCGAAGATCTTGGCCTGGTCGTCCGCGCCGATGCCGATGCCGTGGTCGGTCACGCTGACCTCGGCGCCGTCCACTGTGACGCGGCAGACCACCTCCACCAGCTTGCCGTCCGACCCGTACTTGATCGCGTTGGAAAGCAGGTTTGTCATCACCTGGCCGATCGCTTCGCGGTCCACCCAGACCACCGGGATCTCGTCGGGCAGGCTGACCTCGAGCTTGAGGCTGGCGGCGTCTGCGGCGGAACGGCAGGCCTCGGCGGAGCGAACGATGATCTCGCCCAGGTCCTCGGCGCGCAGCGTGTATTTCTTCACGCCGCGCTCGATCGCCGAGAAGTCGAGCACGTTGTCGACGAGGCGCGACAGGCGCTCGCACTCGCGCACGATCGCGTCGTAGTGGGCCTGACGGTCGGCGTCGTCGTAGACCAGATCGAGCTGCAGCGCCTCGCCCTTGAGGCGGATCTGGGTGATCGGGCTGCGCAGCTCGTGGCTGACGTTGGCGGCGAAGTCGGCCTTGGCGCGCGCGCCTTCGACCTCGCGACCCACCGTGCGCACCGCGGCGAACACGCCGATGGACACGGCGAGCAGCGCGAGGGCGATCACCAGCCGTCGCTGCAGGCCCGACCGCGACCGCTGCGTGATGAGCGCCGTGGGGTCGGCGTTGCGAACGATCACGTCGAGCGCGGGCAGATCGGGCGCGAGGCTGCGGCGCGCGAGCGTGCCGTCCACGGCGTCGCGGGCGGACCGCAGCTCGGCGGAGAGGTTGCTGTCGATCCGGTTGGCGACGTCGACCACGTGGTGCTGCAGCTCGGCGCGCAGCGCGTCGTAGTCGAACGCGAACGCCAGCGCGCCGTCCTTCCAGGCCACGGAGGCCCACAGGGACCTGGTCTCGGGCGTGTAGACGAACTCGCCCTCGGCGCCATGGCGCTTGGACGCGACGCGCAGCTCGTCGGCGAGTGCGGCGGCCTGGTACAGCTGCGACGCGCGCGCGCGGACCCGATCGAGCGCCAGCTTGCGCGCGGCCTCGTCCATGCCGCCCGCGAGGGCCTCCAGCGCGCGCTCAGCGACGAACCCGTCGGCCGGGAAGCCGATCTTCCAGTCCGCCGCCAGCGCGTGGTCCACGATGCCGCGACGGATGCGCGTCGCGTCTTCGGGGCGGGCCGTGCGCTCGGCCAGGTCGGCGCGCAGGGTGTTGGCGATGTCCGCGACGCGGACGCCGCGCCGGTCGCGAAGGGTGGGGAACTCGTTGGCGGTCAGGACGAGCGCGGCGTCGGCGCGTGGGTCGTTGGCGCGGGCGAGCGCGCGCGCTGCGCCCAGGCGGGCCTCAGCGCGGTGCGCGGGTGCGGTGGCCAAGCGCGCGGCGCGCTCCCAGGCGCGTTGGGCGTCGGCGCTGCCTCGAACGCGATCCAGGCGGGTGGCCTGCGTGAGGGCTTGTTCGTACGCCGCCGTGGTGTCCGGCCACGTGTCGTCAGGCCCCGGCCACACGAACGGGCTGACCAACTCGCCGTTCGCGTCGAAGCGGAACGCGCCGCGCAGGCCGATCGCCGACATCTGCTGGAGCGCGGCGTCGCCCTCCGACATGCTGGCGCGGGCCTCGTCCTCGAACTCGTCGTGCAGCGAGCCCAGGCTGTCCTGTACCTGGATGGTGATCGCTTCGGCGCGCTGCTCGCTGCCGGCGTCGACCACGATCTCCTCAGCCTGGATCGAGCGCAGGGCCAGCAGGGCCAACAAGACCACGGGGAGCAGGATCAACAGCGTGAACAGCAGCGAGAACCGGAGGACCTCGTTGAGCTGCTCCAGATCACGCAGCGCGGCGGCCGACCCGCGTCGGCGAGCGAGCAGGCGGGTCAGGTGTCGGCGGAGGCGGGACCGCGTGGTTGGCATCAGACCCGGACGGCGCGTGCGGCGCGCTGCCAGGATAACGCTAGCAGGCGCGCCATGCTCTGGCCGCGTCGGTGGGGAGGGTGCATGGCCGGGACGATCGTCAGCCTGGACGGACACATCGTCCCACTGGCCGAAGCGCGCGTGCCGGTGACGGACCCGGCGTTCACCGTCGGCTGGGCGATCTTCGAGACGATGAGCGCCGACCAAGGGCAGATCCCGCGCCTTGGCGCGCACCTGGACCGGCTCGCGCAGAGCGCCGACTCGGCGCTGATCCCCATGCCCCCGCGGTCGTTGCTTGAGGTTGAGTTGACAGCGCTGGCCCGCGCGCACGGCGGCGGCTGTCGGATTCGGTTGACGCTCACGGGCGGCGGTGCCAGGGTCATCGTCGCCGAAGACCTCGAGGAGGGCCGCCTGTTCCGCTCTGTCCGCGCCGTCCGCGGCCCGCATGTGGACGACCCTTTCTTGGGCGGGGCCGTCAAGCACACCAGCCGCGCGCCGTGGATCGTGGCCGTGAAGCGGTCCGGCGTGGACGAGGTCCTGCGGGTCGACGCGCACGGTCGGTTCACCGAGGCCACGACCGCCGCGATCGTCGCGGTGGTCGATGGCGTGATCTGGACGGCGCCGCATGACGGCCGGATCCTGGCTTCGACCACGCTAAACGAGCTGCTCGACCGCGCGGCTGTGTTGAATTTGCGTGTTCATCGCGAGGGAGCGCTTGCGGCAGGCCCCTGGGACGGGCTCTATGTAGCCAGCACGACGCGGGTGCTCGCGCCGGTGGTCGAGCTGGATGGGGTGGCGCTGCCGGGGTGGGATCCGGTTGGCACGTTGCTGGCTGGCGTGGAAGGGTAGGCTTAGGGGGTGCTTGGGATGCGGACCGGACTGGAAGTTCTCCTGGATGAGCGACTCGACGCGCTGCACGGCGCGCGCGTCGGCTTCGTGTGCAACCACACGGCGGTCGACTCGCGTCTGCGCCATGCCATCGACCGCCTGCGCATCGCGGGCGTGAACGTGGTGCGGCTGTTCGGCCCCGAGCACGGCGTCCGGGCCTTTGCCCAGGATATGGTCTCGGTCGACGAGCCCCGCGACTCGGTGAGCGGGATCCCTGTGGTGTCCCTGTATGGCAAGTCCGAGGAGTCGTTGCGTCCCCGCCCGGAGGACATCGCCGACCTCGACATCATCCTGTTCGACATCCAAGACATCGGCGCCCGCTTCTACACGTACCAGGCCACGCTGGGCTTCGTGATGGAGGTGGCGGGCAAGCTGCGTAAGAAGGTGATGGTCCTGGACCGTCCCAACCCCATCAACGGGATCAGCGTCGAGGGCAACGTCGTCCGCGAGGGCTTCGAGAGCTTCGTCGGCGCCTACCCGCTCGCCGTCCGCCACGGCATGACGGTGGGTGAATTGGCGCGCTACTTCGTTCGCTTCTGCGGCGTGCGTTGCGACGTCGAGATCATCGCTTGTGACGGCTGGAACCGCAGCATGTGGTACGAGGACACCCGCCTGCCGTGGGTCTACCCGTCGCCCAACATGCCCACGGTCGAGACCGCGCTCATCTACCCCGGTATGTGCCTGTTCGAGGCCACCAATTTCTCTGAAGGTCGCGGCACCACGCGCCCCTTCCACCTGTTCGGCGCGCCCTGGATCGACCCGGTCAAGCTGACCGCGTGGTGTGATCGGGTCGCGGCCGACGCGGGCCTGCTGGGCATTGGCTTTCGCCCGGCGGCCTTCCAGCCCGGCTTTCAGAAGCACGCGGGCGAGCTGTGCGGGGGCGTCGAGGTCCACGTCCTCGGCCGCAACCTCGTCGATGCGTTCCTGCTCGGCATCGTCACGATCGAGGCCGCCCGTCGGGCCGACCCGGCCCGCTTCGCGTGGCGCAAGGACCCTTACGAGTTCGTCCGCGACCGCGAGGCGATCGACCTGCTCACGGGCTCGGTCGTCTTCCGCCAGACGCTGGAGCGGGGCCTGCCGACCGTGCCGCTGCTGGCCGGCTGGCGCCCCGAGCTCGAGGCCTTCCGTCGCAAGCGCGCCGAGGTCCTGATCTACACGAGCTGATCGGGGCACCTCGGCCCGCCGCATCGGCTGCCGTGCGGCGCCGCTAGGCCGCGCCTGTCGCGCGGTGGTGCGCGACAAGAGGACCCAGAAGCACGAAGCCCCCGGGCGCCTCGTGGCGCTCGGGGGCTCTTGCGTTCCGCCCGCCCGAAGGCGGGCCGCGCCGCGCGGGACTACGCGAACAGGCGCTCGTCGAGGCAGGCGTAGTCGTCGCCCTGGATGGACTTCGAGATCGCCGTGGCCTTCGGGAGGATGTTGCGGACGTAGAAGCGGACGTTCAGCAGCTTGCCCGCGAGGTGCGTGGTCTCGCCGTCGCGCTCAATGACCGCCTTGGCGACGATCGCCTGCTCCAGCGACTCGACCGCGAGCATCACGATGCCCATCAGCTCGAGGAACGGGGTGGCGTTGACCATGGCGCCGGCGAGGTTGCCCGCGCCGCCGAGGCCCGCGAGGTGCATCGCGGTGGCGCCGGTGGTCTGCACGGCCTTCTCGATCAGGTCGGCCTCAGCGGCCAGGCCGGCGTCGCGGCCGTGGGCGCAGGTGGCCTGCGCGTCCGCCATCCAGCCCATGACCAGGCCTCCGCCCTTCATGCGCATCTTGCGGCCGACCAGGTCCATCGCCTGGATGCCGTTCGTGCCTTCGTAAACGGAGGTGATCTTGGCGTCGCGGACGTGCTGCTCGGCCGGGTACTCCTGCGTGTAGCCAGCGCCGCCGAAGATCTGGAGCGCGAGAACGGTGCACTCGAAGCCGACGTCGGTGCCGTGGCCCTTCACGATCGGGGTGAGGAGCTCCATGCGGTCCTGCGCCTGCTCCTTGGCGGCGGCGTCGGTCGTGTGCTCGGCGACGTCAGAGTAGAAGCCCATGCGGTAGATCAGGCCGCGGAGCGCCTCGATCCGGCACTTCTGGAGCATGAGGTTGCGGCGGACGTCGGGGTGCGCGACGATCGCGACGCGCGGCGCGTCGGCGTTCTTGAACTGGTCGATCGAGCTGCCCTGGGTTCGGTCCTTGGCGTAGGCGAGCGCGTTCTGGTACGCGGCCCAGGCCTTGCCCAGGCCCTGGTTGCCGACGCCGATGCGGGCCTCGTTCATGAGGTGGAACATGATCGGCATGCCCTCGCCTTCGGCGCCGAACAGGTAGCCCTTGCAGGGGCCGTCCGCGCCCAACACGAGCGTGCAGGTGGCCGAGCCCATGATGCCCATCTTGTGCTCGATGCCCGACACGAACGCGCCGTTGCGGCTGCCGAGGTTGCCCTCCGCGTCGAAGTTGACCTTGGGCACGAGGAAGAGTGACAGGCCGCGGGTGCCGGCCGGGGCGTCCGGCGTGCGGGCGAGCACGGCGTGGATGATGTTCTCGGTGAGGTCCTGGTCGCCGCCCGAGATGAAGATCTTCTCACCCTCGAGCAGGTACTCGCCGGGGACGTCCGTGCGGTTGGCTGCGCAGCGGTTGCTGCCGACGTCAGAGCCCGCGGCGGCTTCGGTCAGGCACATGGTGCCCGCCCACTGGCCGGTGAACATCTTGGTCGCGACCATCTCGCGCTGGGCGGGCATCGCGAACTTGGCGACGACGCGCGCACAGGACGCCGTGAGGCCCGGGTACATGGCGAAGGCCATCGCGGAGCCGGCGAGCAGCTCGTGCGTGACGAGGCCGATCAGGTGGGGGAGGCCCGAGCCACCGACGTCGGCCGCCGCGTCGATGCCGATCCAGCCGCCCTCGGCCAGCGCGCTCCACGCGCCCTTGAAGGCGTCCGGCGTGGTGACGTTGCCGACGCCGTCGAACTTCACGCCCTGGCGGTCCGAGATCTTGTCGACCGGACCCAAGACCTCCTCCGACACGCGGATGATCTCGGCGACGACGTTCTCGTACGTGTCCCTGTCAAACCCGGCATACGCGGTGAAATTCGCGAACACCTCGTGGATCTTCAGCTGCTCGAAGAGGACGAAGTTGATGTCGGTGGCGTCGGCCACGTAGCGCTGGGTGCTCATGGATTCCTCGGTCGGTGAATGAAGATTCATTCAGGGTCTAACGGGTGGCCCTAGGCCTGTCCTGGCACGTTCTGTCAGGGTGTCGTGGGATCGGTCGGCACCTGTGCAAGGGTCGTGCCCGGCGGCGTCAGGATCGTCAGGCCGTGCGGGTCACTCGCGGCGGGCGAGCGCTCGGCAACGGTTCGGCGCGACCCGGAGCGGAGCCCGCGGCCAACAGCGCGAGGCCGCCGAGAACGGCCGCTGGGGCGAGCGGCACATGCAGGCCATCCGGCCACAGCGCCATCGCCGCGATGCCGAGGCTGTTCAGCGCGACGTGGGCGACCATGCAGGGCACCACGGAGCGGGTGTTTGCGCGGAGCAGGCCAAGCATCAGACCGAGGAAGGCGGCCGACGGAAGCGTCGACGGATCATGGTGGAGCAGGGTGAACGCCAGGGTGGACAGGGCCAAGGCCATCCCGGGTGAGCCGGCCCGCGCGAACGCGGACCACAGGAAGCCCCGGAACCCGAGCTCCTCGGCCATCGGGAGCGCCGCCGCGATCGCGAGCGTCCACGCCAGAGACGGCACACCAAGGGCGTGGAAGTCTCGGAGCGCGTCCGCGCCCCGAACGAACGCGCCCAGCGCGGAAGGCTCGCTGCCCTCGCCGAGCTGGTACGCCACCGACGCGGGCAGCCAGCCGGCCAGCGCACCCGCCAGGGTCGCCAAGGCCACCGCGCGCGCGGACGGTTCCCGCAGCGCGAAGGTTCGCCGGAGCTGCCCCGGGCCGACGACGCCCCGGAGTCGTAGCCAGAGCGACGCGCCCGACAGGGTGGCGCCCGCCAGCGTCAGCACCGAAACCCAAGCGCCGAGTGCGCGGACGGCGCCTGCGTCGCCGGACGCCGTGCGCACCAGCGCGAGGTGGTGGCGCAGGAGCATCGCCGGCGACGCGGCGCTGCCTTCCCCCCATGCCTCAAGCGCTCGACTGGCGGCCAGGCCGACGGCTGCGACGCCGTGTGCGCTCTCCAGGAGGACGGGGACGCACAGCAGGAACGCGGTGGAGGCGAGGATCCCCGCGAGGTCGTCCGTCAGGTGGCGGAGGGCGCTAGCCTCGGGACCGACCTGCGCCCGGACCCGATCGTGCACCGCCCACGCCTGGGCCGACGCGAGGGGCAGCAACGACACGCAGGCCGCCGCGAACGCGAGGGCGGGCGCCCAGTGCGCTCCGAAGGTCAGCCCACTCGCCACGAACAGCGACGTGCCAACCAGGAACGCCGCGAAGGAAAGGTAGACGCTCAGCACCCGCGCCACGGCTCGGAGGACGCGCCATCGGGCAGGCTTGTTCACGGCTGGATCTAGAGTCGAGAGCCTCATGGTTTCGGTGTTCATGTTCCCCCCAAGGCGCGACGGGATGTTCGTCGCTAATTGTGAGGGTACCGCGTCCTGTTTCGGGTAGGGAGCTCCGAAGATTCGGACCCCCGGTCGGGTGCATTTCGACCCAATCCGCCGCAGGGGGAACGACGGCTAGGACCTGCCGAGACCCAGCGCGTCGAGCACGTCGCGCACCGTCCGCACCCGGACCACGTCGATCCCGACGTCGCCCACGTCGGCGCCCGCGGGCACCACCAACCGCCGGAACCCGTGCCGCGCCGCCTCTCGGGCGCGAAGGCGGGCGTGCGGGACCGCGCGGACCTCGCCGACCAGCCCAAGCTCGCCGAACAGGGCGGTGCGCGGATCGAGCGGGCGATCGAGCAGCGCGCTCGCGGCCGCGGCGACGATCCCAAGGTCCACTGCCGGCTCCTCAAGCCGAACGCCACCCGCTGCGTTCACGAACAGGTCGCGATCGTGCACGGCGAGGCCCACCTTGCCCAGGATGGCGGCGAGCATCAGCACCCGGTTCCGGTCGATCCCGATGCAGGTGCGCGCGGGCGTGGCGGGCGACGGGCGACCGACCAGCGCCTGCACCTCGGCCAGCAGCGCGCGGCTCCCCTCGGTCGTGCAGACGACGGCGGTGCCAGGCGCGCCCTCGTCGCGCTCGCGCAGCAGGCGGGCGGACGCGTCCGGCACCTCGGCTAGGCCGTCCTCGACCATCTCGAACACGCCGAGCTCGCCCGCGGGGCCAAAGCGGTTCTTCACCGCGCGCAGCACCCGCAGCGACGAGCGATCGTCGCCCTCGAAGTGCAGCACCGTGTCGACCACGTGCTCCAGGACCTTGGGGCCTGCCAGATCGCCCGACTTGGTGACGTGGCCGACCAGCAGGATGGAGATGCCCGTGGACTTGGCCAGCACCATGGCGGCGTGCGCCACCTCGCGCACCTGCGTGATGGAGCCGGGGATGGAGCCCACGTGCGGCACGTGCACCGTCTGCACCGAGTCGATCACGATCACCGCCGGGTTCAGCTCCCGCGCGATCTTGTCGATGTGGGTCATGTCGGTGTGGGCCAGCAGGTGGACGCGCTCGCCTTCCACGCCCAGGCGCTTGGCGCGCAGGTGGATCTGGCGAACCGACTCCTCTCCGGAGACGTAGAGCACGTCGAGACCGCGCTTTCCGAAGCGATCCGCCGCCATCAGCAGCAGCGTGGACTTGCCGACACCTGGATCTCCGCCCACCAGCACCAGGCTCCCCGCGACCAGACCGCCGCCGAGCACGTTGTCCAACTCACCCAGGCCGGTGCGGACGCGCACCTCGCCGCCGCCGCTGGCGGGGACGTCTGGCAGGCGGACGGGGCGGTCGTCGATGGACAGCGACGGGGCCGCGCGCTTGACCGGGCGGTCGTCGACCGCCTCCTCTTCGATGCTGTTCCACGCCTTGCACGACGGGCAGCGCCCGACCCACTTGGCGGACTCGTGGGCACACTCGCGGCACAGATACCGGAACTTCGGCTTGGACAAGCGCACTCCGACAGGCGACCGTCCTACCGCGACACCCGGAGCCCGTCCGCGTGGCGCTGGACCAAGGCGGACCAATTTCCGCCGCGTCCGAGGAGAGGCTGTGATGCACGTGCTCCGCTGGGGTCGATCCTCCTATGAGACCGACGCCGACCTGGCGGCCGAGCGGGCCGGCGTCGAGGCGCTCGGCGGCAGCTGGTCGCTCGTTGAGGACCGGATCCGCCCGCCCGTGGGGCTGGATCGGGCGGACGTGCTGGTCGTGAACAGCAAGGTGCGCGTGACCGACACGGTGCTCGCGGGGTTTGGCGGCCGCTGCGTGCTCACCACCACCTCTGGACACGACCACGTCGACGTGGACGAGGCCCACCGGCGCGGGGTGACGGTCGGTCGAAGCCCACGGGCGCGACGCGACGCCGTCGTCGAGCACGCGGTCGGCGCGATGATCGGGCTGATGCGGGCGCAGCCGGTGTTCGCCGCAGCCGCGCGTGACGGGCGGTGGGCCCGGCCCGAGCTGCCCCGCATCGCACCGCGCGGCCTGTCCGGCGCGACCGTCGTCGTCGTCGGCCTGGGCGTGATCGGCCAGCACATGACCCGCGCGCTGCACGCGTTCGGCGCGCAGGTGCGAGGCGTGGATCCGGCGATCGAGGGGGCCTGGGCCCTCGACGACGCGCTCGCGGGCGCCGACGCCATCACGCTGCACTGCGCGCTCACGCCGACCAGCCGCGGGCTCATGGACGCCCCCCGCCTCGCGGCGCTGGGGGCGCACGCGGTCGTCGTGAACACCGCCCGCGGCGAGTGCCTGGATCTAGACGCCGCCGTCGATGCGGTCGCGCACGGGCGTTTGCGGGGCGTGGCGAGCGACGTGTTCCCGGTCGAGCCCTACCCGCAGCTGGCGGCGCAGGCGGCGGTGCCGGGGGTCTGGCTGAGCCCGCACAGCGCAGGCTTCACGCATGGCCTTGGGTCGCGCGTCGCGGCCGAGGTGGTCGCGTCGGTGGCCGAATGGATCGCCACGGGCACGGTCCCCGCCAAGGTGGCCTAGGCGTCGACAAGATCGACGCCCGCGGGCGACGTCGCGGACGGCGCGCTCGGCACGTTAAGTCGCGAAGCGACGCGCGCGCGTGCGCGCCGAGGGTGTGCGCCCCGGCCAGTGTCCGTACCAGACCCAGCTACGCGCCGCCGCGCCGGTCCAGCAGCGCGTCGATCGCCTCGGCGAAGCCCCAGCCGCCGACGCGCTCGGTGACGTACTTGGGGTGCGAGATCATGCGCGGCAGGAAGTGCGCGACGTTGGCCACGCCCACCGACATGTCGAAGCGCTGGAACATCGGCTCGTCGTTCGCCGAGTCGCCCACGAACATCCAGGTGCTCGACGCGTCTTGGATGGGGATGCCCCACCGCTCGGCGAGGAGATGGGCGCAGCCCGTCAGCTTGTCGAACGCGCCGAACCAGCCGTTCACGTGGATCGACGACACCTTGCAGGTGGCGCCGCCGTCGTGGAAGGCGCGCACGATCGCGTCGATCTCCGGCTCGCTCAGCTCGGGTACGTCCTCGCGGAAGTCGATCGCCACGTCCAGCTCTCGGTAGGGCTGGTCGCTCGCGAGCGCGGTGCCGGGCACGGCCGCCAGGATCTGCGCGCCCAGCGCGGTCAGCCGCTGCCGGTTGGCCAAGCGCTCGTCCAGCGGCTGCAAGAAGCGCCGCTGCAGCTTGTGCCCGTCATGCCAGAACCACAGGCCACCGTTCTCGCCGACCACGCCGTCCACGGGCCAGGCCCGCGCGACGTGATCCACCCAGCCCGCCGGGCGGCCGGTGATCGGCACCACCTTCAGGCCCGCCTTCTGTGCGCGTGACAGGGCGGCGAACGCCTCGGGGATGAGGCGGCCTTCCCACGTCAGGGTGTCGTCGATGTCGCACAAGACGCCGACGACACGCTTGGCGTCGGCCGGCGTCAGCGCGGCGACAGGCCTCAGACCGTCCACGTCTCGCCGCTGTTGAGCAGCTTCGCCAGATCACCGGCGCCGAGACGACTGGTCGCGTCCGCGATCTGCGTGACGAACATCGAGTCGTAGGTGGACTTGTCGGACTCGTAGAAGGTGCCGACCGCGAGCGGGGCGCCGTCCGACGGATCCAGGTTGGCCAGCATGGTCGCCAGGATCAGGTTGTGCTTGTCGTGAAGCACGCAGTCCGTCTCCTGGTGCGTCTCGCCCAGCTTCACCGGCTTGATCGACAGGCCGTCGAGGATGAAGCCGTACTTGTCGTCCTCAGAGCCCCAGACCAGCGGCTTGCCATGCTCCATGTAGAGCACGCGGCCATCGCGGTGGTCCTTGTCGACCATGCTGTCCCAGGCGCCGTCGTTGAAGATGTTGCAGTTCTGCAGGATCTCCACGAAGGACGTGCCGGAGTGGGTGTTCGCAGCGGTCAGCGTGTCGCGAAGGTGGGACGCGAACACGTCCACCGATCGGCTGATGTACGACGAGCCGCAGCCGAGCGCGAAGGCGATCGGGTTGAACGGGTGGTCGATGCTGCCCATCGGCGAGGACTTGGTCTTCTTGCCGATCTCGGACGTGGGGCTGTACTGGCCCTTGGTCAGGCCGTAGATGCGGTTGTTGAACAACAGCACGTTCAGGTCGACGTTGCGGCGCAGCAGGTGGGCCATGTGGTTGCCACCGATCGACAGGCCGTCGCCGTCACCGGTCACCACCCACACGGACAGGTCCGGGCGGGAGAGCTTCAGGCCCGTGGCGACCGCGGTGGCGCGGCCGTGGATCGTGTGGAACCCGTAGGTGTTCATGTAGTAGGGGAAGCGACTGGAGCAGCCGATGCCCGAGACGATGGCGTACTTCTCCTTGGCGAGACCGAGACCGGCGAAGACCGTCTGGACCTGGCTCAGAATGGAGTAATCACCGCATCCGGGGCACCACCGGATGGTCTGGTCGGACATGAAGTCCTTCTTGCTGTACTCGACCGGCGTGGTGTTCATGGGTCGGTGCTCCTTCAGTTCGCGACGAGGGCGTCGAGGCGGGCCTTGACTTCCGCGACGCGGAAAGGCTGGCCCTGGATCTTGGTGAACGGGATGGCGTCGACGAGGTACTCGGCGCGCAGGATCTTGGACAGCTGGCCCATGTTGAGCTCCGGCACGATGACGTGCGCGTAGCGGCCCATGATGTCGGCCAGGTCAGCCGGAAGCGGGTTGAGGTGGCGCAGGTGCACGTGCGCGACCGCCTGGCCTTCCGCGAGGCACTGGTCGACCGCGGTGCGGATGGCGCCGTAGGTGCTGCCCCACGCGAGGACCAAGGTGCCGCTCGCGGCGCCGTGGACGTCGGTCGCGGGGATGTCGGCGCGCATGCGGAGGATCTTCTCGGCGCGCAGGTGGCACATCTTCTCGTGGTTGTGGGCGTCGTAGGAGATGTTGCCGGTGATGTCGGCCTTCTCCAGACCGCCGATGCGGTGCTCCAAGCCAGGCACGCCGGGGATGGCCCAGGGGCGCGCGAGCGTCTCCGGGTCACGCAGGTAGGGCTTGAAGGTCTCCGGATCCGTGGGGTGGACGACCTCGATCGGCGGCAGCGCGTCGATGTCGGGCAGCAGCCAGGGCTCGGAGCTGTTCGCGACGTAGCCGTCGGACAGCACGACCACGGGGGTGCGGTACTTCACCGACAGGCGGACGGCCTGCAGGGTCACATCGAATGCGTCCGCGGCGGTGGCCGGCGCGAGCACCGCGACCGGCGACTCGCCGTTGCGGCCGTACATCGCCTGAAGCAGGTCAGCCTGCTCAGTCTTGGTCGGCAGGCCGGTGGAGGGGCCGGCGCGCTGAACGTTGATGATGACGAGCGGGAGCTCGGCCATCAGCGCGAGGCCGATCGCTTCCTGCTTGAGCGCCAAGCCGGGGCCCGACGTGCCGGTGACGCCGATGGCGCCACCGTAGGACGCGCCGATCGACGCGCAGACCGCCGCGATCTCGTCCTCAGCCTGGAACGTGGCCACGCCGAAGTTCTTGAACGGCGCCAGGGTATGGAGGATGTCGGTGGCCGGCGTGATCGGGTAGCTCCCGTAGAACACCGTCGTCTTGCTCTTCACCGCCGCCGCCGCGAGCCCGAGCGCGATGGCCAGGTTGCCGGTGACGTTGCGGTAGGTGCCGTGTGCGATGACCGCGGGCGGGACCATGAACGGGCCCTCGAACAGCTCGGCGGTCTCCGCGAAGGCGTGGCCCGCGCGCATGGACGCAAGGTTGGCGTCCAGGAACGGCGGCTTGAAGCGCTTGCGCAGCCACTCCTCGGTCGGATCCAGCGGACGGCCGTACAGCCAGTACACCATGCCCAGCGCGAAGAAGTTCTTGCAGCGGTCGATCTCCTTGGTCTTGAGACCGAAGGCCTCGACAGCTTCCTTGGTCAGCTTGCCGATGGGGGCCTGCACCAGGCGGAACTTGTCGCAGGTGCCATCCTCGAGCGGGTTGCTGACCAGGCGGGCCTTCTCGAGGTCAATCTTGGCGAACTTGTCCGAGTTGACGATGATGATGCCACCCTCGCGCAGGCCGTCGAGGTTGGTGACGAGCGCCGCAGGGTTGAACGCCACCAGAGCGTCCGCGATGTCTCCAGGGGTGAAGACCGGGTGGCTGGCCAGCTGGATCTGGAACCCGCTGACGCCTTCGCGGCTGCCTGCAGGCGCTCGGATCTCGGCGGGGTAGTCAGGGAAGGTGGCGAGGTCGTTGCCGGCGAGGGCGGACGTACGGGTGAACTGGTCACCCGAGATCTGGATGCCGTCGCCAGAATCGCCGGCAAAGCGGACGACGACTTGGTCGAGGACTACCGGGGCAGCGTTTGACATGGCGTGGCGGTTCCTGGGGAAAGGGCCGGTGTCGTGGGGGCGGCGGAGCCGAGTCGGCCTTACCGCGAGGGCAGGACTTCTAACCCGGGCTGCGCCTTGTGCATGGCCTGAGTGCGCTGCGGCCGCATGCACGTCGTATGCCACGAGTTCGCCCTCGAAAAAAACCGCGGGCATCCGACTCTCCGAAGAGAACGAACGAGAAAGCGTTGCGGACACGGTTGACGGCCCGCCCAGGGCCCGCTAAATGGCCGGGCGTCTGACGGACTCGTCCGCCGGATCCGTCGACTGCGGTCTACGGTATCGCGGAGCAGGTTTCGGTCTGCACCGGTCGGTCTTTGAAAAGCAATCAGTAAATGGCGAACCACGAAAGTGGTCGTAGTGGTAGAGATTGTCGTCGGCTCGTCCGGCGGCGGTCTTGCGTAAATAGAGAGCCAATCGACCACAAGTCGAGCTCAAAGCGACTGGCTT
>CANJMY010000025.1 GCA_947475315.1 Pseudomonadota bacterium | reverse complement strand
TTTGGGCCGTCCCCGTCCGCCGCGCCGACCTCGGCGCCCGTGCCCACCGCGGCGCAGTTCGACGCCGCGCTGCGCGCCTGGGACAGCGACTTCCGCGGGCACTTGGGCGAGAAGGTGCCCCAGTCGATCTCCTTGGAGTCGATCTACGCGACGGACCTCACGTTCGACGGCGCCAGCTCGGCCACGGTGCACATCAAGACGTTCGACGAGTCCCACTCCACGCTCGTCCTGACGTTCGACGCCTTTGACGACGAGAAGGTCGCCGCGGCCGCGTCGCTGGGCCTGGCGGCGCGGATCGACGCGGTGTCCATGTCGTGCTGCACGCTCGGGCTCCGAGCGCCCGACTCCACCACCTGGCTCGTACAGACCCGCCCGGGTCAGTCCGGTCCGAAGGGCAACGTGTGGATGGCGGCGAAGCCCGTGCAGGTCGCCGAGCTGGACCCCGCCACCAACCGCTCTAGGGCCGTGTGGAAGGCGGCGCTCACGTTGTACCAGAACTGAGCTACGGCGCCGACGCCACCCGGTGACCGCGCCGCGTTGGCGACGGTCGACGCCGCTCAGGCCGTCGGGGTCCGCCGCAGCCCGACCGCAGCCCCGATCGCCGCGAGGCTCAGCGCGCCCGCGCTCGCCCACGCGGTCCAGCCAGGCATGTTCGCGTGTGTCGCGTGCAGCACGGGCTTGTTCCGCACGCACATCAGCGCGCCGCCGATCTGCCTGCAGGTCCCCTGATGCGGCTCATGCTGCGCCGTCTCCCACCCGCACGTCGCGCCGAGCGTGCTGGCCGCGCACGCGTCCCACGGGGCGCGGTCGGTGTGGCCCTCGTGCGCGTCGGCCACGAGGCTGACGCACAGCCAGATCGCCGGGATGGCGCGCCTCATCCGCAGTCCGCCGCGCAGTTGTCCGCGGTCTCCGGGCCGTCGCACACGCCGTCGCCGCAGCACATGGACGTCTGGCCGGG
Organism: Pseudomonadota bacterium; assembly: GCA_947475315.1. Classification (GTDB taxonomy): domain Bacteria; phylum Myxococcota_A; class UBA796; order UBA796; genus CAIOSP01. The sequence goes on along the minus strand of CANJMY010000025.1, from coordinate 42,875 downwards.
CGCGCAGTCGGCGACCGGCGGCTGTCCACCGCCGCCGCCGCCGCCACCGGGGCCCGCGCCGCCCGCCTCAGACGCGGCGATGTCGCCGTGGAAGCAGCCCACGAACAGGTTCTCTCCGGCGTAGGCCACATGGTAGTGGTACCCGCGCACGGCGTCGGTGTGACCGCGGCACTCGTCCAGATCGGCGGGCTCCTCGCCGTCTTCGTTGACCCGCGCGGTGATCGCGTAGCCATCGAGCGCGTAGCCGATCCGCGCCGCGTGACCGTCGTCGCTCGCCACCTCCTTCGAGCAGCCGGTGGCCGCGTGGTAGTGGTAGCCGGCGATCAGGTTCACGTGGCCGCCGCAGTCGTCGAACGCGGCGATGGTGTGCGCGCCCAGGATCGCCTGCACCGGCGCGGGCGGGTCAAACGCGACGCCGTTGAGCGCGACGCCCACCAGCGCGGCGCCGCGGATCTCCAGCGGCGTGTCGATCGGCACGGGCACCTTGGGGATGAGCACCGTGGTGGCGATGCCGCCGTCGACGTAGTCCAGCGAGCACTCGACGCAGTAGTTGTTGTACTGCGGGTCGACGTCCGGTCGCGCCGCCGCGCTGCACGACGCCTCCGAGTCGGTGACGTTCACCAGGCCGGTGACCTCGTCGTAGAGCTGCCACTCGGGGTCATTGTAGAAGTCGGCCAGGCCGACGATGAAGGCGCCGTCCACGTCGTACACGTCGCCCGACTCGATCCAGATGCCCGCGGACTCCGGGCCGTCGTCGATCGAGCGCGGGCAGAACGGGCCCACCTCGTGGTCGCTGGGCGCGCCCTTCAGCTCCACGCGCCAGCAGGTCGTCTCCACGCCGGAGGACAGCGTGCACGCCTCCTCGGTGATCGGCGCGACCAGGCCGTCGGCGTCGAACGCGCCGAGGAAGTCGGCGGCGGCGGCGGCCGCGTCCGAGTCGGTGGTTGTGTCGGACGTGCCGTCCGTGCCGCCGTCGGCGCACGACAGGGACAGCACCGCACACAGCAGCGCAAGCGGCGCAGATCGACGGGTCGAGATCACGGGAGCTCGCATCGGCTTCTCCAAGACGGGCCACATGCCCTGACTCGGACGTACGACGTGCCCTCGCGGGACGCTGTCCCGATCGAGTCAGCCCGCGTCAGCGCACGTCAGCGCGCGGCGAACGACCGTCGGCGCCTAGCGCATCTGCGGCAGGATGTTCGTCAGCATCCCGCTGCGGTCCAGCAAGATCACCGTCACCGCGGTCACCGCGTACAGCACGGCGGTGACGAGGATCGGGATGTCGGTCAGCAGCGTCTCGTCGGGCGCCGCGCCCTCGCCGTTCTGCTCGACCAGGAACACGTAGCGAAACACCGCGTACAGCACGAACGGGATGGTCAGCGCCATCCACGGCGTCTGCGCGCCGAGCACCGTGTACAGCGCGTAGGACACGATGGTGTTGGCGGTGGTGATGCTCTGGAACTCTTCCAGCATGCGCGCGTTGTACTGCACCAGGCTCTTGCGGGTGCCGGCCTTGTCGCCCAGCTCGCGGAGCTCAGCGCGGCGCTTGTTGAAGCCGATGAACAGCGCCAGGAACGCGGTGCACAGGAACAGCCACGCGCTGACGTGCACGGTGATCGCGAGCGCGCCGCCGACCACGCGCCACACGTAGCAGGACGCCAGCACCATCACGTCGAGGATGACGATGTGCTTGAAGAAGAAGCTGTAGGCGAGCGTGGTCAGCAGGTAGGCCAGCGCCGCGAACACGAACAGCCCGCCGATCCACTGCGCGATGAGCACGCCGCTGACCAACAAGGCGATCATCAGCACGATCGCCAGGCCCTCAGGCAGCGCGCCCGACGCGATGGGGCGGAAGCGCTTCTTGGGGTGATTGCGGTCGGCGGCGCGGTCCAGGTAGTCGTTGAACACGTAGCCGGCGGACGCCAGCAGGCTGAACGACAGGAACGCGGCGACCGCGTTCACCACCGACTCGGGCACGGTGAACTGGCCGGAGAAGATCAGCGCCGCGAACAGCAGCGCGTTCTTCGACCACTGGCGGGCGCGCAGCTGCTTGAACGCCGCCACCACGATGGAGGCGGGGGTGCGCGCGGGCGCGGGCGACGACGAGGGCACGTCTCCTCCAGTCATCGGCGGCCGGGCGCGGACGTCATTGCGGGCTCGGCGCGGCGGCGTCGGTGGGGGCGGGCGGCGTCACGGTGACGCGGTTCGCCTCGACCATCATCAGTCGGTACTCGCCAGCCTGGAGCGTGAGGTCGACCAGCCAGGGCGCGGCGCCCGCGACGTCCACGCGCAGCTGGTGCGCGCCCGGCGTGAGGGTGGTGGGGCCCGGGATGGTGTTGCCGTCGACGGTGACGGTCATCTGCACGTCCGGCGCGGTGCGCACGTCGAGCATGGGGTCGTTCACGGTGATGCCGGCCGCGCGGCCCCACAGCGCTGCGCCCACGCCGCCGAGCAGCACGCCCACGCACAGCGTGACCACACCGATCCACACGCCGCTGCGCCACGCGGCCTGCGCCGGCGGGGCGTCGTCGGCCTGACCCAGATCGACGTCGCCAGGAGTGCTGCGCATGCGGGTGGCGTCGGCGGCGCCCTCAAAGCCCACGCCGCGCTGCTCGCGCATCTCGGACAGCTTGCGGGCCAGCTCCGGGTTGACCTGGGTGGCGCCGTTCTCGTCCCAGGTGGACTTGGCGGCCGGCTTGCCGTCCGGGCGGACGGCGGACTGCACCTGGGTGCGCGCGTCCTCGTCGAGGATGATGTGCTCGTCCATGCTGACCGGCGACGTGTTCTCGTCGTCTTCCACGCGGGCGCCGGGGGCGGACTCGTCGGTCTGCTCGAACAGCGGGAGGTCGGCGTCGGGCAGATCGTCGGCGATCGACGGCACGGGCGGCAGGCCGGCGTCGTTGATCCAGCGGATGAGCGTGTCGGCGTCGGTGACGTCGCCCAGGTCGTGCAGAAGATCCGTGAACGCGTCCTTCATCTCAGTCGCGTTCGCGGGGCGGTTGGCCGGGTCGACGGACAGCGCGGCGTCGAGCGTCTTGGCGAGCGCCTCGGGCACGTCCGGGCGCAGCTCTTGGAGCGGCTTGAACGGCAGGTCGTCCAGCACGGGGCTGACCAGGCAGGCGCGAACGACGCGCGCGGCGCCCCACAGGTCCGACGCGATGGTCGGCTCGTCGGACGTGGCGAGCTCGGGCGCGCGGCGCTCCGGGTGCGCAGGGATCAGCGTGGGGTCGAGCTTGGAGACCTCGTCCGTGGCGCGCGCCAGGCCGAAGTCCGTGACCTTCACCTCGCCGCCGCGGCTGATCAGCACGTCGTCCGTGCCGACCGCGCCGTGCACCATGCGGAGCACCACCGGCGCGCCGTCGCGCACGATCTCGCGATGGTGCGCGTACTCCAGCGCCTTGAGCACCTGCAGGCCGATCCAGGTGGCGTGACCGATAGGCAGGGTGACCGACAGCTCGTCCGCGCGGGCGAGCAGGGTGGTCAGGCTCCAGCCGTCGACCCACTCCAGCACGACGTACGGGACGCCGTTCTCGCGAGAAAGATCGAGGAGCTGGACGATGTTTCCGTGCGACAGCACGGCCGCTTCACGCGCGCGGGCCTCCACCAGCGCCTGCGCGTCGGCGTGGCGCGCGATCTCGGGGCGCAGCCGCTTGATGGCGAAGATCCTGGAAAAGCCAGCGATTCCGTCCAGGCGTGCACGTAGGACCTCGGTCAGCGGGCCTTCGGCCACGCGTTCGAGCACCATGTACTTGCCGAGTCTCTTGGTCTCGTTGCGGCCCACGAGGACTCTCCTGGTCGCGGCAGCGGCCGCCTGGGTATAGCACCGGGGACGCCACTGGTCCCACCTGGATTCAGGTGGGACATGTCGGATCCCTACTGGAGGCTCCTATCGACCACGAGCAAATCAAGTTCGCGATTGTCGGGTTCGCCCTCATCATCGCGGCGGTCTTTGACGCGTGGAAGAACCGGATCCCCAACTGGATGACCGGTCCGCTGCTGTTGGTGGCGCTGGTGCTGTCGACGATGTGGGCGCCGGACGCCGCTTGGCGCGGCTTCGCCATCTCGCTGTTCGCGGCGACGGTCGCCTTCGCGCTCCACTTCGTGCTGTACCTGATGAAGCTGGAAGGCGCGGGCGACGCCAAGCTCATGATGGGCATCTCGGCCATGCTCGGCCTGGACATGATGTTGGAGATGACCGCGTGGCGATACGTGCTGCTGTTCCCGTACGCCATCATCACCATCACTGTGCGTGGGCGCTGGGGGAACTTTGCGGCGGCGCTGCGCTGGACCATCGGCCAGTTCTTGGGCCGCGACATGGGTGAGCGCCCGGAGCCCACCTACATGCCGTTCGGGCCGCTCATCGCGCTCTCGTACCCGATCGCGCTCGCCACCCCGTGGCTCGACTACTTCGCCAAGTGATCAACGCGGCGCTGTGGATGGTGCTGGGGGCAGTGGCGGCGCGCGCGCAGGAGACGACGCCTGAGGCCGTCACGCGGACGCCCGACACGCCGCAGGCTGAGGTGGTGACGCCGGACGTCCCGCAGGCCGATGTCGCCGCGTCGCCGCCGGTCGACGCCACCGGGGGCGCCGATCCTGCGACCGCAGGCCCCGTGCTCGCGCCCGAGGTCCCCGACGACGTGATCACCGAGCCCGCGGGCAAGCCGCCGTCCAAGTTTGTGTGGGGCGGCATCGCCGTGCCGCTGGTGAACTACAACACCACGGACGGCCTGGGCTTTGGCGCCGGCTTTCAGATCTTCGACCGCAAGCGCGGCCTGGAGCACGGCTACCAGGACCTGCTGACCTTCGACACCTTCTGGACCACGCGCGGCACGTACACGTCGAACTTCCTGCAGTACGAGCGCCGCGGCAAGCAGATGATCGTGGCGCGTCTCGCGTACCGCATGTGGTCCGACATGCTCTACGTCGGGCACGGCGGCGCGCAGGTTTCGGTGCGCGACGACCCCAAGGAGTCCGCGGGGAACTTCGTCGCCGGGCCGTCGCTGCTCGCGAACGCGATCCTGCCGATCCCCAAGACGCCGGTGCAGGTGTGGGTGCAGGCCTACGTGCGTCAGACGACGGTGCGCGCCAAGGTCGGCGGCTTGCTCGACAAGGAGCAGCCCTACGGCGCGCACGGCGGCTGGAACTTCGACTTCTCCGCCGGTGTCGCCATCCAGGAGACCGACCGCTGGCCCATGGCGCAGCGGGGCGTTCGATTTGAGGCGAGCGTGCGCGGTGGCGCGACCGCGGTGGACGGCAAGCTCAGCCCGATCGTCGGCACCAACGTCGAGCTCATGGGCTGGTGGCCGGTCGCGGGCGAGTGGCTGGTGATCGGCGGGCGCACCCTGTTCGACAAGACCTGGGGCGAGCGTCCCTTCTTCGAGGGCGAGTGGCTGGGCGGCCAGTACCGCGACGAGTCCGCCTACGAGCAGATGCTGACCGGCTACGGCCGCAGCCGCCCGCGCGGCGACGGCGTGTTCGCCACCATGTTCGAAGTCCGCCCCAAGCTGGGCCACGTCTCGCACCCGTTCTGGGACCTGGGCTTCTACCTGTCGGTGTTCGCCGAGACGGGCTTCCTGTTCGACGGCGACAAGCCGGGCCCTCAGATGCCCTCGGTCGGCGTGGCGCCCGATCTCCTCTGGCAGGGCGCAATCGAGCTTCGACCGTTCGTCTCGTGGGGTTGGATGTCCGACACGCTCGGTGGACAGCGCACGCCCGACATGCAGGTGGGCATCAGCCTGCTCGGGCCGCTTTAGGCGCAGCCCTACGTGGTTACCCTAATTGCGCGGTCGCGAATCATATGCATTTGACTTTCATTTGCATTCGTGACGTGCCAGGATGGCCCCGGTTCAACCGAACCGGGAGCATTCGACATGGTGTTCAAGGGGCTGAAGGTTGTGGGGGGCTTGCTGGGTGTGGCGCTGCTTGGAGGCGCCGGCTTCTACGGCTGGGCGGTCTCGACGACCCACCAGATGCGCGCCGAGGTGTACGACGTGCACACCGTCGACATCGCCGTTCCGTACCCGCTGACCGAGACGGAGATCGCGGACTTGCGGGCCAAGAAGGCGGCTGAGCTCGTCGCGGCCGCGCCGCCCGCCGACGGGGTCGCGCTGGCCTCGATGGCGACCGTGGATCCGGCCCAGGCTGCCGATCCGCTGGCCGGCCTCGACCTCAACGCCCTCGCGCTCGAGAACGCGGTCGCCCGCGGCAAGCACCTGGTCGAGGCCCGCTACGGCTGCCAGATCTGCCACGGCGGCGACTTCTCTGGCGGCACCATGGTCGACAGCCCGGTGCTCGGCACCTTCAAGGGTCTGAACCTCACCGGCGGCAAGGGCAGCCCCGTCGTCGACTTCAAGACGTCCGACTGGGAGCGGCTGGTTCGCCACGGCGTTCGGCGTGACGGCACGCCCGTCGCCATGCCGTCCAAGGACTACGCGGCCATGTCTGACCAGGAGCTGTCGGACATCATCGCGTACATCCAGTCGCAGCCCAAGGTGGACAACGACGCTCCCCTGCCGGTCTACGGCCCGCTGTTCAACGTGCTGACGGCCCTCGGCAAGATCCGCTTCAGCGCGCAGGACTTTGGCTCCATCGCCACCCACCTTGCCGTCCCGCCGCCCGCGGGCCCCACGGTCGAGTTCGGCGAGCACCTGAGCCACACCTGCACCGGCTGCCACGGCGCCGACTACACCGGCGGCCCCATCGAGGGCGGCGACCCGGCGTGGCCGCCCGCCCCCAACCTGACGCAGGCCGGCGTGGGCTCGTGGACCTACGAGGCGTTCGACAAGGCCGTGCGCTCGGGCGTCCGCAAGGACGGACAGCCCATGCAGCGCCCGATGGCCGACGTGCTGCCGATGCTCGGCCACACCACGCCGGATGAGACGCGCGCGCTGTGGGCGTTCTTCCAGACGCTGCCGGCGAAGCCGACGAAGTAGGGGCGGGGTCAGAGCGCGGCGTAGGTCGACTCAGTCGTCAGACCTCGCCGCGTCTGGTCCACGACGCCGCGCAGGGCGTTCCAGGTCCGGAGCGGAGGGTCGAGGTCACGCTCCGCCTCCATTGCGCCCCGGCGCGGCCTGACGAGCCAAGCGGACTCTGGTTTGCCGTCGCGGGCGCAGGCGTCCCGAAGCTCGGCCGCGACCACCTTCCAGTAGCCGATGATCCCGGACAGCGCGTCGAAGCTTGTCTCCTGCTCTGGGGTCAGGTCGCCGGATCGGCAGAGCAAAGGCTCCAGCACAAACAGGTGCGGCGAGGCTTCCGACCGACACTCTCCTGCGAGCAGCTCTAGGCGCCCGGTGGTCGAGGGTCGGTGCGACGCGGTCGCCCCCGTCGAGTCGTCGTGCGAGCCGTACCGGCACAACGCGTCGTCCATGGTGTCGCGCCACGCGAGCACCTGCCCGAGCATCTCCAGCCGCGCCCGCTCGGGCACGCGCGTGAACGCCTCGATCTGATCGTAGAGCGTCTCGGCGCACCTCCGCAGCTGTCGGAGAAGGCACAACGGGTCGTGACCGCCCCAGTCGTTGCGCGGCAACAGCTCCATCCACTGGCCGAGCTGATCGTAGATTGCCTGCGTTGACTCCGACCCCTCGGGCCAGCACTCGAGCACGCCCACGACCTTGTCGACGCGCGCCAGCTTCCCACGGCCGAGCGCGTTGAGCAGCGGCTCGATCGCGTCCGTGTCGGTCATCACGTACGCGGCCACGAGCTTTAGCCGCGCGACGCGCAGGGCCATGTCTGGGTCGTGCAGCTTGAGCTGCGTGTCTGGTTTGGCCTGGAGCAGGTCGGTACGCAGGGTCAACCAGTCCGCCTGCACGCCATGGTCCCCGTACAGGTGCTTCCACACCTGCTCGGATCGCGCAGCCTGCATGATGACGTCGGCGTCGGACGCGGTGAGGCGCACCTGGGTCTCGTTGGCGTGAACGTCGAACGTGGTGCCGGTGGTCCCGCCTCGGAGGACGATCGAGGAGGCGTCCTCCGTCGCCGCGTACGCGACGGCGCTCTCGGTTCCGCCGCTCAGCTCCACCTGATCGAGCCAGAACTCTCGGGTGAACGCGTTGTCGATGCCGAGCCTGGCCCTGTTCGTCGCGCGCGCGGCGCCGGTCACGGACTCACCGTCGGCGGTCTCGGTGAGCGTGAACGAGCTGTCCCAAGCGTCGTCCAGAGAGAACGAATTCATGAGGATTCCGACACGGCTGGAGCCGCCGCTTGAGTCCATGCTGGACCGCTTGGTCATGAGCGCGCGCGCACCCGGTACGGCCTCGACAGGGTCCAGCGTGAGGCCGTCGGCGCGGCGCACCACCTCCGCTAGGATCGCGACAGCGCGCGTGTCCTTCACGGACGCGCAGAGGGTGACGGTCTCCATCGCGCCCGACGCGGTCGCTTTCGACGCGCCGAAGTCCATGCCGGGCACCGGCGTGCCGAGTCCCACGCCGATCGAGAGCACGGCGCCTCGCTCGACCAGCACCTCGGCGACCCAAAGGTCTCCCGCGCGCTGGACCGTGACCTGGCTGGAGCGCGCGTCAGACGAATCGAACTTTGGGGTGACGGGCGCTTGCAATCCAAACTTCGGCACGTCCACGCCGCGCCGACCGCCGTTGGAGTGGGACCCCCGGACGATCGCGCCTTCAGGGAGCTCGGACGCGCGCCACAGGTCACCGGCGGCGACGTCGGCGGCGGCGCTCCACGCTCGGGTGTCCAGGCCGAGCAGCGCGGCGACCTCGTCGGCGCGGAGGGACGTGCGTCCAGAGCTGGAGAGTCCAGGCGCGCGCGACCGAGGCATGCCGATCGCCACGGTGTCCACGACGCTGCGACCAGCCCCGCCGCGACCGCCCGACAGGGCGTCTAGGCCCACCTCGAAGGAGGACGCGTGGGCGCCAAAGCCGGGGACGAAGAAGCCTGCGGTCGTGAGGTCGGTGCGCTCGATCCAGATCCGATCGCGCACCTCATCGATCGTCGCGGACATGTCGCGGCTCGACTGGATCAGCGGGATCAGCCCCGCCGCCGCGTCGTGGTTCGCGCCTTCGATCGCCTGCGCGGCGGACCGACCCATCGGCCCACCCAGCTGCGACTGCCTCCGTGAGTTCCCCAGCGCGTCCGACCGCACCCACGTCGTCTCCACCTCCGGCAGCTCGGGCACCCGCGCCACCCGCTCCATCACCGCGTCACCCATCGCCGCCTCCGTCGAACCCAGCAGGGGTCCGACGGCCTCCCGTCACGCCGGGTGCCTCCACGGCCGCAGCGACTCCGAGCCGCGACTACGTCGGGTCGACCCACACAAGTCGCCGATCGCCCGCCCACGCCGCGACCTCCCGATCGTCAGGATCGGACAGGCCGCGCGACGTTCACATCAGCCCAGAATCGGCGTCAAAACTCTCGAACGCCCGACCGTCGGACGATCGTCGGCGTCCGACACCCTACGCGCCCCAGTCCGCCAGGATGCCGCGGCCCAGGATCGTCGACATCGCCATGGTCGTGTACTGCGGGTTCACGCCGAGCGAGGTCGGGAAGATCGAGCTGTCGGCGATGTAGAGGTCCTTGAGGCCGTGAGCCTCGCCGTTCGGGCCGATCACCGAGTTGGAGATGTCGGTGCCCATGCGGCACGTCGCCATGGGGTGGGCGGCGTACAGGCCCTTGTAGTCGGTGATCGCGGCGCCCTCGATGGCGGCGAACGCGTCGTTGATGTTCTCGGTCCAGCCGGCGCCGGTGATGGGCACCAACAGCTTCTTGCAGCCGCCGGCCATCAGCACCTCGCAGGTGCGCTTCAGGCCGGCCTTGATGTTCACGATGTCCTCGTCCGCGAACCAGTACTTGAGGTCCGCGCGGCCCTCCTTGGTCACGCCGACGGTGCCCGATCCCTTGTCCGACACCATCACCAGGCAGCCGGCGATGAACGGGGCGAGCGCGATGTCGCGCTTGGCGGCCTCGCCGGTGTTGCCGAGCGCCATGAGCAGCGCGGCGGGCGGCAGGGTGAGCGTGTGGGGGAGGACCTCGGGCAGGTTGGGGTCCGAGAAGTACGCGCCCTGCGTGGCCCCGGTCCACATGCGGACCTCGGTGTCGCACAGGCCGAAGATGCCGTTGCCGGGGTGCAGGTGCAGGCCCTTGCCCACGCGGTCGCCGAGCGTGTCGCCCAGGCCGGCGTACTGGATCAAGCGCGGCGTGCCGACCGCGCCCGCGCACAGGATGACCTTCTCTGCGCGCACCGTGGTGGAGCCGACCGCGCGGCCGGTCTCGGTCTCGCGGACCACGCCGACCACGCCGCGGGCGCGCCCGTTCTCGACCAGGATGCGCTCGACCTTGGTGTCGCCCTGCACGATCGCGCCGTGTGCGCGCGCCATGGGGATCAGGTTCTTGTCGACGCTCGCCTTGCCGCCGCTGGGGCAGCCGTAGTTGCACGCGCCGCAGCCGACGCAGCCGGGCGTGTTGCGCCAGAGCAGGTCGGCGGTGAGGCCGAGCGCGCGGGCGCCGCGCACGATGAGCTTGTTGTTCTCCCCAGCGATCGCCTCGCGCGTCTGGATGATGCCGAGCGGCACCTCCAGCTCGGCGTAGACCGGGAGCATCTGGTCCGGCGCGAAGCGCTTGTCGCCGCCGAGGACGGCCTCCCACGACTCCAGCACGTGGTCCTTGGTGCGCCAACAGATCGCCGAGTTCACCAGGCTGCCGCCGCCCACGCCACGACCGGCCGCCACGCCCACCGCGGCGCTGCCGAACGCGACCATCGCGCCGCCTTCCTGCATGTGGTAGCGCATCGTGTTCGCCTGGTTCTTCTGGAACCGCGACTGATGCGGGCCTTCCTCCAGCAAGATCACGCGCTTGCCGCCCTCGGCGAGCACGCGCGCGATGGCGGCGCCGCCAGGGCCCGTGCCCACGATGACCACGTCGCACTCAAGGTTGCGATCGCCCTTGGCGTCTTCCCAGCCGTAGACCGTCATGCGCCAAACCCACAGCCGTACCAGGGCGAGAAGACCTTCGAGACCTGGGGGTGGACCTCGTAGCCAAAGCCGATGAGGATCATGATCGCCCCGATCGCCTGACGCTCCAGGTAGAGCGGCGAGTCCATCCACGACTTGAGCACGCGCGCGCGGTCGTACCGGTCGAGCTGCGTGAAGCGCTTGTGCTCAGTGAGCAGCGGCATGTCGTCGAAGATCTGCAGCAGCGCCTTGAGGCCCTTGCGAGAGAAGTCGTCCATGCGGCTGACGACCTCATCCAGGAACTTGCCGCAGTTGGCCTCGGAGCCGGAGATGTCGGGCGGACCGGCGCCGGGCGGCATCCACGCCTCGGCCAGCGCCTGCGCCATCTCGTACTCTTCCTTGTCGAGCGCGATCAGGCCCTCGCCCGGCGCGTGGTTCCACCAGCGCAGCACGCCAGCCTCGCCGACGAGCGCCGCGCCCACGGTGACCGCGGCCATCGCCACCAGAACGTTCCGACGCGTGATCGCCAAGGTAGCCCTCTCCGGGAGCCGGGCTTACCACGCGGTGTGCTGGACTGCGATCGGCCAACCGGCAACGGCTTGTCTGGGCGGGCGCACGACGAACGGCGAGCCCGCACGCTCGCGCCCAGATCAGGGCAGGTCGAACCAGAGGGCCTCGACGTCCTCTTGCACCGACACCGGCAACGTGGGCTCATCGACGGTGACGACCGCGTCGCCCGGTCCCGCGATCAGCCCGCCCGCGTCCACGCGACCGCGCACCACCTGCAGCCAGCCGCGACGCCGCGTCGTCTTGAGGTCGATCGTGTCGCCTGCCGTCAGCAGCACGCGATCGAGCGTGGCGTCCTGGCCGATCGCCAGCGAGCCGTCGGCGCCGTCCGGGCTGACCACGCGCACCACGCCGGGCTTCTGGCCAAAGTCGGCCTGATCGTAGCGGGGCTTGGCGCCCGCCTTGGCCGGGAGGATCCAGATCTGCAGGAAGTGCACCGGCTCCGTCGCGCTGCCGTTCATCTCGCTGTGGGTCACGCCGGTGCCCGCGGTCATCACCTGCACCTCGCCCGCGCGGATCACGCCGCCGCCGCCGGTCGAGTCCTTGTGCCCGAGCTTGCCCGACACCACGTAGCTGATGATCTCCATGTCGCGGTGCGGGTGCGTCCCGAACCCCATCGCCGGCAACACCACGTCCTCGTTGATCACCCGCAGCACGCCAAAGCCCATGAACCGGGGGTCGTGCCAGGCTCCAAACGAGAAGGTGTGACGAGACTTGAGCCAGCCGTGATCGGCCACGCCGCGCAGGGCCGCGGGGTGAAGTGCGCGCATGAACGCCTCCAGGATCTCCCTCTTGCGCGGTCCAGGAACGCCGGTGCGTCTCGAATCGTCAGCACGTGGACAGCCTCGGCTAATCACATTAGCTAATGACATTAGCCACGGAGAGCGTCATGCGGGTCGAACGTCCGGGCGGGAGCCTGTCGGTGCAGGTTCAGGGGGAGGGGCCGCTGGTGGTGTGCGCGCCGGGCATGGCCGATCTGGCGATGTCGTACCGCAAGCTGGCGCCGGCGCTGGTGAGCGCGGGCTACCGCGTCGCGGTGATGGACCTGCGCGGCCACGGCGACAGCGACAACAGCTTCGACACCGTAGGCCCGGCCGCGGTCGGTGCGGACCTCCTGGCGGTGATCGAAGCGCTGGGCGGGGGGCCGGCGGTGCTGGTCGGCAACAGCGCGGCCGGCGCGTCGGCGGTGTGGGCGGCGGCGGAGGCGCCCGATCAGGTCGCGGGCTTGGTGCTGCTCGGCCCGGTGGTGCGGGAGCAGCCGGGCTTCCCCGGCTGGGCCAAGACGCTGACGCCCTGGCTGTTCGCGGGGCCGTGGGGCGCCTGGCTGTGGACCGTGGCGCACCGCAGCCTGTTCAAGGGAGGCGTGCCTGACGACCACGCGGCGCACGCGGCGGCGCTCCGGGCCTCGCTCGGACGCCCGGGACGCATGCGGTCGGGTCTGGACAACGGCATGGCGTCCAAGGCCGCCTGCGCGGCGCGCGTGGCTGAAGTTCGCGCGCCGACGCTGGTGATCATGGGCTCGGCCGACCCCGACTTCCCCGACGCGCGCGCCGAGGCCGCGTGGCTCGGCGAGGCGCTGCGCGCTGAGACGCTGGTGCTCGAGGGCGTGGGGCACTACCCCCACCTGGAGCGAGCCCAGCCCACGGCCGACGCGGCGCTCTCGTTCTTGGGGAGGCTCTCATGGCGCGCGGCGTAGGTCTGACCGCCCAAGGCGTGATCGACGCGGCGGCCGCGCTGGTAGACGCGCAGGGCGTGGAGGCGCTGACGATCACGCAGATCGCGGCCGCGTGCGGCGTGCGCGCGCCCTCGCTCTACAAGCACATCACCGATCTGGACGAGGTCCGCTCCGCGCTCACGCTGCGCGCCTACGCCGCCATGGCCGACGCGCTCCACGCCACCGCGGACCCCGATCCGGCTCGCGCCGTGCTGGCCGTGGCGCACGCGTGGCGTGCGTGGGCCAAGGCGCACCCGGGCGTCTACTTGATCGCGTCGCGCACCCACGTTCGCGGCGACCCGCGCGTGTTCGCCGAGGGCGCCAAGATGGTCGCCTGTGTGCTCGAGCGGGTGCGCGGCCTGAACGTCGGCGATGACCGCGCGATCCACCTCACGCGCGCGCTGCGCGCCGCCATCCACGGGTTCGTGCTGCTGGAGCTGGCCGACGGCTTCGGCCTGGCGAGCGACGTCGACGCGTCGTTCGAGGTGGCGGTCCGCGCGGTGATCGACGCCGCCGCCTAGCGATCAGCTCTGATCGAGCGCGGCGGCCACGCGCTGCGTCAGCTCAGCGACGGTGAATGGCTTGTTCAGCAGGTCGTCGCGCGGGTCCACGCCATGGTGCACCACCCGGTCGTCCGTGTAGCCGGACATGAACAGCACGCGGAGATCGGCGCGCCGAACACGCAGCTTTGCGACGAGCTCTGCGCCGCTCATCCCCGGCATGATGATGTCGGTCAGCAGCAGGTCGATGCTCGGTGCGTCGTCGCGGTCCAGCATCCGCAGCGCCTCGAACCCGTTCTGCGCCGCGAGGACCTCGTAGCCCTCACGCACGAGCATCCGCTCAGCGAGTCCACGCAAGGCGGGCTCGTCGTCGACGATCATCACCGCGTGACGGCGCGCGGCGGGCATGGGCGCGGGCGCGGGGGCGACGGTCGTCGTGGCGGGCGCGTCCGTCAGCGGCAGGAGGATGAGGAACGTGGTGCCCTTGCCGATCCCGCTTTTCGCGAGGATTCGCCCGCCGGTCTGGCTGACGATCCCGTAGACGGTCGCGAGTCCGAGGCCCGTGCCCTTACCGACCTCCTTGGTGGTGAAGAACGGCTCGAAGAGGCGCGCCTGGGTGGCGGCGTCCATGCCGAGCCCGCTGTCGCTGACCTTGACCTCGACGTAGCAGCCGGGGGCGATCGCCGGATCGCGCAGCGGATCGCCGGCCTCCCAGCAGACGTCGCGCGTGGAGATCTCCAGTCGACCGCCGGTCGGCATGGCGTCCCGCGCGTTGACCACCAGGTTGACGATCACCTGCTCGATCTGGCCTGCGTCCGCGAGTACGGTCCCGCTGGGCTCCAAGGTGGTCACCAGCTCGATGTCTTCGCCGATCAGGCGCCTCAACATCTTGGACAGATCGCGGATCACGCCGTCCAGTCGGATCGGCTCACGCTTGAGGATCTGCTGGCGGCTGAATGCGAGCAGTTGGCGCGTGAGGGTGGCGGCGCGTCCGGCGGCCGTGCGCACCTCTTCCAGGTCTTCGTAGAGCGGATCGTCGCGCGTCATCTCCGACAGGCTGAGCTCGATCGTCCCGTTGATGACGGTGAGCAGGTTGTTGAAGTCATGCGCGATGCCGCCGGCCAGTCGCCCGACGCTCTCCATCTTCTGCGCCTGCATCAGCTGCGCCTGGAGCGCACGCTCCGCGGTCAGCGCGCGCTTGATCGCGATGAAGTGCTTGATCTCGCCGCTCGCGTCGCGGACGGGCGTGATGGTCATGGCCTCGGGGTAGAGCGTGCCGTCCTTGCGCTGGTTGGTGAGCTCACCGCTCCACACGCGCCCGCCGGCGATCGTCGACCACATCTCCGCATAGAAGCTAGGATTATGGGTGCCAGAACGGAGAAGCTCGCGCGGGTTGCGGCCCAGCGCCTCGTCCACATCAAAGCCGGTCAGCTCGGTGAACGCGGGGTTCGCCCACTCCATTCGACCGTCCCGATCCGTGATCATGATCGCGTTCGCCGCGGCGTCCAGCGCCGCGCTCTGCAAGCTCTGCTTCGCCCGGGACGCGGAGATCTCTGTGACGTCGTGAAGCACCATGAGCGCGCCCACCTTGGCGCCTGCGTCGTCGAAGATCGGTCCGCCGCTACACAGCGCGAGCCTGGGTGCCTGACCCTTCGCCAAGATGCAGATCACGGCGTCGACCACCGCCTCGCCGTTGAACGCGCGCTTCAGTGGGATGCGCTCCGTGTCCAGCGGCGTGACCCCGTCCTCCTCGTACAGGTCGTAGCTGGCGGCCCAGCTCTCCGGGGAGAGCAGGGGATTGTGTGGGGCGCCGTGCCACGCGCGCGCGCTCTTGTTGAACACGCTGAGGCGACCCTGCGCGTCGCAGGCGACCACGCCTTCGGCCAAGTTCTCAAGCAGGAGCGAGTTGAACCGCGCACCCTCAGCCACCGCGGCGATGGAGCGACGCTGCGCCACGATCTGCCAGATGCGTTCGCTCAACAGCTGGAGGGTCTCGACGTCGAACGGCTCGTAGTCCGTCGATCGGTTCCCCACCCCGAGCACCATCCGCACGCCGCCGTCGTGGAGCACGGGGACGGTCACCGCCCGCGCGAGGGGCGCGTGGCCTGACGGCAGGCCGTGGTTGGTGGGGTTCGTCGGGTAGTCGTTGATCACCACCGGCGCGCGGTGACGGACCGCGTCGGCCCACACCCCGGCGGCGTCGATGGGGTAGTGGCTATCGAGCACGGCCTCACAGCCGGTGAGCGTCAACTTGGACCACGCCGTCAGCTCCAGCGTCTGCTGGTCGTCGTTGACGAAGTGCGCGAACGCGATCTGGCTCTGGGTGAGCCTCTCCGCGATCGTCAAGCTCTCCACCAGGAACGCGTGCTCGCCTCGGTCCACCGCAAGCTGAGACAGCTCCAGGAGCGCGCGCGCGCGGGCCGCGTGGCGGGCGACGCGCTCTTCGTTGCGCTTGAGCTCAGAGATGTCGGTGTGCGTGCCCAGCATGCGGCTCGGCGTCCCGCCGGGTGTCAGGTCCACGATCTTTCCGGTGGACAAGATCCAGAGCCAGTCGCCGTTCGCGGTTCGCTGCCTAAGCTCGGCGTGGTACTCGGGCGTGCGGCCAGAGACGTAGTCCTCCAAGATCACGGCGACATGTTCCAGGTCGTCGGGGTGAACGCGCTCTCGCCACGCCTGGTTGGTCTCGACGAACGTGCGCGGGTCGTAGCCGAGCATGGTCGCGTACTCGTCGTTCACGACCGCCTTGCCGGAGACCAGGTCCAGGTCGAAGAGCCCGTGCCGACCGGCGGCCACCGCGAGCTGGAGGCGCTCCTCGCGATCGCGCAGCGCCTGGACGCCCTCGACCTCGGCCGTGACATCCTGGACCACGCCGAGCGCGCGCTCGGGCATGCCGTCTGCACCCAACGTGAGGCTGGCGTTGCCGCGCACGTGCCGGATCGATCCGTCTGGCCGGACCACCCGGAAAGCGTGGGCGCTGGGCCCGTGCCCGCCGTCCATCGACGCCTTCCACGCCTCCATGTCCGCGCGGTCGTCCGGGTGGGTGACCTGGAGGAACCAGCCGGTCACGCTCTCCGCGTCCAGGGGTGCGCGGCCGTAGATCTCGCACAGGCCGTCGGAGAGCTTCACACGCCCGTCGGGTACCTCGGCGTCCCATGTGCCGAGCTTGGCCATGCGCTCCGCTTCCCGGAGGCGGAAGGCGACGCGCTTCGCGTCCTGGTTCGCCAAGTGCTGCGCGGTCGCGTCGGTCACCACCCACAGCTCCAGCGCGCGTCCGTTCGTGGGAACGGGTCCGACCTGCACGACGACCTGCCGCTGCGCCCCGCTCGCCGTGCGGTGCGTGCCCGGATCGATCACGCGCTCGCAGAGCGGCGCGGACAGAAACGCTTCGCGCGTGAGCCCGTAGAAGCTGAGCGCCGCGTCATTGGCGTCCACGATCGCGTCGGCGACCGGGTCAATGACCAGCATGATCGACGGGTGATGCTGGATCATGTCGCGGACAAGCACGAGTGACCCTCGCGCGGCCGCCGCCTGGCCGTCCCGCGGACCGGCGTGCCCCTCCTCCGCTGGAGGGGGCTGCGCGTCCACGAGTTCGCCTGCGCGACGGGTCGTCATGTGGCTCCGATGGTGGACTACAATCCCCAGATCAAGTCTCTTGAAATCACCTTACGTCGTGGTTTCATGGCTTCCGGGCTGCATCTTAAAACGGCCCATGGTCGGCGCTCGTGCATCCTTGGAGGCCACCACGGAGTGTGGTACGTTCAGTCCGCCCGCCGGGCGACGCGTGAGCGCCACTTCGTCGCGGTGCGGCGGTGAACCTTGGCGGAAGTCCGACCGGTCGTGCGCGCGCTCGGGGCCGCCTTCATCGCGGCTTGCTGGGGCGTGCTGCTGGCGATCGTCGTCCCGTTCGGCATGGACGTGTGGACCTATCGACACGTGGACGCCGCCGCGATCGTCGCCGACCTTCCGGTGGCGATCACCCGCGATCCTGGCCCCACGGCGGACGTCGAGCTGACGCTGCCGGCGCAAGACGGCGCGCCCGAGGTGCTGGTGTTCGGCGAGTCGACCGTTGGCATGGAGCCTGAGCTGCTCCGCATGGCGCTTGAACCGGCGCTCGCGGCGCGCGGGCTGCAGGTGCAGATCTCAAACTACGGCACCTCGGGCTGGACCTCGCGGTCGATCTCTGCGCGCGTCGACGCGGTGCTGGACGCGTATGACCAAACCGGACGTCACCCGTCGCTGGTGCTCGTGTACAGCGGGCACAACGACTACACGAACGCGTTCTTCAGCTACGTCACGCGTGACTTGCGCTTTCAGCGCACGGTGATCTGGCTGTGGCGTCTGCCGTTCCGAGCGCGCGCTTACTGGGGCGTGGACGAAGGGTACGCGTGGTTCGAGCGCGGCGCGGGCGCGTCGCTCGGGCTCGCGGCGCAGCGGGCCGGGCTGGTGTCGCTGCCCGACGATCCGTTCCCTGGCGCCAAGGCTACGCTCACGAACGCGTGGGGGCACAACGCGCGTCAGATCGCCAGGCGCGTGCGGGAGAGCGGCGCTGCGGTCGCGTTCTACACGCCGGCCGGCAACTTGGAGCGTGAACCCTACGGCGCGCTCAAGACCACGACGGACGTGTGGCGCGCCGGGCTCGCCACCACCGATTACGCCGCGCGCATCCGGCTGCTGGTGGCCGCGCGCGACGCTGAGATCGTCTCCCCGGATCTGCGCGCCGACACGCAGCTACAAGACCGCGTCCGTGCGATGGCCGACGGCGACGACGTGGTGGTGATCGACCTTCAGCGCGACTAGGAGCGACGTCAGCTTCCGTTCGATGACAGCCTGTTCGTCGACTACCTGCACATGTCGCGCAACGGCTCCGCCGAGCTGGCGCGGAGCACGGCCGACACGCTCGCCGCGCATGACGCGCTCATGGCGCGGCTTGGCGGTGCGGTGGCGGCGCCAGCGCTTACGGAGCCATCCGCGGGTCGCTGAGTCGGATCGACACCTCCGCGTGGCCCGCGCCGGTCACGTCCGCCGCCAGTCGGTACGACGCCCCAAAGAACGCCGCGTCGCCGACGTCCGGGTTCGACACGGTGAAGATGATCTGCTGCCCCGCGCAGGTCACGACCGCGTGATCGTCCGTGGTGCACGTCGCGATCACGTCGAGCGGGACCAAGTCGACGTTGCCGGCGATCTGCGCGCCGTCGCCGTCGAGCACCGCGAAGCGCCCGAGCGCGTGCGCGCCCGCGCACCCAAACCTCACGCCGCCGAACACGTGGAAGCCACCTTGCGGGCCAAAGTGCACGGAGAGCGTGTCGTCACGGACCACCGTGTCGAACGTCGCGCCTTCGCCGGTGCCAAGCTGCAGGTTCGGCGCGCACGCAAGGTCGGTGTCTCGAAGATCGGTGTCCCGCGCGACGTCCGTGTCGGCGTTCGCCCCGTGTGTGTCGGACGAATCAGGGGTCGATCCCGCCGTGTCGGAGGTCGGCCGCGGCGCGTGGCACGCGCAGATCCACAGCAGGAACGAGGCTCGAGCAGACCGCATCCCACTACGGTAGCACGGACGGCGCGGGCGCCGCGTGGCGGGCGGCCACTAAGCTGAGGTAGGCTAGCGGAATGTCGCATTCCCTCGCGCGTCTTGCCCTGCTGCTCTCGTCGGTGGCCGCCTGTCGGACGCCCGCGGTCCAGCAGGACACGGACACCTCCCCGGACGCCGTCGACACCGACACCAACACGGACGTCGTCGTCGACACCGACGTCGTGGTCGAGGACACCGACGTGCCGCCGCCGACCTGCCCGGACCCGCTCGCACCTGGACCGGAGGACTCGCTGCCGATGCCCGATCTGGCGGGTGTCCACTTCGCGGCGCGGCTGCCCTTCGACGGCTGGAGCGTGGCTTGGCCCGGCGGAGCGCGTCGTTCGGCTTGGGTTACCGCGCGCCTGACCGCCGCGGGACCACCGGTGTGGATCGCGACGGGACAGCTCGCGCTGGATGGTCAGCGGCTGCCTCGGGTGTCGATTTCCGACGGCGCGGTGCTCGGTGGCCTCGCGGACGTGGTGGGGCCCGTCCCGGCGGCGAGCCCGGGGAGGATTGACGGTGGCCTCGCGGCCTGGGATCTGGATGGAGACGGCGTGGACGAACTGTTCGTCGACGACGGCGTCTACCGCTACCGGGACGGCGCGTGGACCTTCTCCGCGTTCACCGGGCTGGACGTCGGCGACGGGTGCGCGGTGCGCGCGAACACGCTCTGGCCGGTGGACTGGGAGGGAGACGGGGACGTCGACTTCCTGACCTTCGCCGGTGACAGCGCGTGGAGCTGCCTCGCCGACGTCGGCGCGGTGGTGGTGTTGATCCAGGACGCGCAGGGCGCGTTCGCCGTCGCGTCGGGTGTGCTGCACGACGACGTCTCTGATCCGCATGCGCGCCTGTTCACTGGCGACGCGGGGATGCTGGTGCAGGGCGCGCCCGGCGCCGCGCGCACCTACGTGCCGATCGGCGGCCCGCTGAGCGACCGCTTGGGGCTGTCCGACGAAGACCTGGCGGCGCTCGGCTGGGCGGGGCCCGGCTTCTTCCGCGCGAACGCGGGCTCCCTCGACGCAGTCAACCCCTTGGCGCCGGACGCGCCGCTGCGCCGCGTGCGAGACGTCGCCGCGATCGCGTCGCGCTTGGGCATCGTCACCACGTCGCGCCCTGACTCCGACCTGCTCGCCGACATCCTCGACGCGCTGAGCGAAGGGGACCCCGCCGCAGACCTGACGCTCGACGATCTCCGGGTCCGATTTGATCGGCGGATGAACGACGAGGGGCAGGGCGTGTGCTTCGACTCGCTCGTGGAGTTCGACCCGCACCAGCAGCTGTCGGTGCGGGCCCCGATGGGCGCCGCGGTCGCGGATCTGAACGGCGACGGATGGATGGAGGTGCTCGTCAGCACCACGTTCGAGGACCTGCTCACCGTGCTCTCGCCCGACCGCGTGAACCCCGACCGGTTCGACGAGTGGACGCTTGAGGCGCGCGTGCGCGTGCCGCAGGATCACGGCGCCCGCTCGCCCGTCCTCGTGGGCGACACCGAGCACATCCCGTGGGGTGTGGTCGCCACGGACCTCAACCAGGATGGCCGCGTGGACATCGTGATCGCGGACGGCTGGGACGACGGGTACTGGGAGAACGCCGCGCCGGGTGGCGTCGCGCGCGGCCTGGAGCGCGTGGAGGTCTACCTCAACACCGGCGTCGTGATGCCCGGCGAGCACGTTCCGGTCTTCCGCCGCGCGACCTCGCAGATCTGGCCCGACGCGCCGGAGGCGAGCTGGCTGACGCTGTGCGCGACCGACCTCGGCGAGGACGGTGACGTGGACTTCCTGGTCGGCGTGGACTTCGACACCGAGGACCCTGCGCACGACGGCGCGCCCTCAGGGCCCATGGTGATGGAGAACGAGTCCGCGCATAACCGGAGCCTCACCGTCACCACGTCACGGCTGATCCCCGAGGCTTGGGTGCGGGTGGAGTTCGACTCGGGGCGGGTACAGCTCTCGCCTGCGCTGTCCTCCACCTCACCGCAGGCGTCCTGCGCGCCGCTGGTCGGCGTCGGCTGGTCCGCGGGCGAGGCGCCCACCGCGATCCGCCTGCTCGACCGAGACGGCGTCGAGCTCGCCGCCATCACCGATCCCGCCCAGCTGGTGGGTGGGCGTCAGGTGACGCTGCGTCCCTAGAGGGGGACGGGTGGATTGCCCGCGCAGGTTGCTGTAGGGTGAGGCCACCTGGACGGAGTGTGCCGTGAACCCGAGCAGCTTCGAGGTGTTGTCGCTGCGCCTCGCGGTGCCGGTGGCGGGCGCCGCGCTGGCCGTGGCCTGGGTGGCGCTGGGGTCGCGGGGGCTGGGTGGCGCTGGCGTCGCGGGGGGCTGGCGCCGGGCGCGCAGGCGGCGGCGCCCAAGGCTGGCTTTCTCCGGACCTTCGCGCCCGGCGCCGTGGTCGGTCTGGTCGTGCTCGTGGGCCTTGCGCTCACGCCCTACGTCGACCCGGACAGCATCGGCTCGCTTCGTCGCGTCGACGCGGACACGCTCAGCTTCCTGACCGCGGACCTGGGCTTCCCGTCGCTCGCGCACAACGTGCTTCGGTTGGCGACCGGCACCGAGCGCAGCGTGCCGGGGACGCAGGCGCTCAACGTGGGTCTCTTCCTGGTCTACGCGGCCGCGTGCGCGGCGGCGTGTGCGCGCGCGGTAGACGCGCGCCTGGCGCCGTACGCCTCGTTCGTCGCCACGCTCGCGCCGGCGTTCTCGCGCTTTCATGAGGCGCGCGCGTCGGTGATGGCGGCGGCGTCGGGCGCGCTGGCGTTCGCGTTGTGGCTGCGCAGCCCGCGTCGCGACGTGCTCTCCGTGCCGGTGATCGCGGCGATCGGTCTGGCCACGCTCGACAACCCGCTTTGCCTGCTCTGGCTGGTGCTGCTGGGCTGGCTCGCCGCGCCGACGGGTCGCGCGTGGGCGTCGTGGATCGGCGCGGGTCTGCTGCTCGTCGCGGGCCAGGCGCTGCCGTGGCTGACCGTGCTGGGCGACAGGTCCACGTTCTACCCGGCGGACGATAGCGCGTTCGGGTTCTTGATCAGCGCATGCCTCTTGGTGGCGCCGATCGAGGTGCTGCGTCCGTCGCCCGCGCCGGAGCTGCGGCGCTGGCGTCAGGCCGCGGCGGTTGTGTTCGTGCTCGCCTTGCTGGTGGTCCTGTCGCAGCGGCTCGCGGCGTGGAAGATCGCGGTGTGGTTCTGGCCGCTGATCGTGGTGGGCGGCGCGCTCGGAACGGCCTCGCGCGCCACGCCGACGCGTGCGCGTCAGATCTGGATCTTCGCGGCGATGGTCACCTTGGGACGGACCTTGTTCGACGGCCCGATCAAGATCGGCGTCGACCAGCAGCTGTTCGTGGGCGTGGTGCAGGGCGTGAAGACGCGCGCCGCGCCGGGCGAGGCGATCGTGGTGATCCCCTCGCACCACTACGTCGAGCTGGTGACGTCGGGTGGCCTGCTCGCGCCGCGCGACGTGGCGTGGCCCACCACGGCGCTGCCTCCCTGGTACCCAGGTCTCGGCGAGCCCGACGGTCGACCGGTGTGTGTGCCCCCGCAGGGCGCCGTGTCCTGGGCGCTGGTGATCGAGCGCCCCGGCACCGAGGCCGATCCCATGTGGAAGCAGGGGTGCAGCTCGTGCGACCTGGCCGAGGGCTTCTGGCGCGGCGGGGTCTGGCGGTGTGTGAGCGACGGCACGGTGCTGCCCGCGCATCAGGTGGGCGCGCCCGCGCCGGGTCAACCGATGCGCTGAGCGGACGACGCTGTGCGTGTGGCGAGCGCGAAGAGACCGCCCCGCGCAGGCGTGACCTAGAGCGTCGCGTGCGGCGCGCGGGCGAGGACCACGATCGGCGCGCCGACCCACACCCGTCCGGACGCCACGACGCGCCAGTGGATGCCGCGCAGGTTCTGATTCCGGGTGACGGGGTCCTGGACCACCGCAAGCGCGTCCGCGCCGAACCGCGCCTTGTACTTGGAGCAGCCGTTGTGTGGCTTGGACGTCACCTCAACCTCCGCGTCGCCGACGCGCAGCCGCGTGCCCGCAGGAAGGTTCGCGTCCGACAAGTCCAGGTCGACGATCACGTTGTCGCCAAACAGCGTGAGGTCCTGGCCGTTCGCGATCACCTCGCCGATGTCGCGGCGCATCACGGTCACTTGGGCCTCGACGTTGCGCGGCGGTCGTCGCGACCAGCCGTCGCCCACGAGGCCGTCGTCCACCGACAGCGTCGCGTCGTCATGGGTTGTGCGGGAGCCGTCCGGGTGGCGCTTCACCAGCAGCGCGACGACGCCGCCTTGCGTCGCCGTGGGCGCGGGCGGCAGCGCGACGAGCGCCGCGCGCAGCACCTCCGTCGCGAGGTGACGCGACGCGTCGCCCTCGGGGCCCCAAGCCTCTTTCTGCAGGTCGGTCAAGCGCGCCTCCGGTCGGGGAGTGCTCTTCACCTGCCGAGGCGTCTGGCACCAGCCCCAGCGAGCTTGGGCGCCGACGCGAGCGACGTCGCTCAGAACTCCCAGGCGAGCCGGGTCTGCAGCGTGAAGAAGTTCCCGTTCGGGTTGAGGCCGACGTTCTCCACCGGGATGCGGTTGCCGGTGTGGGCGTAGCCGCCCTCGAGCGAGAACGAGACGTGCTTCTGGATCTTGTACTTCACCGCCGCGTCGACCTCCCAGCCGAGCGGGCCCTTGGTGCCGGGCGTGGGCGTGCAGTTCAGGCCGCGCTCGACGTCCTTGTCCGAGCAGCGGATGACGGCGCCGTCAGGCTTGTCGACGAAGCCCATCACGAACCCGCCGATGACCTGGAGGTTGTCGATCGGCATGCCGTAGACGCGCGGGAAGATGTAGTGGCTGTTGTACACGCCGCCGCGGCTGCGCAGGCCGGACGCGTCGCCGGTCCACTTGGCGGCGCTCACGCGGGCGAGCACCTCCTCGTAGAGCAGCAGGCCGACGTTGTAGTCGGGCGAGAGCGCGCGGCCCGTGAAGTTGCCGTCGGTCACGTCGTCATCACCGGACGCGTAGCCGTTCTCCCACAGCACCTTCCACTTGGCCTGCTCGTAGCCGACGCGCAGCACGTAGCCGCCGATCTGGGCCTTCTTGCCGATGGGGTCCGCGCCGCTGTTGGGGAGCGTGAGCGCGTGCGTGTTGCCGAAGATGCCCACGCCTTCAAACCCGAGGCTCACGCCGTGGACCTTGCCGTCCAGGTAGAAGTCGGCGATCACGACATTGGACTTGGTCTCCTTCTGCAGGCGCTGGATGATGTACGTGCCGACGTTGAGGTCACCCACGCCGCCGAAGTACTTGATCTTCGAGCCACGGTAGATGAGCGCGTAGACCATCTCCCACACGTCGTCGTTGGGGTCGGCCCACCAGTTGGCGGCGCGCTGCGACGGGTCGCGGTTCTCGGTCCACGAGTGGTCCAGATCCGTCGTGCCGTTGCCGTCGGCGTCGCAGCGCGCGTCGTACGCCTCGTCGCCCGTCACGTCGCCGGGGTTGCACTTGTAGCCGTAGTACTGGACCAGCGGATCCTCGACCAAGCGATCGACCGCGACGGCCAGCGTCAGCGGGATCTCCTTGGTCTCTTCCTTCTTGGTGATCTTCTGGACGATGCTCACCGGGTTGGTGCCGAACAGGAAGCGATCGTAGGTGTTGCCGTAGTAGTTGTCGCCGAAGTCGTCGTCGAAGCCGTCGCCGGCGTTGGCCAAGATGCCCAGGCCCCAGGTCGACGTCATGCGGCCGATGCGGATCTGGCCGATCGGCAGGCGCGCCTCGGTCCAGGCGCGGAACACCTGGAAGTTGGGGACCTCGGCGCCGGTGAGGCCGGTGTCGGACGGGTCGGTCGCAAACAGCGACGTGCGCTCCTTGCTGGCGTTGTCGCCGAACAGCACGCCGTCGAGCGCCTGCACGCCCACGTTGAGCGACGCGAGGTTCTTGTAGTTGAACTTCAGGCCCACGCGCAGGCGCTGGTCCATGTAGGTGGCCGCGCCCTTCTGGTCGGCGAACAGGCCGCCGTGCGTGGACTTCTCGCCGCCCGCGCCGAAGAGGTGACCGCGCACCCGGTAGTAGCCGGTGACCTCAAGCTTGAACGGCGGCTCGTTGTCGGCGACCGCCTTGCGATCGGCGGCCAGGCCCGCGCGCTGCTCCTCCAGGTCGGCCTTCTGCTTGTCCAGGGCGGCGGCTTGAGCTGCCACCTGATCTTGCAGCGCCTTGAGCTCGGCCTGCATCTGCTCCAGCGTCGCGCGCTCAGCGTCGGTCATGCCAGCGGGGGCGGGCGGCGGCGCGACCACGGGGGGAGCCACGGGGGTGGGCGCGGGCGCGGCCCAAGCCATGGAGGCCCAAAGGAGCGGAGCAAACGGGAGGATGCGCATGGAGATACCCCTGTACAAGGAGGCCCGACGCGCGCGCGCCGGGCCCCGTGGCTCGTGCGAACGAAGGACTACTTGGCGGTGACCGGCGGCACGTCGGTGTCAGCCGGGACGTCCGTGTCCCCAGCGCCGCCGCCGTCCACGCAGGTGGCGGGCAGCTTCACGCCGTTCTCGTGGCCCGACCAGACGTTCGCGATGTTGATGGTGTCCGGGTAGACGCTGGCCTTGGTGCGGCCGAGCACGACGACCTCGCCGCCGACCTTGGCGTACAGCTCGATGGTCCACTCGCCCGGCGGCACGTTGAACGCGCCCCACAGGCCGTCGGCGGACGTGTAGGGCTGGTTGCGGTCGGGGAAGTCGTCCACGAAGTACTTGATCGCGGCGCCCTCGGGCGGGTTGCCGTCGGCGTCGAAGATGCGCATGCGCGCGCCCTTGATCTTGCCCGTGTCGTTGTCGGGCAGCATGTCGGGGTCACGCGAGCAGTCGTACGCGGTGCCGGCGATCGAGCCCTTGGTCGGGTCGATGTCGATCGACACGATGGTCGGGATCAGCGTGTAGGTGGTGTTGGACACCGACTGGAACGTGGCGGCGATGTGCCCGCCCTCGCCCTTGCCGAACACGGCGTGAGCCTTGAACGTGGGCTTGGCCTCACCCAGGCCCGGCAGCTCTTGGGTGCGGTAGGTGATGGGCTGGCAGGCGGGGGAGACGATCGACACGTCGCCCGCGGCGCTGCCGACCTCAGCCGACACGTCCGGCTCGCCCGACACCGCGTCGCCGTACCACAGGCTCACGGTGCGGCTGGAGCGGGGCTCGGCCTTCTCGAAGTCCTCGACCGTGCCGTCGACCGTGACGTTGCCCGGGTTCGCGATGGCGACCTGAGCCGCGGCCCAGGTGGTCGCTTCGAAGGTGGCGGCGGGGGTGAAGCAGCTGAAGTCACCGACCGCGTCGATGTCGAGGCCGGCGTTCGGGTCCTCCACGTCGGTGTCGGTGCCGTTGTCTGAGGTGCCGCCGTTGGAGCAGGCCAGGGCCACTGCGAGCGGCAGGAAGCGAAGAGCGCGCGTCATGAAGATCCTCCATCGTTCGGGTGCGACATAGAAGGTTCGGGCGCTTGCCGTCAAGACAGGCTTGCATTCCGCCTGCCGGAGAGGCGGCCCATCTACGGTCTCACCGGTTCCTGACGCCGGATCCACAAGTCTGCTGGCGGCGCGTCGGACGGTTGTGGTACCTTGCCGCGTCCTGGCGTGGTGGGCCCCGAGGCGAGGCCCGACGACCAGCCCGAACGTGGAGAGCGCGATGGTCCGTTACTTGATGGGTGTGGGTCTGCTCGGCCTCTTGGCGGCCGGCTGCAATGGCAAGGATGACCCTGCGGGCGACACCGACGTCGAGGCCCCGCCGCTGGTCGCGGGCACGCTCATGGCCGGCGCCGCCGAGGACGCGCTCCACCTGCCGATCGGCACGCCGCTGTCCGGCTACACGGCGCGCTGCGGCTGCATGGGCAGCATGTCCAAGCAGGACGATCGCGACAGCCAGTACGCCACGGCGTTCGTCGAGAGCACCGGCGTGCACCTTCGCCCCGCGCTCAAGGTCGTGTGGCTCACCAACGGCCAAGGCCAGCACCTGGTCATGACCAAGACCGACGTCATCTACTCGTTCGACGGCCTGGTGGACGGCATCACCACCCGCCTGGAGGAGCTCACCGGCGAAGAGCTGAGCGGCATGGTCACCCACAGCGGCAACCACAACCACAGCTCGTTCGGCACCTTCTCGCAGTCCACAGGCTTCTTCCTTGGCCACGACAAGTTCGACAAGGAGAACG
The DNA here is from genome assembly GCA_947475315.1 of Pseudomonadota bacterium. Taxonomy (GTDB): domain Bacteria; phylum Myxococcota_A; class UBA796; order UBA796; genus CAIOSP01. The sequence goes on along the minus strand of CANJMY010000025.1, from coordinate 15,493 downwards.
AGACCCGCATGATCGAGCAGATCGCGCAGGTCGCCTTCAAGGCCTACCAGAACCTGGAGCCCGCGTCGGTGGGCATGGGCATCGCCAAGGACTGGGATGCGGACAAGGTCTACCATGACCGCCGCCCTGAGAATGACCCGGATCCGGCCAACGGCTTTGAGGGTCTGGACATCTTCGCCGACCTGACGGCGGCGGAGGAGGGCGCCAAGGACCCGTACCTGAACGTGCTCCGCATCGACAAGGCGGATTCGACGGACCCAATCGCGATGGTCGTGGCCTGGGGCATGCACCCCTACGTCGAGGACGACTCCAGCTCCATGGCCACCGGCGACGCCACGGTCATGGTCGAGCGCGAGCTCGAGGAGTCCTTCGACACGCCGATGATCGCGATGTTCCTCAACACCGCGGCGGGCGACGCCAGCGTGGGCGGCTCGGACGACGGCTGGGCCCGCATGGAGACGGTCGGCATCTACGCCCGCGACCCGATCCTGGCCCTGCGTGAGGCCACGGCCACCACCAAGGGCCCGATCACCATGGAGACCCTCTCGCGCCCAGTGGAGATGAACCACGACGCGGTGAAGGTCACGCGTAACGGCACGGTCGACTGGTTCTACCCCAAGGTCCAGACCAACCCGAACTGGTACTCCGACGACAAGGTCTACGACGAGAACGGCCAGATCATCTCGCCGCTCGACGAGTGGAACACGCAGTGGGGCGCGGTCTTCTGCGGCTCGGGTGACTTTGATCTGCCGGTCGGCGGCATGAACACCTTCGCGCCCGAGTACAGCTACTGCATGCAGGTGGAGTTCATGACCATCCTGCTCAAGTCCTTCTTCCTGCTGTCGGACGAACAGACCGCGCTGCCGCTGGATGGCTTCCGCGCCACCTACACTGCGGCCAGCAGCCTCAACGGCATCCCCGTGCACCGCGCGGACGGCACCAACGTCGACGCGTCGAACGTGCTGCTCGGCTTCCTGCCCGGCGAGCCCGTCCATCTGCTTGAGGAGACCTGGAAGCACCGCGCCAAGGAGCTCGGCATCGAGGACACCGTCGCGTTCGGCTACTCCATGCACCACGACGGCTACCTGCTCCCCGCTGAGGACTGGCTGCGCGGCGGCTACGAGCCGGACATCTCCATCTGGGGTCCGCTGGGCGCTGAGTACATCGTCGAGTCGATGATGAAGTACGTGAAGAGCAGCTTGATGGACGACAAGGCGCAGCCCTTCGTCAAGGCCCGCGACGGCATCCAGGCCTACCCCGAGTGGCCGCTGGAGACGGAGGCGCCTGACCTGTCGCCGAACGCGGGCACGGTGCTGACCAACGCCACGGTCCCCGAGTACTACTGGATCCCGCCCAAGTTCACGCGTGACCTGACCATCCCCGACCAGATCAAGCGCCTCGACGGCATCGTCCAGATCGGCTGGATCGGCGGCGACCCCGGCGTGGATGACCCGCGCATCGTGCTCGAGCACCAGGCGGAGGGCGGCGACTGGGCCCCCGTGACCACGCCGACCGGCCGCGAGATCAACGATGATCTCCAGCACATGGCCATCGGCTGGACGCCTGATCCGCTGTTCCCCGCGAGCGCCGAGCAGACCCACTACTGGTGGGCCATCTACCAGGCCGTGGGCGACGTCCGCGAGCGCACGAGCATGGCGCTCGGCAACTACCGCCTGCACGTGTACGGCCACAGCTACACCGGTGGCGCCACGACCTACCCGTGGCCCACGTCCACCTACGAGTTCACCAGCAACGAGTTCGAGGTCCTCCCGGCCGACGTGACGATCACGCCGGACACGGGCGGCCTGTGGACCAGCCTGCGCGGCCCGGACCAGGGCTACCGCCTCATCGACATCGCCGGTCAGTCCAAGGGTGACAACCCCCTCCGCGGCGACCTGACCGTCGAGTGGACCACCAACCTCGGCGTGCACACCGAGACCGTGACCGCGCCCGAACCCCAGAACAGCCGCTCGTGGATCGCGTTCCCGGCGGGCGAGGACGTCTACTCGGTCATCGTGACCGACGCGTACGGCAACACCGGCAGCTTCAGCTTCAACGTCGTCGGCGGCTGATCCTCGTGACGTGTGGGCGGTCGCCACGGTGGTGACCGCCCCGTCCTGATCTCGCCTGTTCCTTCGGAGCTTTCGTGGCCGACCGGTTCATCGCCGTCGCAGGCAACATCGGCGTCGGCAAGACGTCACTCGTCTCGTACATGTCGAGCGAGTACGGCTTCCAGCCGGTGTTCGAGCCCTACCTGGCGAACCCGTACCTGGACGACTTCTACGCCGAGATGGAGCGCTGGTCGTTCCACAGCCAGATGTGGTTCCTGGCGCACAAGTACCGCCTGCACCGCGAGCTGGAGCACACGCCCGGCACGCTCATCCAGGACCGGACCATCTACGAAGACGCGGAGATCTTCGCGACGCACCTGCACCGCTCGGGGCGCATGAGCGACCGTGACTTCGCCACCTACAAGGAGCTCTACGAGGCCATGCGGCGCAGCCTGCGTCCGCCGGACCTCATGATCTACCTGCGCTGCAGCGTCCGTTCGATCCGCGGCCGCATCAAGCGCCGCGGCCGCCCGAGCGAGCAGGCGATCCCGCTCGAGTACCTGCGGAGCCTGAACGGGCTCTATGAGGGCTGGATCGGGGGTTGGAACGCCAGCCCCCTGCTGGTCTGGGACAGCGAGAACGCCGACTACCTGGAAGACTTGGTCGACCAGCTGGCCTTCCGACGCGCAATGGAGCGCTTCCTAGGCTGACCGCGCCGATCCCTCGAAAATCCCACCTACGCGGCAACCCGGAGGTCCGCGCCTTGACGTTCCGGTCACAGATCGCGTATTGGTGGGCACCCAAAAGCACCGCCCCACACGGGCGAGGTCTTTCAGGACGGATGTGAACGATGCGCGTCGTCTGCGATCAGTGCGCTGCTAGCTACAAGGTCCCCAACGAGAAGCTGCTCAAGCCGATCAACAAGGCCACGTGTCGGCAGTGCAACAGCCGCCTTCTGATCCCCAAGCCCTCGCCGGGCGCGGACCCTGACGAGCGCGTGGTGGTCCCGGCCATCCCCGTGACCGCGGGCGTCGCGGACTCAGGCGTCGTGGCGCCGGTGGAAGAGAACGACGACGACAAGACCGTGCCGGTCGTCCGCCGCACCAAGAACAAGATCGTCGAAGAAGACGACATCGCCCTCGTCGGCGCGCCCATCTCGGGCGCCGACCGCGCCCTGCTCGCCAAGGCGCGCGCGGGCACGCTGGGCTCTGAGCCCGCCCCGGCGCCTGTCGCGGCGCCTGCGCCTCCTCCGTACGTGCGCCCGGCGTCTGCGGCGCCCGCCCCCGCCCCCGCGCCTGCCCCTTCGGGCGGCATGGGCATGGGCGCGGTCATCGTGGTGGCCGCGCTCGCCGCGGTCTGCGCGGGCGGCGGCGGCGCCATCTTCGGCGCCAACTACATCGCGTCGCAGAACGCCGGCGGGCAGGCCCCGCCTGTCGCGGTCGCGCCTGCGCCGACTGAGGCCCCCGCGCCCGTCGACGCGGCTGCGGCTCCGGCGGCTGCGGCTGCGGCCCCTGACCTGGCCTGGAAGCAGCAGCCCGCCGCGGCTCCGGCGCCTGCGCCCGCGGCCGCTCCTGTGGCCGCTCCGGCGCCCACGCCTGCGCCCGTTCCTGCCCCGGCGCCCGCGCCTGCGCCCACGCGCACGGCCACCCCTGCCCCGGCCCCCGCGCGCGCCCCGGCGCCTGCGCCCACGCGCACCCCGGCGCCTGCGCCCGCCCCGGCCCGCTCCACGGCGATCGAGCCCGATCCCGAGCCCGCGCCCAAGCCCCTGGCGTCCACCAGCCGCCCCACGTCGTCCACCGGCACGGCGGACGCCCCCGGCAACAACGGCGGCGAGGGCTTGATGGCCACCGTCCCGCGTGAGGTCATCAACACGATCGTCTCGACGAACGTGAAGGTGAAGCGCTGCTTCTACGACGCCCTCGTGTCCCAAGAGCTGGTCAAGCCGTTCGAGGTCCGGACCACGTTCAACCTGTCGGCGTCGGGCTCGGCCACCAACTTGCGCGTGGCCAACCCTGAGCTGTCCGGTGGCCGCCTGGAGCGTTGCCTGGACGGCGCCTTCCAGTCGATGAGCTTCCCGCCGAGCGCCAAGGGCGGTCCTGTGACGTACACCTTCGCACAGAAGTAGCGTACTTTTCTCGCCCCCGGGGCTGCCCGCGCGTTACTCGGCGCGGCCCCGAGGGTTTCCACATGCAGTTCCGCAACATCGCGATCATCGCTCACGTTGACCACGGCAAGACGACGCTGGTCGACCACATCCTCCGTCAGTGCTCCACGTTCGCCGCCCACGAGGCGCTGTCCGACCGTGTGATGGACTCGATGGATCTCGAGCGCGAGCGCGGCATCACCATCCAGTCGAAGAACACCGCGGTGTTCTACGGCGACACCAAGATCAACATCCTCGACACGCCCGGCCATGCCGACTTCGGCGGCGAGGTCGAGCGCGTGCTCTCCATGGTCGAGGGCGCCCTGCTGCTCGTCGACGCGTCGGAAGGCCCGCTGCCCCAGACCCGCTTCGTGCTGCGCAAGGCCATGGAGGCGGGCCTCACCGTCATCGTGGTCGTGAACAAGATCGACCGTCAGGACGCGCGCGCCGCGCAGGTCCTGGAAGAGGTCTACTCGCTGTTCATCGATCTGGGCGCCAACGACGAGCAGATCGAGTTCCCGGTCGTCTACGCCATCGCCCGCGAAGGCAAGGCCTCGCAGGACATCACCAACCTCGGTGACACCCTCAAGCCCCTGCTGGACCTCATCGTCGAGCACGTGCCGCCTCCCCGTCCGTCGCCGGTCCCCACCAGCGGCGCGCAGATGCTGGTCACCAACCTCGCGTACGACCCCTTCGTCGGCCGCCTGGCCATCGGCCGCCTGTTCAACGCGCCCATCAAGCGCAACCAGACCGTCGTGCACTTCCGTGAAGACGGCCAGCGCAACGTGAAGGCCCAGCTGCTCTACACCTGGAAGGGCTTGCGCCGTCACGAAGTGGAAGAGGCCACCCCCGGTGACATCGTCGCCGTGGCCGGCATCGAGGACATCACCGTCGGCGACACCATCGCCACGGGGGATGACGCCTCGCCGCTGCCGCGCATCAAGGTCGACGAGCCCACCATCGGCATGACCTTCTCGGCGAACAACAGCCCTTTCTCCGGAAAGTCCGGCAAGTCGCTGACGGCCCGCCAGATCAAGGAGCGCCTGGACCGTGAGGCGCTGTCGAACGTCTCGCTGCGCATCGAAGACTCGGACACCAACGAGTCGTACAAGGTCTACGGCCGCGGCGAGCTCCAGCTCGGCATCCTGGTCGAGCAGATGCGCCGCGAGGGCTTCGAGCTCACGCTGTCGCGCCCTGAAGTCGTGAAGAAGGAGATCGACGGTCGCAAGGTCGAGCCCTACGAGGTCGTCGTGCTCGACGTCCCGGACGAGAACGTCGGCGCCATGACCCAGAAGCTCGCGGCCCGCTCGGGCGACATGCAGGACCTGGTCGCGGACGGCAGCGGCCGCACGCGCCTGACCTACCGCATCCCGTCGCGCGGCCTGATCGGCTTCCGCTCGGACTTCCTGACTGAGACCCGCGGCCTGGGCGTCATGAACGCCCTGTTCGACGGCTGGGACGCGGACGTCGGCCCCATGCTGCACCGCCACAACGGCGCGCTGGTGGCGGACCGTACGGGTGAGGCCACCATGTACGCCCTCTACAAGTTGCTCCCCCGCGGCACGCTCTTCGTGTCGCCTGGCGACATGGTGTACGAGGGCATGGTGGTCGGCGAGTACGTTCGCGAGAACGACCTCAACGTCGATCCCACCCGCGCCAAGGCCCTGACCAACTTCCGCTCCGCCGGCGCGGACGAGAAGCAGGTCCTCCCGCCGCCGCGCCAGATCACGCTCGACATCGCGATGGACTTCATCGACGAGGACGAGCTGATCGAGGTCACACCGGCCGCCGTCCGCATCCGCAAGCGCGTGCTGCAGGGCAACCTGCGCTCCATCGTCCGCCGCACCGACCGCGACGACGGCTGAGGCTCGCGTCGCGTCCGTGTCCGCTCGCGGGCCCCGCATGTGCCGGGGCCCGCTCGGTACGGATCTCACGCATTGCCGTGGAGGGTCGTCCTTTCTTGGGATAGTGTAGGTAGCGTGCCGAACGCCGCCCCTTTCCCGGACGCCTCCATGCGCTTGTGTCTCTCGCTCCTGCTGCTCGCCGGGTGCGCCCAACAGGTCGCCAGCACGTCGTGTGACTTCACGTGCAACGAGCTCGTCACCACGTGCGCCTACCCGGCCTTTCCCACGCGCGAAACCTGCCTGCAGGGCTGCGCCTACTGGGAAGAGTCTGGCGTAGACGTGGACAATTACCTGGCCTGCGTCCAGGACGCGGCGTGCAACACCTTCCAGATCTTGGAGTGCGAGCATGAGTTCGGCGTTTCCAGTGCTCAGTAAGCGCGTCGTCGCGTCGCTCGGGGCGCTGGTCACCAGCGCCTGCGCGCAGGACGTGTTCATCTCGTCGGGCCCGCCTGACGTGAACCCCGCCGACGTCACCGACTGCGGGTTCACCCTGGTCGAGGGCACGCAGGTGTCGCGCTACGACTGCAACCCGGTGTTCTCCAAGGAGGACATCACGGCCGAGGGCGCGCTCGGCGGCACCAGCTTCCACGTGGAAGAGGTGATGGGCGTTCCGTTCTTCCAGATGTGGTACACGCTCTACCCGGCGAGCGGAAACCCGGCCTACACCCTAAACTACGCGGTGTCTTCCGACGGCGTGACATGGGAGGACCACCCGTCCAACCCCACCCGCCTGGCGCCGCATGACGGCGTGTGGGACCAGGACAACATGGACGGCGTGCGGATCGTCTGGGATCCGGACGCGTCGCAGTACGACCTGATCTACCAGGGCGTGAACATCGCCTCGAACAAGAGCAAGCTCGGCGTGTACACCAGCCCGGACGGCACCGTCTGGACGCCCTCCACCAACAGCCCGGTCATGGACTTTGGCGCGCAGCTCGGCGGCCCCAACCTGTGCTGGCCGCTGGCGCTCGACAAGCCGGCCGGCGGCCAGTTCAACGGCTACCTCGGCGCGGGCCCCACGCCTGGCCTCGCGCTGTCGTCCAACAAGTGCGAGATCTACCGGTTCATCACGCCGGACCTCAACGCCCCTGGCAAGTACAAGATCGACCCCACCCCCGTCGTGAAGGCCGGCCCGGAAGCCTACGACAAGCAGGGCATGGTGGACGCGGCCGTCGTGCAGTTCAAGGGCAAGTTCTACATGTTCTACGTCGGCTTCCGTAAGTGGACGCAGAGCACGGGCAGCTGGATCCTGGCCACGGACGCCAACCTGTCGCTCGCCACCAGCGACGACGGCGTGCACTGGACCAAGGACCCGAGCAACCCCCTGCCCATCTACGCCAGCGAGTCTGGCCAGATCTCGGCGGTGGCGGCACAGGTCGTGGGCGACCGCATCCACCTGTGGGTGACGGACTACTACAAGGACCTCGACGACCAGGCGATCGGCTACTTCCTCTACGAGCCGCCCGCCGAGTGACCGGCGGCCCTCGGCCGGACGGGGAGTACGCTGTGAACACCACGACCTGCCGCGCCGCGCGGCTTGAAGAGACGGGCTGGGAGCGCGACCTGTCGCTCGACTTCGGACCGGACGAGCCCCCTGCGCCCATCGGCGAGGAGGTGCTCGTGCGTGTCGAGGCGTGCGGCGTCTGCTTCCGCGACCTGATCGACCGCGAGGGACGGATCCCGTTCATCCGCACGCCGATCGTGCCCGGCCACGAGGTCTGCGGGCGCGTGGTGGCGGTGGGGCCGGACGTGGCCGACTTCCAGGTCGGGGATCGCGTCGGCACCATGCACCGCGACGCGTGCGGCATGTGCACCGCGTGCCGCGCGGGGAACACGTCGCTGTGTGTGGCGGCGGCGCACGTGCTGGGCTTGATGGCGGACGGCGGCTACGCGCGCTTCGTCACCATGCCGGAGAGCGGCTTGTTCGCGTTGCCAGACGGCATGAACGCGGCTGAGGCGGCGGTGCTGCACTGCACGTTCGGCACGGCGTGGCGCTCCATGGTCACGGTGGGCGGGCTGGCGCGCGGCGAGCGCGTGCTGGTCACGGGTGCCAATGGCGGCGTGGGCTCAGCGGCGGTGCAGATCGCCGCGCGCTTCGCGTCCGAGGTGGTCGCGGTCGTGCGATCGCAAGAGCACGTCGCGTTCGTCGAGTCGCTGGGCGCCACGCGCGTGATCGTGTCGGCGGACGGCCAGTTCCACAAGGCGGGTCTGCCGCCGATCGATCTGGCGATCGAGAACGTGGGCAGCGCCTGCTTCAACGCGTCGCTGCGCTCGCTCACGGTGGGCGGTCGCCTGGCGATCGTCGGTAACGTGGACGCAGCGCGCGTCGAGCTGAACCTGGGCCTGCTGGTCGTGAAGGGCCTCAAGGTCCTGGGCGCGGGCGGCGCCACGCGCTCGGACATGGCGGCGATGCTCGCGGAGCACGCGCGTCAGCCCTTCCGCGTGGCGATCGACCGCACCTTGCCGCTGGAGCGCGCGGACGAGGCGCAGCGCACCGTGAAGCTCGGTGGCCTGCACGGTCGGATCGTGCTGCTGCCGTAGACGTGCCGGCTCAGGTTGATCGACACCTCGATCGACCGACAGAGAGCGTCACGGAGCGGGTGGGGCGACCTGATCGCCGCGGTCCGCCGCCTACTTGAACCCGACGTCGCCGAAGTGGGTCCAGAGCTCGTCGCGCACCGTCCCGGCCTGCGGCACTGCCAGCCCGGTGACCGCGTTGGAGATCAGCCATGTGTCGCCGCGGTACGGCGGGTTCACGATGCCGACGGGGATGAACGGCAGCTCCTCGCGCAGCTGGCGCATGAGCGCGTAGTAGTCCTGGGCTCGGCGGTCGCGGTCCTGCTCGCCCGCGGCTTGCGTCAGCAGCGTGTGGACGGTCTCGCTGGCCGTGCCCTGTTGGACTAGGTCCTCGACGAAGGCCAGCAGGAAGGGGAGCGGGTCCACGCCCCACACGCGCTCGGTGATCTGGATGAGCGCCAGGTCGCAGGGCGGCTTGCTGCGCGCCTGTTGGAGCGACTCGGTCGACAGGCGCACGGCGCGCACGTTCAGGCCGATGTCCTGGAGCTGCTTGACCCACACGTCCACCAGCGGCCGGTCGCTCGGAAACGAGCCGATGGTGACCTCCGACGTGCGGCCGACCTCCGCCACGAGCGCGCGCGCGTGTTCCAGGTTGGGGTAGCCAGACGGCGGCGCCGACGCGTCGAAGCCGAGGAAGGCCGCGTCCAGGAAGCGTGTGGTCGGCGTGTAGCGTACGTTCACGCTCACCGTCGACACGGCGGCACGGTCGATGGTCTCCGAGATCGCGCGGCGCAGCCTCACGTCCAGCACGCCGTCGGGGCGGTTCGGGAAGACGTAGAGCCCCTTGAGCGTGAACTGGTCGCCGCCGTCGTAGGCGACGAAGCTCTTGTCGGTGGGCAACGGGTGCGCGAGCGCGGGCGGCGTGACCGTGCTGTCCACCACGCCGTCCACCACCGGGAGCATGGCCGCGTCTACCGAGCCGTCCCGCATGCCGGCGAGCACCTGCGCGGGGTCCGCGATGGTGACGAAGGTCACGCCCTCCAGCTTCGGGCCGCCCTGCCTGCTCCACCACGTGTCGTTGCGGACGACGTTGAGGGTCTCGCCGATCGGCGGCTTGTCGAAGCGGAACGGCCCGGTGCCGACGGGTTGTCGGATCGCCTTGAGGTCCTCGCAGTGGTCGAGCTCGCGCGGCATCACGTAGATCCGCGCGAGGCGCTCCGCGAGGAACGGGTACGGCATGTCGAGCTGCACACGCAGCGCGTCCCCGTCGGTGGTGATCGCCTTGTCCAGGTCCCCGTCGGCGAGCGGTAGGTCGAGCGCGCCGGCTTCGATCGCGAGGCGCAGCGAGTAGCGGAGGTCGTCCGCGTCTGCGGGGCGTGTGCCGTGGAGCAGGCACGGGTGCGCGTGGAAGGTCGCGTTCGGGCGAACGTGCAGCGTCCAGGTCATCCAGTCGCGGTCGCTACCCCACGACGCGAGCACGCCGGGCTCGGGCTCGCCGTGCGGGCCCATGCGGGTGGCGGTCTCGACCACCAGATCGAACGCGTGCCGGCCCATGGTGTTGGTGGGGTTGTACGGGTCGAACGCGCCGCGTCCGCGCGGGTCGGCGATGCGCAGCACCCCGCCGCCGTGGGGTGGCACGACGACGTGAACCCGGGACGCCAACAACGCCAGCATGGCGAGCGCGACGCAGGCGACCACCCAGCGCTTGCGGACCATCGGCGCGGTGGGCTCGGACTGCTCCAGCGTGAGGGTCGGGTTGCGTGGTCCGGACGTCTCGGCGCCCACCAACCGCGCGAGCGCGGGCCGTCCGTCGGTGTCGCCGAGCGCGTCGACGATCGCGCGCGCCGACGGCCGATCGGACGGATCGCGAAACAGGCACGCGGTGACGATCGGCGCGAGGCGCTCCGAGCATGACGCGACGTCGCGCGCGATCTGGTCGTAGGAGAGCGTGCTGATCGACGTGGCGATCTGCGCCAGGCTGCCGTCCGGGATCAGGCTGTGACCGAGCAGCGCCTCGTAAGCGATCGCGCCGATCGCCCACACGTCGGACGCGGGCGTGGCCTCGTGGCCGGTGAGCAGCTCGGGCGCCAGGTAGTACGGCGTGCCGCGCAGCATCCCCGGCGCCGTGTCGCGGGACATGACCCGCGACCGGGCGATGCCGAAGTCGACGATCTTGAGCACGCCGGTGTGGTCGATGAGCACGTTCGACGGCTTGAGGTCGCGGTGCACCACGGTCAGCGCGTGTCCGTCCGCGTCGCGCAGCTCGTGCGCGAACGCGCAGCCGTCCGCCAGGTCCGACAGGATCGCCGCGACCACGTCCTCCGGGAGACCCTGCGGGTGCGCGTCGAACACGCTCATCAGGTCAGGGCCGTCGACCAGCTCCATCGCCATGACCGTGAAGCCGTCCGCGACGAACAGCTCGAGCACCGTGGCGATGTGCGGGTGCCGCAGCGCCGCGCCCAGGTGCGCCTCGCGGGCCAGGTCGGACTCGCTCTGCTTGCCGGCGCGGATCAGCTTGAGCGCGACGTCCCGCCGAAACCCGAGGTCGCCCTCCAGCGTCGCACGCCAGACCTCTCCCGACGCGCCGGTGCCGAGCGGTGCGTCGAGAACATATCGTCCGAGCCGCGTGCCGCGATCGAGCAATCAGAGGTCCCCAACCGAGCTTATCTCGGTGCGCCCGATCGTTTCCAGCCCACGTCGAGGAGGCCGTCAAGACCTTCACTTTCCGCGAACCTGTCCGAAGTAGTCACGGTTTCGAACGGCATGTTCTCGCCGAGCCGACCTCGGTTGGCGAGTCGCCGATCAGGTCTTGCCGGCGGTGTGCAGGAACGAGCGCGTCACGGCGTGCTTGGGGTCCTCGAACACCTGCTCGGGCGGTCCGACCTCGACGTCGTAGCCGTCGGCGAACACGTGCACGCGGTCGGCGACGTGCCGCGCGAAGTGCATGGAGTGCGTGACGACGATCATCGTCTGGCCCTCGGCCGCCAGGTCGGCCATGACCTTGAGCACCTCACCGGCCATCACCGGGTCGAGCGCGCTCGTGGGCTCGTCGAAGAGGATGACCTCGGGCCGCATCACCAGCGTCCGCGCGATCGCGACGCGCTGCTGCTGACCACCCGACAGATCCTTGGGCCACGCGTCCATCTTGCGGCCCAGGCCCACGCGCTCGAGCAGCGTCGCCGCGCGCGCCATCGCCTGCTCGCGCGGCTCGCCGAGCACATGCATCGGCGCCTCGATCAGGTTCTGCATCACCGTGAGGTGCGGGAACAGGTTGAACTGCTGGAACACGAACCCGACCGTCTTGCGCACGTTCTGCAGCAGGTCGGCGTCGCGACGCGCGTGCGTGTCCGCGGTGAGCGTGTGCGTGCCCACGCGCACCTGTCCGCCTTGGAAGGGCTCCAGGCCGTTGAGGCAGCGAAGGAACGTGCTCTTGCCGCCGCCCGACGGACCCAGGATCGCGTCGACCTGACCCTTGGGCACGTCGAGCGAGATCCCCTTGAGGACCTCGGTGTCGCCGTGCTTCTTCACCAAGCCCTGGACCGAGATCATGGGATCACCACCCCGAGCGACCGCTCGACCCTGCGCGACAGCACGGCCATCGGGTAGCTCATCAACAAGTAGAGCAGCGCCGTCATGAGCATCAGCTCGACGGTGGCCTGCGTGGACTGGGACAGCACGCTGAAGCGCTTGGTCAGCTCCACCAGCGTGACGACCGACACCACCGACGTGTCCTTGAACAGCGCGATGAAGTCGTTGACCACCGGCGGGATGACGATGCGCACCGCCTGCGGGACCAGGATGCGCCGCACGGCCAACCCGCGCGACATGCCGAGCGACAGCGCCGCCTCCATCTGGCCCGTGGGGACGGCCTGCAAGCCCGCGCGGTAGATCTCCGACTCGTAGGCCGAGTAGTTCACCGCCAGGCCGAGGATGCCGGTCCAGAAGGCCGGGATGGCGATGCCCACCTCAGGCAGCATGAAGAACAGGAAGTAGAGCTGCAGCATCAGCGGCGTGCCGCGCAGGAACTCGACGTAGGCCGCGAGCGGCCAGCGCGCCCAGGCGGGCCCGTACATGCGGCCGATCGCCACCAGCAGCCCGATCGCCATGGCGATGGGGAAGCTGATCACCGCCAGCACCACGGTGAGCGCCGCCGAGCGCACCAGGATCGGGCCGTAGTGGATGACCACGTCCCAGCCGTGCGGGCGGACGTCCTCGCGCACGGTGTTCTCGGTGGGCGTCTCGTGCTTCTCGACCTTCACGTCGACCGCGCGCTCGAACCCGTAGAAGCGGCCGGCCTCGGTGATGCCGACCAGCTCCTCCTGCGCCTTGTTCCAGATGCCGTAGGTCTTGTCGATCGCCTCGATGTCGCCGTTGCGCACCGACAGGATGACCGCCTCGTTGAGCGCGTCGCGCAGCGCGGTCTGCTCGTGGTCGACGTACATCACGTACCAGCCGTGGCCGACCGGCTCGCCGGTGAACACCAGCCCGGGGAAGTTGGGCGCGTAGAAGCTGGCGATGGGCGTGTCTTGCAGCGTGCCGTCGAGCTTGCCGGTCTCGACCTCGCGCATGGAGTCGGTGTTGCCGTCGTAGGAGATCACCTCGCAGCGCGCGTTGTCCGCGCCGCAGAAGTCGATCATCGTCGTCTCGGCAGCGGACCCGGTGAGCACGCCGATGCGCGGCTTCACCTCGTCGTGCAGCGTGCCCAGGTCGTCCCAGGTCTTGAAGATGGTGTCGCCCTTGCGGGTGAGCATCTGCAGCCCGTACACGTAGTAGGGGACCGTGGCCTCCAGCACGTCCAGGCGCTCAGGCGTGTACTCGTAGCCGTTGAGGACCACGTCGCACTTGCCGGTGCGGACCATGTCGGGGAGCTTGTCCCACTGGCCTTGCACAAACGTGGCCTTCACGCCCAGGTACGACGCCAGCTTGGCGGCCAGGTCGACCTCAAAGCCGGTCACCTGGTTGGGGTCGTCCTCACGTGGGTACACGTAAGGGCCGCCGCCTTCCTGGTCGGCGCACCACAGCAGCTCGCCGCGGGCGCGAACGTCCGCCAGCACATCCGCGCGGGCGATGGTGGGAAGGAGCAGACACGCGGTAGCCGCGGTCGCGGCGAGGTGGAGTGCGCGCACCAGACCCTCCGGGTGGCGAGTGCGCGCGGAGTATCGCACAGCGGGGGCGTGGGGGAAGCGCGGAGTGGGCAAGCCTCTCAAAATGGGTCGCCGGGGCCGGTCGCGGACGCCGGGGTGCGGCCCGACTGGCGCGCGGACGATACGCCGCCACGGTGCCGCGTCCTCTGCGGACCCGGAGCTCCCATGCCTCGCTCGTTCGTGTCGACGCTGCTCCTCCTCGCGGCCTGCGCGCCGGACCCGGGCGACACGGACACCGACGTCGCCCCGGTCGTGGGTTGTGCGCCGACGACGTTCAAGGCGCCGCCCGCGTGCGGCACCGGACCGCGCGCGCGCGGGGCGCTGATCGCAGGCGAGGGCGATGGCGGGTACGACGCGACGCTGGCGGCCAAGGCGCGTCGTCACGACCGGCTGTTCCGCGCGCTGTTCAGCGCGCAGACCGGGGTGAACAGCGAGCTGACCGTGCCGCTGGAGGACGCCGACGCGCGCGCCGCGATCGACGCGTTCGTCGCGGGCGACGGCTGGGACTTTGAGGCCGTGACGGGGCGATCGGTGACCGACACGGTGGGCATGTGGACCAAGGTCGCGGGCGGCTACGCCGGCGTGGGGATCGCCGCGGACGCGTTCCGCTACGGCGTGCTCCGCGACGAGGGCGCGCCGTGCGCTGAGGTCGACGAGGCGCGCGCGCAGGTGCTCGCGGCGCTCGACGGCCTGCACCGCGCGTCGGCGATCACGGGCGTGCCCGGCGTGATCGCGCGCGGCTACGCCCGCAACGACGTGGACTCCGCGGGGTCGACGGTCGACACGGTGCCGCTCTTTGACGACGTGGGCGCGCCGCTCCCGGTCGAGAAGACGAACGGCACGTGGCGCGCGGACAACAGCGGCGGCCTGTACCCGGACTACGTGTGGGAGGACTCGTGCAGCCGCGACATGCTCGTCGGCTGGGCGTTCGGCTACGGCGGCGCGTGGGAGGTGATCGCGCAGGACCCGACGATCGCGGGCGACGTGAAGGCGCGGATGCAGGCGGACGCGGCGGCGATCGCGCGCAGCCTGCTGACCGTGCAGGCGAGCGGCTACGACCTGGAGGTCCGCGACGCGGACGGCCGCATGACCTTGAACGGCGCGCTCAATGAGAATTCGATCGACACCGTCTACCTGGACGGCGTGCAGAACGGCCCATACGCGATGATGTCGCTCGGCATCCTTTCCGCGCTGTCGATGGTCGCGCAGGACGCGGAGATCGAGGCGTGGCTGAACGACACGCTGATCGCCGAGCGTCGCCTGCACGAGATCGCGCGCGACCGCGCGTACCTGGTCGACTTCGGCAACGCGTCGAACTTCAGCAATTACAACATGGACTTCGCCGCGGGCATCCTGGGCGAGCGCTACCTGTGCGACGCCGACGCGCGCAAGGCGATGGCCGGCGCGGTCGACGCGGGCCAGTACGAGATCCCCGGTCGCGGCCGTCAGCCCGCCGAGCAGGGGCAGACGCTCTACGACCTGGCGGCGGTGCTGGCGCGCCTGGGCGGCGGCGCGTGGTGGCCGTCCGAGGGGGCGGTGGACCAGGGCCCGCTCGGGCGCGGGCTCGCTACGCTCACCGAGTTCCCCGATGCGCCGTTCTGGGCCAACGCCGTCGAGAACTGCGACGCGGACGAGATCGCCGCGGGCGCCTGCCTGGCCGTCGACGGCACGCCGATCACGCTCATGCCGACCCTGGGCCGCGGCGACGTGCTGACTGCGACCGAGCCGGTGCCC
>CANJMY010000024.1 GCA_947475315.1 Pseudomonadota bacterium | reverse complement strand
CGACACCGGAGAGAGCGCCCACACAGCGACCGCGACGCAGGCCGCCGCGCCGCCGAGCATGCGCCGCGTCATCCACGCGACCATCGCCATGCCGGCGACGTCGAGCGCCAGCATGGTGCGCCAGATGAACACCGGGTCATCCCGAAGCGCCATGCCCGCGTGCATCAGCCAGTAGATCGCGCCGCCCGGAACGCGCGCGCCCATCCCGTAGGACAGCTCAGCACCGGACGTGGGGAGCTGCGACCACGGGACCGACGCGCGCATCAGGTCCCGATCGGCCCACATCAGCCAGATCAGGTCGCCGGACACAAAGCGCGTGGCGACACACCACACAGCCGCGGCGAGCACGCCCAGCGCCAGCGCCGAGCGCGTCCCTCGCACCCACGCTGCCTCTGGCTGCGCCTGGTCGACGTCGTTGCCGATGACCCTCTCCACGTGCCCGCAACCCTAGCACGGACCTGACGCGAAAGCGGCGTGACAGGGTTCAGACCACCCACGATCAATGCGGGTCCTTCCGTGACCTTCTCGCGACGACGGACGAGCCGACGAGCGACGGTCCAAGCGCCGATTTGCGCGTCCACTCGATCGCGGTAGGAGCACGGGTCCCCCACACACCCTGACCATGGAGCATCCATGCTCGCCCTCCTTCTCCTGTCCCTCCAAGGCGTCGCGCAAGCCCAGGATCCGGCCTACGACCACGTGAAGGCCACCGAGTCCGCGGTCGAGAAGCCGGACACGGACCTCACCGCGAACCTCGGGTTCTCCTACGCCAGCGGCAACGCGGTGTTCATCGCGGTGAACGGCGGCGTGACCGCGGCGCACAAGTGGGGGCAGAACCGCTTCACGTTCGTCGCCGGCACCAACCTCAACCTCGCCAAGATCGACGCCGACGCGAACGGCACCTTGGACGACGCCGAGCGCGCCAAGAAGCTCACCTGGACCTCGCAGCGCGTCGCCAGCGCCGCCCGCTACGACCGCTTCTTCGGCGCCAAGGACAGCCTGTACGTGTCCGGCGGCTTCGAGCGTGACGCCCTCGCCGGCTTGCTCTGGCGCTTCAACGAGCAGTTCGGCTACGCGCGCGTGCTGGTCGGCACCGACGCCACCAAGGTCAGCCTGGAGGCCGGCTTGGCCTACGCGGAGGAAAACTTCGCGACCGGCACCGACGTCGACGGCAACCCGATCTACACCGAGATCCTCGACAATGACTACCTGGCCGCTCGCGTGTTCTTCGGCGCCAGCCACTCGTTCAACAAGTACGTGTCGCTGTCGGACAACGTCGAAATGTTCGAGAACCTGTTCACCCCTGTCGACTTCCGCCTGACGAACGCGCTCACGCTGTCGACCAAGCTGTCGGACAAGTTCAGCATCAACGTCGGGCACCAGCTCGCGTTCGACAACCAGCCGGTCGAGGGCTTCCAGAAGGTCGACCAGACCACGATGCTCACGCTGGTCGCGTCGATCTTCTAGTCCCCGTCCGATCAGGTCAGCGTCACGCTCAGCGCCAGGCGCGCGCGGTCCAGGTTCCGCGCCACCGGGCAGCGCTCCATGCGGGCGACGATGGTGGCCGCGGCGCCGTCCGGCACGATCCCGTCGCGCGTGCGGGCGTCGAAGTGCGCGGTGACCGCCTCGACCACCCAGTCCTCCGCCGCCACCAGCTCAAAGGTGGCGGTGGTGTCCTGCAGCTTCACGCCGCACTCCGCGCCCACCATGCGCAGGTGCACGAGCAGGCAGGCGAACGCCGAGTAGGTGAAGATCCGAAAGCCCGGCGACTTCTCGGAGAGCGCGAGCGGCGACCAGGCCGTCCCGTCGAACCGCTCGACCTGCACGTCCTGTACGGCGTTGTCGTCGCCCGCGAACGAGGCCTGCATGCGCATCGGGAAGGACTTCATAGGTCACCCACCTTGGTCGCGACCGCGGCCGCTTGGTCTGTGTCGAATCGCCACCGGAGCGCCTTGAGCGGCGCGCGGTCCGCGCCGTCAAAGGCAACACCCTCAGCCTCGAGTCGGCGGCGCTGCGTCTCGCCTCGCACCACGTCGCCCTTGAACGAGATCCGGCCCTGCGCGTTGATCACGCGATGCCAGGGCACGTCGCTCTCGCGCAGCGCGGCGAGCGCCCAGCCCACGTGCCGCGCCACGCGCGGAGAGCCCAACGCGGCAGCGACGTCGCCGTAGGTGGTGAGGCGTCCCGCGGGCACGCGGCGCACCACGTCGCACACGCGCTCGTGAAAGCCCTCGGTCACCACGCGCGGCTCGCCGTCGATCACCAGTCACCTCGTCCCAGGCGCAGAGGCGCGCCGTCTTCCGCAGGGAGGACACGACCGACGACGGCCGCGTCGAAGCCTCGCTCCCGCAGGGCGGCGACCAAGCTGGGCGCGTCGGTCGCGGCGACGACCAGCGCCAACGGTCCCGCCGTCTGCGGGTCGTACACCAGGTCGTCGACCGCTGCGTCGCCCAATCCGGGCAGCGGACACGACTCGGCGTTTGGCGCGTGCGCGGTGCTGCGAAGTCCGCCCGCGAGCAGCGCGCGCGCGCCGTCGAACGCGGGCACACGGGCGGCGTCGAGCGCGATCGACACCCCGCTCGCCCGCGCCACGTTGGTGAGGTGCCCAGCCAGGCCAAAGCCCGTCACGTCGGTCGCCGCGTGCACGTCGAACGCGCGCGCCACCTCTGCCGCCTCACGCGCACCGCGCACGCTCGTCGCGATCAGCGCGTCCATCCAGGGTCCGCGCGCGCGCCCCAGACCGTCCGCGCGCCACAGCAGCCCCGACCCGATCGGCCCAGTGAGCACGACGAGATCGCCCACCTTCGCCCCGGCGTTCGACCACCACCCGCCGTCGCCGAGCACGGTGACGCCCACGAACATCGACATGCCCGTCGCCGTGTGTCCGCCGATCAGCGTGACGCCCTCGGCTTCGACGCTGGCGCGCGCGCCGGCCAGCAGGCCCTCCAAGACGTGGGGTGCTGAGTGATCCGGGACGGCGAGCGTGAGCAGGACCGACCGAGGCGTGACGCCCTTGGCGTAGAGGTCGTTGAGCGCGTGCACGACCGCCAAGCGCCCCACCAGCCAAGGGTCGTCGGTGAAGGGCGGGAAGCCATCGACCGACGCCACGATCTGCCCGCCGCCCATCGACACGCGCGCGGCGTCGTCGCGCGTCGCGTCCTCGCCCAGCACGGCGGTCAGCGTGGTCGCGTCGACCTTGGCCGCGCAGCCGCCGCAGGCCATGTCCTGTGGCATCTCGGGCATCATACGACCGAACGCCGTGTCGGTGCCCCCGTCGGGCCCGAGCACCTGAAAGGCCTGCATGAACCGGGTGTCCACGCGCATCTTCCAGCGCCAGACCCAGGCGCCGTGCAATGCGACGCCCCACTTCGCGACGGTCGCGGTGCCGTCGCCCAGGTTGAGCATCGACAGGAAGTCGGACTGCGGCTTGTACTCGGACATCCGCGCGCCGCGCAGCCACGCGTCCAGGTTGTCCACGAGCAGCGGGCCCTGACGGACCGCGTACACGCCGGCCCGCGGCACCCAGGGGTGGTTCACCAGGAACGCGGTGTCCCCGGCGGCGAGGAGCGTGTCGTGGCCGACGACCTGGAGGGTGTCGCGCACCTGCACAAAGCCGCGTGGGTCTGTCGGCAGGCCGGACGCGCGGATCCACGGGTGGGCCACCGCGCCCGTCACCCAGACCACCATGTCCGCCTGGAGCGCGCTGCCGTCCTCAAACCTCACCGCGTCGCGCTCGACGCGAGCGACGCGGGCGTCGGCGCGGACCTCGATCTGCCTCGCCTCGACCGCCTGCCGGACCTTGGCGACCACACCCGGTGCGGCGCCCGGCAGCACATCCGACGCCGCCGAGAGCAGCGTGCAGCGCACGGTCTTGCCCATGCCCCGCAGGCGCGCCGACAGGCAGGTGGCGATTTCCACGCCGCCCGCCCCGGCGCCCACCACGACCAAGTCGACGTGCGCGCGTTCGGCCAGACGGACGAGGTCGCGCTCCAGGTGGTCGAGGAAGCCGCCGATCGGGCGCGTGGGGATGGCGTGCTCGCGCACGCCGGGCACGTCGAGCCACGCGACCGTGGAGCCCACGTCCAGGCTAGCGATGTCGTAGGGGACGCTGCCTCGACCGGCGATCTGGACGCGCTGGGCGGCCGCGTCGATCGCCTCCACCGCCCCGACCACGATCGACACACCCGCGCGGCGCGCGAGCGGGCGCAGGTCGATCTGTAGGGCCTGCCGGGGCACCTCACCGGCCACCCAGGCGGGGACCATCCCGGAGTACACGGCGACAGCCCGATCCACGACCAGGGTGGCGACGGCGTCCTGCGGCGGTCGCATGATCCAGCGGCGCAGCACCTGCACGTGCGCGTGCCCGCCCCCGATCAACACGATGTGCCTGGGCGCCACACAACCTCCGGGCGTCAGCTTCACACGACCAGCCCGTACGCGCCGCCGGACGCTTGCAGGTCCGCGCGGTGTTACCGACCCGGGCGGAGGTCGAAGTGCTGTCGTCGCTCCTGTTCATCTCGCTCGCGGTCGCGGCTCCCCCTCGCGGGAAGGACCCCGACGTCGCCTTCGACCAGGTCACGCTGGGCGACGCACACGGCTGCGGCGTCGACGCGAACGGCGCCGCGTGGTGCTGGGGTCGCAATGACCGCGGCCAGCTCGGCGACGGCTCGTTCAACGACAGTTCGTACCCTCGCCCCGTCCAGGGCCTCACCGACGTCGTGTCGATCGTCGCGGGCTCCGCGCACACCTGCGCCATCCGCCGCGACCGGTCGCTGTGGTGCTGGGGAGACAACCAGGTGGGCGAGCTCGGCGCGGGCGACCTGGAGGTCCACACGACGCCGCTGAAGGTGGTCGACCTGGGCCCGGTGCGGACGATCGCGCTCGGCGACACCCACACCTGCGCCGTCACCACCGACAACACGCTGTCGTGCTGGGGCAACAACCTCTACCGGCAGCTCGGACTGGACGGGCTCCGCACCGCGCCGCGCCCCCTGCCCATCCCGGGCATGCCGCCGATCGTTGACGTGGCCGCGGGCTACGCGCACACCTGCGCGCTGCGTGACGACGGTCCGCCGCTGTGCTGGGGCGACGACTCCAAGGGTCAGATCGGTCGTGAGCCGCCGGGCAACGGCGAGCCGCTCCCGCCGATGCCGGTCGAGTACGGGTTCCCGCCGGACGCGCGCGCGATTGAGGCGCGCGGCAACCAGACCTGCGTGCTGCACGCCGCCGGCGTGATCTGCTGGGGGGCCGCCCCGCTCGACGACGCGCCCAAGCCCACGCCCCACGTGGTGGTCGACAAGCGCGGCCTGGTGGCGCTGTCCATGGGCTGGGGCCACGGCTGCGCCATGAGCGGCGGCGGCGAGGTCACCTGCTGGGGCGACGATCGCTTCGGCCAGCTGGGCGCGATCAGCTCGCACGACGGCTTGGTGGTCGGCAGCTACGGCATCCGCGACGCGCGCGGCGTGGCGGCGGGCAACGGCGAGTCCTGCGCGGCCCGCGGCCCCAAGGCCCGCGCGGTGTGCTGGGGTGGGTACTCCAAGGAGGAGCTGGACGCGGCCAAGCAGGAGAAGGTCGAGGTTGCAGCCACGCCTCCGGCCCGTCACCTGGTGCTGCCGCCAGGCGTGAAGCTGCTGGTGTCCATGGAGGAGGTGCTCGCGTTCGACGGCGCGCGCCCGCGTGTGGTCATTCACACGCCGGACAACACCACCTGCGCCAACACCCGCCTCGACACCGTGGTCGAGGAGAAGGGCAAGCGGGTCACGCTCAAGATCGGCGACCCCTACCTGCCCGGCGGCGACTGCATCAACAGCCCCGCGCCCGCGGTCGCCACCTACGACTTCGATCCGAACATCATTGGCCGACGCGACCTGGTGATCCGGTACAAGAAGCTCGAGGACTTCTACCAGGTCTACATTCACGCGGACAAGCTGGAGATCATCCCGCTCCAGGAGACGTTCGCCCTGTGGGAGGGCAGCAAGGCGATCTGGCGCGTGCCGCCCGGCTCGCTCGCGTTCTCCTGCACGGACCACCGCGAGGTGCCGATGTGCGAGCGCCGCCAGCGCGACGGCTTCCCCACCTGCCAGGACCTGATGTCGAGCTCGCTGCTGTCCGACGCGCCGCAGCTCGATCGCCGGGACTACTCGAACGACTGGTTCATGTCCGACCCCGACGCGCGGCGCATCTCGCCCGACGAGGGCTGGGACACCTACAAGAAGATGATCGAGAGCGACTGGCGCGACGCGTCCGGCTGCACCGACGTGCGCGTGAAGACCTGGAAGGGTGAGGTCTGGTCCAACAGCGCACCGTCGAAGTGATCTAGGGTCTGTGTAAGGGCGCCGCGACCCGTTCGTTGAAGGGTCGCACGGAGGCCCTATGCGACCCAAGAAGACCGTCGTCCTGATCGCCCTGTTCGGTGTCCACCTCGCCTGCGGCCAGGCCGCGGACGCGCGCCCCGGCTTCACGCCGTACGGCGCCCCCACCTCGTTCGCGATGATCCCGGTGCCCGCGCCTGGGCTCGCGGTGATGCCGGTCTCGCACCCGGTCACCAACCTGCCCCCCATGGTGGTGCGCGAGCAGTGCCTGGTGGACGTGGACCGCGAGGAGCGCCCCCGCGGCTACGGCATGTCCGGCAGCGGCACGGGCGGTGGCGGCGCCTACGGAACCGTCACCGCCTCGGGTTCGGGGTCGGGTTCAGGCTACGGCGGCGGGGCCGTCACGCGCGGAAAGGCGGCGCCTCCGCCGATGGCCTCGCCCGCGCCGGACATGTCGCAGGTTCAGGGGGTCGCCGAGGCGTCGAACAGCGCCGGCGACGCCGTCGCGGCGGGCGGCCTCGGGTACGGCCCCCAGGGCGGGGCGAACCTGGGCTCCGGCGGGCTGCTCGGCGGCGCCGGCGGTCCGGGCGGCGTCGGCGGCGGCGGGGCGGCCCAGCCACCCCAGGTCGCAGGCAACTCGCCCGCGCGCGCCACGGTCGGCGGCCGCGACGACAACAGCCGACCCGCCGCGCCGGTGGCGGAGCTCGACGACGGCCCCGCGCGCCGCGGCGGCTGGCTCCAGCCCCCCGCACCGGGCCCGCGCGTCGACTGGGGCGGCACCATCTACCTGTCGAACGACGACGCGATGAGCCTCGCGAGCGCCCAGCGCCTGCTCTACGCGCTCGACCGCGGCGCGGGCTTCACGCTCGATCAGATCCGCCCGCACGAGCTGCTGAACTACTTCACGTTCGACGCGAGCCCGGCCTCGGGCGGTGAGATGTTCGGCGTGCACGCCAGCGCCGAGCAGAAGGACCGCGACAGCCTGTCGCTCGCCCTCACCGTGCAGGGCGCCACCCCGCCCCGCGCCGCGCTCGACCTGACGCTGCTCGTCGACCGCTCCGGCTCGATGAGCGCCGAGGGCCGCATGGACTACACGCACCGCGCGCTCCAGATCGCCACGTCGCGGCTGCAGCAGGGCGACCGCGTCGACTTGGTCGTGTTCGACCATGAGGCGTGCACGCCGCTCGAGAACTTCGTGGTCGGCCGTGACGATATTGGCGTGCTGCGTCGCCTGATCGACGAGATGCAGCCGCGCGGCAGCACCGACTTGGACCTGGGTCTGCACACCGCCTACGGCGTCGCGCTGTCGCACACTGAGGCCGATCGCGCCGGCCGCGTGATGGTCTTCACCGACGCGCAACTCAACACCGGCGACGTGAACCCGAACACCGTCAGCGAGATCGGCCGCGCGCTCGACTCGCGCAACATCCGCCTCACCGGCGTGGGCGTCGGCAGCGACTTCCGCGACGACGTGCTCAACAAGATCACCGAAAAGGGCAAGGGCGCCTATGTGTTCCTGGGCAGCGAGCGCGTGGTCGACCGGCTGTTCGACCGCGGCTTTGACAGCCTGGTCCAGACGATCGCCCACGACGTGCACTTCAGCCTCACGCTGCCGCCGTCGCTTGGCATGGAGAAGTTCTACGGCGAGGAGTCGTCGCGCACCGAGGTCGACGTGCAGCCTGTGAATTTCCAGGCGGGCGCCACGCAGGTGTTCCTGGAGGACTTGGCCGTGCGCGATGGCGTGCTCGACCCGAACGCGCCGATCACCTTCAACGCGCGCTGGGTGGACCCGGTCACGGGTGCTGCGCGCGCCCAGACCTGGAACGGGACCATCGGCTCGGCGCTCCGCAGCGATCCGCACGACGTCCGCAAGGCGATGGCGCTGATCAAGTGGACCGACGTGCTTGTCGCGCACACCATGGGCAACGACGCCTGCGGCGCGGCCTTCCAGGACTACCGCCGCGCGATCGGCGGCCTGCAGGGCGACGCGGAGATCGCCTACACCAGCGAGCTGCTCGGCAAGTGGTGCGACTTCTCGACGCCGGTCGCCACGTGGACCGCGCCCGCGCGCACCCGCATCCGCATCGACGCCGACCAGCCGATCACCGAGGTCGCGATGTCGTGCAGCGGTGGCACGGAGCGTCACGCGCTGGGTCTGGCGGAGAACATCGCCACGTTCAACAGCGGCTCGGGCACCTGCGACGTCACGCTCTACGGCACCGTGCCGATGACCGCGCGCCTGCAGGTCTCGCCCACCGGTGAGGATCTGCGCTGCGTGATCCGCGGCGGCCGGATGAGCTGCGGCTGATCTCGGCGCGTCGTCCCGGCCCCGCCCTCGCGCATGCGTCGGCGGGGCTTCGTCTGTTCGGGCGCCCAGTCCCATCGACGGACCGAACCGTCGACGCGCCGCCTAGGGCGTGAGCGAGACGGTGACGCGGACCTGGCCGATGAACGGGACCTGACCGCCGCTCGGCGTCAGCGCACCGACCGTGGCCAGCGACTTCTGCGCCTCAGCCCAGCGCGCGGTGGGCACGACCAACGTGTAGGTCGGGCCGACGCCGTCCAACCGACCCCCTACGGCCTCCACGGCCTTGCGAAGGTCTGCGGCGCTGTCGGGGAGGCCGTCGCCGCGCGCGCCCAGGGCGGCGGGCTTGAGCGTGTACGCCTGCGAGGCGAGCACCGCGTAGTACGAGCCGTCGGTCGACACCGGCGCGCGGGCGGGCGGCGCGGCCGCCGGATCCGCGACCAGGCCGTGTCCGGGGAGCGCGGCCCAGAGCACCAGCGCGGCCGCGGCGGCCAGCGCGAAGGCGCGCCAGGGCAGCGCCGGGACCTGCGGGCCCTCCTGGGTGTCCAGGTCGGCCATCACGCGGTCGGCGAAGCCCGCCGGGGCGCGATCGTCGGCCAAGCCACGCAGCCGCGCGCGGTTGTCGCGCAGGGCGTCGAGGGCCTCGCGGAGCTCCGGATCGCGGTCCAAATCGCGGGCGAACCTGCGCGACTGGAGCTCATCGAGCTCACCATCGAGGTGTGCGCTGATTCGTTCGTCTTCCCGCATCCGTTCCTCTAGAACACGTCCTCTCGGTTCAGCCTAGCCGACAACACGAGGGCCAGCGCTGTCCGTGCGCGGTGAAGGCGCGACTTCACCGTCCCTCGCGGGATCTCCAGGATGTCCGCGATCTCGTCGTAGTCCAGATCTTCCACGTCCCGGAGCACCACGATGGCGCGCTGGTCGTCCGGGAGCGTCGCGAGCGCCGACCGCACGATGGCGTCAGCCTGGTCGCGGTGGATGCCCGCGTCGGCCGCAGGCCCGCCGTGCACCAGCTGGAGCCGGGGCCGGTCCTCGCCGGGGAGCACGTCGATGGAGTCGTGCAGGCCGTGGCCGCGGCGGAAGCCGTAGACCTTACGGTTCTTGCACTTGTTCACGGCGATGCGGCGCAGCCAAGTGTCGAAGCGGGCCTCGGCGCGGAAGCCCGGCAGCGCGCGCCACGCCGACAGGAACGTGTCCTGGGCAATCTCCTCGGCGGCGACGGGGTCACCGAGCCAGCGCAGGCACAGGCCGAACACCCGGCCCTGATGGCGGTGGACCAGCTCGGCAAACGCGCCCCGGTCGCCATGACGGCAACGGTGGACCAGCTGTTCGTCGAGGGTGGGTTCGGGTGGCATCACTCGTGCGGTCGCGGTGGGCATCGGTCACCTTGTGGGGTGGACCCTGCCAACGACGCGCGGTTCCGTCACCTTACGCGCTTCTACGTCAACTGTGCGTCACGCCCGAATCAGGCGCCCTTTCGGTTGCGGTTCATCGTGACCCGCTGACCGGTGCGGATGCTGCGCTCGATCTCGAGCCACTCGACGCGGCCCGCCGGGAAGATGGTCTTGCGAACCTGGGCTTTGTGGAAGGTCGCGCCGTCCAGATCGGCCAGATCCAGGTCCGCCTCTTCCATCATGGCGCCGTCGAACACGGCGTCCTTGAGGTCCGACTGCCAGAGCGACGCCGAGAACAGGTTGGTGTTCCGGAACGTCGCCTTCGACAGGTTGCACATCGCCATCTTGGCGTGGGACAGGTCGGCGCCGTCAAAGCTCAGGCCCGACAGGTCGATCCCGCGCAGGTCGGCCTCGCGCAGGTCGAGCCCGCGCGCCAGGCGCTCGGCGACGTTCTTCTTGGTCAGGGGTCGGGCTGATCCCATGGCGGCGTCCTCGTGGCATCGAAACCACCCGAACGGGTGAGTTTCTCGACAATGGTACCCGAAATGTCGGTCCCGTGGAGGCGGTCCGCGTGGTACGCGCCGCCCGGATTCAAAGCGTTCACCTCGATCACAAACTGCCCGATCATGTCGATGCCAGCTATCCGAACTCCCGCTCGGAGCAGGTGGGGTGTAAGCAGAGCGAGTACACTTTGATCGACCCCCGAGATCTTCGTCGTTTCCGCGATCCCGCCTTGCGCAAGGTTGTGCCGGAACTCACCGGGGCCACGGCGGCGGAGGTAGCCACCGAGCACCTCGCCGTCCATCCACACGAGCCGCTTCTCCCCTTCTTCCGCCTCTTCGACGTAGGTCTGGACGACGATGTGGTCGCCCGTGGCCCGAACAGCCGCGAACGCGACCTCCAGCTCCTCCACGTCGCGGCGCTTGACCAAGTGGACGTCGCGCCCGCCGCTGCCGCGGGCCGGCTTGAGGACCAAGGGTCGACGGTGCTTCTCCTGGAACAGCTTGGCGGCGGTCATGCTGCGGGTGACCAGCGTGGGCGGGGTCGAGACATCCCGCAGCGAAGCGAGCCAACCCTTGTGCGTGACGACGAGCAGCCCAGCCGGGTCGTTCACCACCGGCACGCCCTGGTCCTTCACCATGGACGCGAAGGCCAGCACGTTGGCGTCAAACGGGGAGGCGCGGATCAGGAACACGTCGAGCGTGTCCAGCCGGACATAGCGCCGCTCGGCCTCGCGCTCGTTGAGGTCGCGGGCCATCTCCTCGGGCGTGGTCTTGGGCGAGTCGAACGCGTGCATACGCGCGACGAGGCTGCCGCGGTCGTCGACCTCGAAGTCCCACGGCTCGACGAAGCGGACGCGGTGACCACGCACCAGCGCCGCGCGCGCCAACGACAGCGTGGTCCAAGTGGCCTCCACGCTGGTCGCCCGAGTGATCGAGATCCCGATGAGCACGCCGCGTCCCCCCAATCCGTGCCCGACCCTATGGCCTGAACCCTCGACGTGGCAACCGGCGTGGGTAGGATGACGTCTCTACGGGGAGCGCGACGACCATGATGAGAGCGGCCACGGTCCTAGGCGGCGGTTCGTTCGGCACGGCCATCGCCGTTCAGCTCGCCCGCCTGGGCCACGACGTCCTGCTGTGGGATCGCAACCCCGACCGCTGCGCGGAGATGAATCACTTCCGCCGCAACCCGCGCTACCTGCCGGACCTGGTGCTGCCCGATAACCTGCGCGCCACCGACGATCTGGCCGAGGCCGCGAGCCACGCCGAGCTGCTGGTCACCGTGGTCCCGTCCCACGCGCTGCGCGGCGTCATGCGACGCGCCAAGTCGTCGATCCTCCCGGGCACGCTGATCTGCTGCGCCACCAAGGGCATTGAGGAGGGCACGCTGGAGACCATGTCCTCCGTGCTCGCCGAGGAGCTGCCCGAAGGTTGCCCAATCACCGTCTTCTCCGGCCCCACGTTCGCCGAGGAGCTCGCCGCCGGCCGCCCCACCACCGTCGTCGTCGCCGGCGACGAGGCGTCCGCCGCGACCGTCGCCGACGCCTTCCACGGCGGCGGGCTGCGCGTCTACCACACCGACGACGTCATCGGCGTCTGCCTCGGCGGCTCGCTCAAGAACGTCATCGCGATCGCCTGCGGCATCACCGACGGCCTGGGCCTCGGCCAGAACGCGCGCGCGGCCCTGATCACCCGCGGGCTGGCGGAGATCACCCGGCTGACGGTCGCCATGGGCGGCGAGCCGCTCACGATGATGGGGCTCGCGGGCTTGGGCGATCTGGTGCTGACGTGCACCGGCAGCCTGTCCCGAAATCGGCGGGTCGGGATTGCGCTGGGTGAAGGGAAGACGCTGCAGACGGCGTTGGATGACCTGGGTCAGGTGGCCGAGGGCGTCATTACCGCCCGTTCGGCGTACAACCTGGCGAGGAAGATGGACGTGGAGATGCCGATCGTCGAGCAGGTCTACGCGGTGTTGTACGAGGGGCGGCCGGCGAAGGTGGCGTTGGCGGCGTTGATGGGGCGGGAGCGGAAGGCGGAGACTGAGGGACTCGACCCCAGCGAATAGGTCATTGCTGGGTCAGCCCGCGCCGCACCCTGGCGGGTGGGGCTGATTGTGGGGGCGTCCCACCGCGCACCCTGCGGGTGGGGCTTGGCGTGGGGGCGTCCCACCGCGCACCCTGCGGGTGGGGCTGAGTTTCGCAGACCCGGCCTGCGGCGCGTCGCTCGCCGCTCGGGCCGGGCAACCCCCTAGAACGGGCCCGAAGGCGCGCCTTGGATCGTCGGCGGCGCCCGGCTCCGACTTGGCCTGATCGCCGGGGCTGCGCGCGCACGGACCTTTAACGGTCCGCACGCGCGCACCCCGCCGCGGCCAGTCTGCGCCTGACGTCGTCGAAGGGGCGGCACGCCAGCGGGCCCTTTCGGAGGGTCCGTGGGGTTTGGGGGGTGTGGCGGGTGTCGGCAGCACGGGCGACGCGGGGGAAGTCCGTGCCTGGCGGTGCCTGGCGGGGCCGGGCGCGGTCGGCCTGCGCGCTCCGCCCCGGGCGTCACCGCGCCGCCAACACCCGGCAGCGGGCCCGAAAACAAACCTACGGACCCGCGATGAGGGCCCGTTGGCGCGCCCATCGCAGCGCTGTCAGGCGCAGGCTGGCCGCGCAGGGATCTGTCGCAGCGGACCGTTTCCAGGTCCGCGGAGGCAGATCCCTGCGATCAGGCCTGCCGGAGCCGGACGTCGCCGCATCCTCCCGAGGGGCGCGCCAAAGGGCCCGCTGTCCCGGGTGACCGGCCCCAGCGGCGAGCGACGCGCCGCAGGCCGGGCGTGCGAGAGAGCCCCGCCCTGCAAGGGCGCGAAGTGGGACGTCCCCACCCGAAGCCCCGCCCTGCAAGGGCGCGAAGTGGGACGCCCCCACAAGCAGCCCCGCCCCGCAGGGGCGCGCGGTAGGACGCTCCCACCCAAAAAACCGCAACCCCATGAGGCATGCCAAGCCCCGCATCCAAGGCAACGCCGCCACAAAGGTGAATAATCAGCCGGCGGCAGCCAACGCGCGTACACGCTGCACCATGGAGTGTAGCCCGTTCCGCCGCCCCATCGACAGGTGCTGGTCCAGCCCGATCGACGCGAAGATCGCGTTGGGATCTACGCTCAGGATCTCGGTCGAAGTCCGGTCCTGGTACATCGCCAAGACGATGGCGATGAGCCCGCGGACGATGAACGCGTCGCTATCGGCGCGCAGATGGAAGCGTCGAACGCCGTTATCCACGGGGTCGGCGACCAGCCACACGCGGGAGAGGCAGCCGAGGATGCGGTTCTCCTCGACCTTGAGGTCGTCGGGTAGGCCAGGGAGATCCTTCCCCAGATCGATGAGGTAGCGGTAGCGCTCCTCGCCGGGCTCCAGCGCTTCGAAGTCTTCGAGGATCTGCTCGAGGGTCATATCGTCACCTGCGAACCCGCCCCGTAACCGTCGTCTCACGCGACGCACGCCCCGGAACAGGCTAGGTGCCGCACCCTGCGAACGCGCCGACGATCGGCGCACCCTCAACCCCGGCCTGGCCCACCGGCCTCGAACGCTCGGAGATCAGACATGGCAACCCCGTCCAATGCTTGGGAAGACAACGCCGGCGGTGAAGTGACCCTCGGCGGCAAGCGCCTTGGCTTCTACGTCGACAAGGAGTGCATCCTTTGCTCGGTGTGCTCGGATGCCGCCCCGAAGAACTTCCGCATGTCGGACGACGAGGACCACGACATCTGCTTCAAGCAGCCCACGAACGAGGAAGAGCTCGCGCAGTGCTACGAAGCGCTCGAGAACTGCCCTGTTGAGGCCATCGGCGACGACTTCTGGAAGAAGTAGTCGACTAGAGCTCGGCTGACGTCGCCGCCCTGACCAGCTTGGGGCGCAGCGACGTCGCAGACTCCTTCAGCGACTTGAGGGCCGCGCCAAATGTGCGCTGGCCCAAGCCGTCGTCGGTCTCGAGCTCAATGGACAGCACCACCTCGCCCGACGCCGGGTTGAGTTGGAGCTTTCCCTGCATCGTCTCGTAGTTGAGCGTCGCCAGGTTGGTCAGCAGGCTGACCACGCCCGCGTCGCCCGACGTGTCCTGCAGCGTCATCAGGCCGGTGGTCGCCAGGTAGACCAGGCGGCGCTCGGCGTCGATCTGCACGGTGACGCCGTAGCGGTGGCCGTCGGCGTCGGCGGCGACGCGGAGCACCTCGCCCAGGCGCTCGGGCGGGTCGCCGGCGGCGGTCAACCAGCCGGCGATGGTCTCCAGGTCCGGTCCGGCGGCGTCGACCTGAGACGTCATGCAGGTCTGGAGCGAGCGCTTGAGGTCGGCCACCTCGCGTGACTCCGGCGAGCCGCCGCCCCAGCAGGCGCACGCGAGCAACGCAAAGATCGGGGCACGCGACATTCACCCTCCATGGGTCGACGCGGATATGACCTACCGCCTTGTTCGGGAGCCCGCATGGACCGCCGCACGGTGATCGTGACCACCGCCGGTCATGTCGATCACGGCAAGACGACGCTCATCAAGGCGCTGACCGGCATCGACCTGGACACGCTGCCCGAGGAGAAGGCCCGCGGGATCACGGTGGCGCTGGGCTTCGCGCACCTGGACCTGGGCGACACGCGCGTCGCCTTCGTCGACGTGCCGGGTCACGAGTCGCTGGTGCGGACGATGGCGGCAGGCGCGCACGGCGTGGACGCGGCGATGCTGATCGTGTCGGCGGCGGAGGGCGTGATGCCGCAGACGCGCGAGCACGCGGCGATCTTGTCGCTGCTCGGCGTGCCGGATGGGCTGGTGGTGCTCACGCACGCCGATCAGGTCGACGAGGATATGCTCGCCCTCGCCGCGGCAGACGTGGAGGACCTGACGCGCGGGACCTTCCTCGAAGGCCGACCGGTGCTCCCGGTGTCCTCGGTCACCGGCGCGGGGCTCGACGCGCTGCGCGAGGCGCTGACCCGGCTGCCGCTGCGTCCTCGCACGGCGGACGGCGCGTTCCGACTGCCGGTCGATCGGGTGTTCGTCCGCCCCGGCTTTGGCACGGTGGTCACCGGCACGACGATCGGCGGGCGGCTCAAGGACGGCGCCAGCGTGCGGATCCTGCCCGACGGCGCGACCGCGCGCGTGCGCGGCGTGCAGGTCCACGGCGACAAGGTGGGCGAGGTCGGCCCCGGCGTGCGCGCCGCGCTCAACCTCGCGGGCCTGGACCGCGAGGAGCTCACGCGCGGCGCCGTCGTCGTGCTCGGCGAGGTGCCCTGCGTGTCGGTGATCGACGTGCACTACCGGCACGTGTCCGACGAGGTGGCGATGCTCGACGGCGCCCCCGTCCGCCTGCTGCTCGGCACCTCTGAGCGCGACGGGCACCTGCACCTGGCCGACGCGCGCGAGCTGCTGGTCGACGGCGACACCGCCTACGCGCAGCTCCGCCTGGACTCTCCCCTGCCCTGCTGCCCCGGCGACCGCTTCGTGCTGCGGCGCGCCTCCCCGGCGACCACGCTCGGCGGCGGCGAGGTGGTCGACCCGTGGGCGACGCGCATGCCGCGCAAGGCACGCGAGGGTTGGGGCGCTGAGCTCGCGCGGCTGCACGCGGGCGACGTGGCCGTGTGGCTGGAGCGCGTCGGCGAGGTAGGCATGCCGGTGGCCGAGTGGCGCGCGCGCACGGCGGTCGCCGCGGGCATCACGCTCGGGGACCGGGTGCTCGACGAGCTCGTCGTGGCGCGGCTGATCACCCTGGTGACCCAAGCGCTGCTGCGCTTCCACGTGGAGAACCCGCTCGCGCGTGGCGCCGCGCGGCGGGAGCTGCGCCGCGAGCGGCTCGCCAACCTGAGCGACGCCACCTTCGACGCGCTGCTGGAGCGCGTCGCGACGAGCGGCGCGGTGGCGCTGGAGGGGCCGCTGGTCCGCGTCGTCGGCTGGGAGGTCGCGCTGACCCCGGCGCAGCAGGCGCTCCAGGCCCGGATCGGCGAGGCGGTGGAGGCCGCGGGCGCCGAGGGCGTCGCGTCCGAGGACCTGCGCGAGCCCTTCCCCGAGCCCGCGACCGAGGCCCTGCTGCGCTTGCTCGAAGACCAAGGCGCGGTCGTGCGGGTCGCCGGCCTCGGCTGGGTGGGCGCGCGCGCGCTGGCGGCCTTGCGGGACGGCCTCTCCGCCTGGTTCGACGGCCACGACAGGCCGCTGACCCCGGCCGAGTTCCGAGACCAGTTCGGGCTGACCCGCCGGACCACGATCCCCTGGCTGGAGTGGCTGGACAAGCAGGGCTGGACGAAGCGAACCCAGGACGGACGGGGCGCCGGGGCGTCGCTGCGGGACTGACCCGGGCGAACACCGGCCCCTGGCCCCCAAGCGGGCCGCGCCGCGCCGGTCGACGACCCGCCGCCGGACGCCGCTCCCCCGTCGCCGCGGCCTTGCCGCCGCGATACCCGCCCCGACCGCTGAGAGGACTCCCATGTTGATCGAGCGCACCCACACGGCCGGCGAGCTTCGCGCGTCGGACGTCGGCACCAAGGTCGTCGTGCAAGGCTGGACCCAGAACGTCCGTGATCGCGGCGGCGTCGCGTTCATCGTGCTGCGCGATCGCTACGGCACGGTGCAGATCACGGTCGACGAGCGCAGCCCCGAGGCCGCCCGCGAGGCCGTGAAGAAGCTCGCCCAGGAGTACACCATCCAGGTCAAGGGCGAGGTGGTCGCGCGCTACCAGCCGAACTCCGCCATGCCCACCGGCGAGATCGAGATCGTCGCGGAGGAGGTGGAGATCCTGTCCGCCACCCGCCCGCTGCCCTTCTCCGTGTCGGGCCCGGTCGACGCCGGCGAGGATGTCCGCCTGCGCTACCGCTACCTGGACCTTCGCCGGCAGGAGCTCCAGCGGAACCTGATCATGCGCCACAAGGCCGTGTTCGCCGTCCGCCGCGTGCTCGACGCGCAGGGCTTCCTGGAAATGGAGACGCCCATCCTCACCAAGGCCACGCCTGAGGGCGCGCGCGACTACCTGGTGCCCAGCCGTGTGCACCCCGGCCAGTTCTACGCGCTCCCGCAGAGCCCGCAGCTCTTCAAGCAGATCCTGATGGTGGCCGGCTACGACCGCTACTTCCAGATCGCGCGCTGCTTCCGCGACGAGGACCTGCGCGCCGACCGCCAGCCCGAGTTCACGCAGATCGACTTGGAGATCTCCTTCTCCACGCGCGAGATCGTGATGCGCGTCGCCGAGTCGATCGCGCGCGCCATGTGGAAGGAGTCGCGCGACTTCGACATCCCCGAGATCCCCGTGATGAGCTTCCACGAGTCCATCGCCCGCTACGGTGTGGACGCGCCGGACATCCGCTTTGGAATGGAGTTGTCCAACCTGACGGACGCCGTGGCGCACAGCGCGTTCGCCCCGGTGGCGGGCGCGCTCGCCGCGGGCGGCATCGTGAAGGGCTTCGTCATCACCGGCGCCGCCGAGGCGACCAGCCGCAAGCACCTGGACGCGTGGACCGCGTTCGTGAAGTCCTACGGCCTCACCGGCCTGCTGTGGGGCAAGGTCGCCGCCGACGGCACGCTCACCGGCCCGGCCGCCAAGATCATCGCCGAGGGTGAGTCTGCGGCGCCGCTGCTGACCGCGCTGGGCGCGGGCCCGCACGACCTGGTCGTGATCGCGGCGGGCGACAAGGGCGCGGTGAACCCGGGTCTGGGTCGCCTGCGCGTGTCGGTCGCCAAGGAGCTCGGCCTGATACCGGCCGACGTCTTCAAGTTCTGCTGGGTCGTCGACTTCCCCATGTTCGAGAAGGACCCGGAGGGCGCGTGGACGCCCATGCATCACCCGTTCACGTCGCCGCGCGCCGTCCACATGGACTGGCTCAACACCGACAAGATGGGCGACATCCTCGCGGACGCGTACGACCTGGTGTGCAACGGCTCGGAGATCGGCGGCGGCTCGATCCGAATCCACAACACCGACGTGCAGCAGAAGGTGTTCGCGGCGATCGGCATCACGCCTGAGGACCAGTCCAAGCGCTTCGGCTTCCTGCTCGACGCGCTCGCGCACGGCGCGCCCCCGCACGGCGGCTTGGCCTTCGGTCTGGATCGCTGCATCGCGATCCTCACCGGCTCCGAGTCCATCCGCGACGTGATCGCGTTCCCCAAGACCACGTCGGCGCAGTGCATGATGACCGACGCCCCGAGCGAGGTCCCCCAGCGCGACCTCGACGTGCTCAAGATCCGCAGCACGGCGGGCGACGCGTAGCGCGTCATGGACCGCCCCTACACCACGCGGTTTGACGAGGCGGTCGCGTTCGCGGTCGCCGAGTTCCGTGAGGTGTTCCGCAAGGCGACGGGCGTGCCGTACATCTCGCACCTGTTCAGCGTGACGGCGCTGGTGGCCGAGCACGGCGGCGACGAAGATCAGATGATCGCCGCGATGCTCCACGACTGGCTGGAGGACATCGATGGCTCCGCGCCGCAGGTCCTCCGGGATCGGTGGGGCGATCGCGTCGCCGATCTGGTGATCGCGCTGACCGACTCGAACGAGCAGCCCAAGCCGCCGTGGCGCGAGCGCAAGGAGCGCTACCTGGCGCACCTGCACCACGCGTCGGACGACGTGAAGCTGATCAGCGCCGCCGACAAGCTGCACAACTGCCGCATGATCCGCCGCGACCTGGCCATGCACGGCCCGCGCGTCTTCCAGTGGTTCCGCGGCGAGCAGGTGGGCACGCTCTGGTACTACGAGTCGGTGGTCACCGCGCTCGAAGACGGCTGGTCGCACCCCATTCTGGTGGCGCTGCGCCACGAGGTCGAGGGCCTGCACGCGGACGCGGCGTCCGGGCGCTGAGCTCCGCCGCTTCCCAACGACGGTCGACAGGTTCGCTTAAAAGCGCGATACAACGTCTTCAGCCTCGTGGAGGCCGCCGTGCCCTCGACCCCCGGAACTGACGCAGGGCTGCCGCCCGAGGCGATCGCCGCGCTTCGCCAAGGCCTGAAGATCGACGCGATCAAGATCGTGCGCGAGGCCACCGGGCTCGGACTCAAGGAGTCCAAGGATCGCGTCGACCTGTACGTTCGCAACCACCCGGACGTCGAGCGCGCCATCGACGAGGTCGCCGCCGTCGCGTGGCAAAAGACGCAGCCGCTGTTGATTGGGCTTGCGGTGCTCGTGCTCGTGGCGGCGATCTGGTTCGTGTTCGGTCAGGCGCCGCCCGCGTCGGCGCCGTAGCCTCAGGGCACCGAGTCCGTCAGCGGGATCTCAAAGCGCGTCGACTTCGGGTTCGCGAGCGGCCACGCCGCGCCCTGCACTTGGTGCAGAACGTCCAACACCAGCGTGAGCTTGCCCGGGCCCGCCGCCAGAGAGACCGCCTTGGCGACCGGCGTGGACGCCGCCCGGAAGCCGAGGTGGCCGTCGACGATCGCGACCTCCTCCTGCGTGCCGTCGGGGCGGTCCACGCGCAGGCGCGGGTGGTCGACCATCGCCGGGACGAACCAGCCCGTGTTGAACGACTCGCCGCGGAGCTGGGCGCTGTCCAAGGTGACGTCGAGCGCGTCGCCGCGGCGCGTGATCCCCACGCCCACCACCATCGGCAGCACGCCGCCCGACGGATCCGCGGGTACGGCCACCGCCCAGCGCTGCGTCGCCGGGTCGGCGCTCGGCAGCGAAGCCGCGGCGCCCAGCGGCAGGCTCGGCGCCACCGCGCGGAGCTCCACCTCGGCGGGCAGGTCTCGGTAGCGCTCGATCATCGCGGTCGGGCAGAGCGGCGTGCCGGGGTCGTAGACCACCCAGCGCACGTCCGCCGCGAGCAGGCTGTTCTCGATCCAGGTGAAGCCCGCTGGGCCGACCTCGACCGTGCTGGGGATCGCCTTGGCGACCTCGTCCGACGACTGACCGTCGAGCAGCAGCATGCCGCACGGCGGCGTGAGCGATCCCGGAAACACGCCCCCGTGACGGCGGAGCATGTCGTCCATGCCAAACGACGCGCGCCACGCGCCGGGCGTGTCCGCGCCGACGATCACCGTGCGGCCTGCGAGCTCGGTCCAGGTCCAGCCAGACTTGGCGCGGGCTTGGTCCAACGCCGTCTCGTAGCGCTCGATCGCGCGCTCCTGGATGCCCTGGTCGGGGATCCACCACGTGGACGCGGACAAGATCGCGCCGATCGGCACCAGCACAAAGGCCGCGGCGAGCGCGGCGCTGCGGGCCTCCAGCACGCGGACCATGTCGGCCAGACCGACGCCGCAGCCCACCGCCAGCCCGGGCACGAACACGAAGAAGTAGCGAGGCTCGGTGGCGATGTACGGGTCGGCGAACATGTAGGCCGCCGTGGGCACGATCGAGCCGATCATCACGAACAGGCCACGATCGCCGGCGTCGCCGGCCCACGCGCCGCGCGCGCTCCGCCACAGGCCCCAAGCGAACGTCGGGAAGGTCAGCCACGCGGCCGCGTGGGACCACGACGGCATCCACGGCGCCGACTGCTGCAGCGAGAGCGCCGGGAGCAGCTGCACCGCGTCCGCCCAGCGCTGGCCGTGCAGCCACATGGGGACCGTGTGGCTCAGGTGCGGCTGGTTCATCAGCATGTGCGTGTTGAGCCAGCCGTCCCGCGACTCGGAGATCAGGTACGGCGCGTAGGTCGCGAGGCCCGCCAGCGCGGCGAAGCCCGACCACCGCACGCTGCCCGGCGTGCGCGCGAGCAGCGTCAGCGCGATCAGCGTGCCGCCGAACGGGATGGCGCTCAGGTGCAGCTGCGCGGCGAGCGCCAGGCCCAGGCCGACGCCGATCCAGCCGCGAGGGTCGCGCTGGGTGGCGACGCGCGCAGCGCCCACCATCGCCAGGGCGATGAACGCGGGCATGAAGGCCGGGTTCCATATCTGCGCCAGGCCCTCGTGCACGACCGCGACGCCGAGCCACACGCCCAGCGTCGCCGCCGCCGCCAACCGCCCGGCAGACCGCCCCACCACCCACGCCACCGCGAGCGCGCCGAGCGTGTCCAGGCCGTAGATCAGGCGCTGCACGCTCGTCGGGCTGTCGTGGATCGCCTGACCCAGCGCGACGAGCAGGTAGAGCGCGCCGCCGGGGATCCGCGCGCCCACCGCGTAGCTCAGCTCGGCGCCGGTGGTCGGCCACTCGTCGAAGAAGTGCGCGCCGCGCATCAGCTCGCGGTCCGCCCAGATGCGGTGGTCGAAGCGCGCCTCGACCAGCCGCGCGATCGCCAACACCACCATGCCCACGCCGAGCAGCGTGCCCGCGACGCGCTCCACCCGACCCGGGCCTGGCGCTTGAGGGCTCATGACCCGCCGCGCTGACGCGCCAGCTCAGCCAGCATGCGGTGCTCGGCGCAGCCCACGATCGACAGCGGAGGCGCGGGCGGCAGCCCCAGCAGGTAGCGCTCGCGCATGGCCTGGACGCGCTTCTCGGAGTCCTCGCACGCGCGCGCGAACGCGGCGTCGTCCTCCTGCGCGCGCACCATCGCCTCGAACGCCTCCAGCTGCAGGCCGGGGTCGCGGCAGCAGAGCAGCACGTCGACCGTCGCCATCGTCGCGCGCTGCACGATCGTCGGCACGTCCCAGCGCCCGGCGACGGCCTTCATCTCGAGGTCGTCAGAGAACACGACGCCGTCGTAGGACAGGTCGCGGCGGAGCCAGCGCGGCACCACGCGCGATGACAGCGTGGCGGGCCACTCCTCGTCGAGCACAGGAAAGACCACGTGCGCGGTCATGATCGAGCCGACGCCGGCGTCCACCGCGGCGGCGAACGGCACGCGCTCGCGCCGCTCCAGCATCGGCAGCTCCTCCTCCACGATCGGCAGGTCGAAGTGCGAGTCCACCTTGGTGTCGCCGTGGCCGGGGAAGTGCTTGGCGCAGGTGATCACGCCTTGGGCCTGCATGGCGGGGATGAACGCGCGCATGTGCGCCGCGACCTCGGCCGCCTCCCGCCCGAACGAGCGGTCGCCGATCACGGGGTTGGCCGGGTTGCTGTCGACGTCGGCCACGGGGGCGAAGTCCAGGTTGAAGCCCATCGCGCGCAGCTCGATCGCCATCGCCGTGGCGATGTCCGCGGTCATGCCCTCCGCTTGGCCGACCACGCGCATCGGCGGCCACACGGTCGCGGGCTCGCGGATGCGCTGCACGCGCCCGCCCTCTTGATCGACCGACAGCAGCGCGGGGCGGTGCGGGTCGGTCAGGCTCTGCAGCTCGCGGTTGAGCTCGCGCACCTGCGCGGGCTCCTCGACGTTGCGCTTGAACAGGATGAAGCCGGAGGGTCGGATGTCGGCGATCAGGCGCTTCAGGTCGTCGGTGACGTGGGCGGCCTCAAAGCCGATCACGAGCCGTTGGCCCGCGCGCCGCTTGCGATCGAACAGGCTGGTGCCCTCGCCGACCGCCGTCACCCGCACGCTCATTCGTGCGCGCCCGCAGCGTGCTGGGCCAGCTCGATGAGCACGCCGTCGGCGCTCTTGGGGTGAACGAAGATCACGCGGCTGCCGTGCGCGCCCGCGGTGGGCGCCTCGGTCGTGAAGCGGTAGCCGAGCGCCTTGAGCCGCGCGACGTCCGCGTCCAGGTCGTCCGTGCGGAACGCGATGTGGTGCAAGCCGCCGCCGCGCTTCTCCAGGTAGGTGGCGATGGCGCCCTCACCGCCGAGCGGGTGGACGAGCTCGATGCGCGCGCCGGGCGCCGGGAAGAACGCGGTGCGCGTCTTCTGCGCGGCGACGTCCTCGGTGCCCTCGAACGTCATGCCCAGGTCGCTCGCGAAGCGGCGGATGGCGGTGTCAAAGTCGGGGACGGCGATGGCGATGTGGTCGAGTCCGAGGATCATGAGTCAGTCTCCGGCGAGGTTGGGCCAGGCTTCGTGGAGCCAGCGCCACGCGACGATGTGCATGTCCGTCTCGATCGCCACCGCGACCGAGTCGCCGACGCCGACGCTGGCGTCATGCCACGCGGCCTCAGACGGGGTGAGGCCGCCCGGCGTGCCGACGCCGCGCACCTCGACGATGGCGGCGCGGTGCGGGTCCCAGCGCAGGTCGCGCTTGCCGCCCACTGCGACCAGCAGCGACCAGAGGCCGCGGAGCACGTCCTCGCGGTCCACGTGGGCGCCCTCAGTGCGCGCGAGCGCGAGCACGATGCGGAGCCGATCTTGGAGGTCGGCGAAGCGCAGCCAGAGGTCGGCCCGCTCGACCACGCCCACGCCCGCCAGGCGGATCTCGGCGCGCAGATGCGCGCCCAGCTCGGCGAGCAGCAGCACCAGCCGCGTCAGGGGCACCGTCGGGGTGATCTCGACGTGCACGCGCACGCCGTCGTCGACCACCACGCGGACCGGCAGCGCCCGCAGTACGAGCACGCCGCTGTCGTCGACCTCAAACGGCTCACCTTGCTCACCTAGCCAGGTGGCGACGGAGTCCGCGTCTGGGACGGGGCCGACCGTGGGGTAGGTCAGGATGCGCGTGGTGTCGATCGGACCGCTCAAGGCATGTCTCCGTCAGCGCATCAGCGTGGGGTTGAGGAGCTGGCGCTGATCGGCGCCGGCCACCCGGACGAAGTCGCAGGTCTGGACGAGCCGCGAGTACACACGCTCGCCCACCCGATCCACAAGCGAGCCGACCCGTACGCCGGTGCGCGAGTCGGTCTCGGACTCGCCCTTGTCGTCGTTGGGGGGCGCGTAGTTGGACGTGGCGACGATCGCCTTCATCGCGTTGTACCGGCGCGACACGATCTCATCGAGGATGGTGCCTTCAAACTCGGTCATGCCGGTGGTGCGGCCCTTGCCCAGCTCGTCGATCGCCAGCACGTCCACCGACCCCAGCGGGTCGAGGATGTCATTCATGTTGCCGCGTTCGATCCCGGCCTTGAGGTCGGCGACGAGGTGCGTGAACTCGACGAAGCGCGCGGACACGCCGTGCGTCAGCACCAGCGCGCGCAGCAGCGCGACCACCAGGTGGGTCTTGCCGCGGCCAACGTCGCCGTAGAGCACCAGCCCGCGGGAGGGCTCGTTGTTCCACTCGCGGAACATGCGCAGCGCCGCCCGGTGCGCTTCGATGCCGCCGTCACGCGGGGCGTCCTTGAGGCGGGCCTTCACGTAGCGACCGGGCAGCGTGGCCGTGTCGAACATACGCCCGCGCGCGAGCACCAGCTGACAGGCGCAGCGCTTGCGGGGGGCGAGCGGGCCCTCCCCCGCGGCCACGAACCCGCTGCCGCGGCAGGCAACGCAGGGGTCAGCCACGCAGACGCAGGGCACCGCGCGCAGCACGGGACCGACGGCGATCACGTCCAGGCCTAGCCCCGCGCAGCGAGGGCACTTCGGCTTGGCGCTCGGGTGCATCAACCGTGTCACAGGACCGCTGGTCACAAGCCCACCACGTGCAAGACAGCCGCCGCATCCAACCCGACGAGCCCGGCGCGAAATAACCCGCGCGCGTGCTCCTCGGTCAACGTCGCGATCTCGTCTTCCGCGAAGAGGTCCGCGAGGTCGCCCAGGCCCGCCAGCGCGGCCCGCTCGTAGACGGTCCGGCCGGCGTCGCCCAGGTCCTCCCAGCACTGGCCCTGGAACTCGGCCAGCAGGCCGATCACTTGGGCGGCGAGCGCACGCGGCGCGCGGCTGGGCAGGCCCGCCACCTGGCTGCGCAGCGTGGCAAAGCGCGTCGGGAAGCGCTCGGCGCAAAGCGGGCGGCCGATGTCATCCAACCAACGGAGCAGGCTGACGTGCGCGTCGGCGTCCGCGACCAGGGCGGGCGCGGGCTCGTCGACCACCAGCACCCGCTCACGGCCCAGGTAGCGGCTGGCGTGCGTCAGCTGAAGCGGCGCGCGGTCGCTGCGGCGGCGTCGGCGCTCGGCGGCGATCTCCAGCGCATAGAGGATCCGCGCGACGGGGACGCCGTCGTCGAGCCACTTCACCAGGGCCGCGCCATCCCGGGACGACAGGAACAACACGCCCCCGCGCAGCACCACCAGGTGCCGACGGACCAGCTCCGCCGCCTCCACATGGTGGGTCGGGAGGTCGCCGGGGAGGCCGGGAGCCGGGTGTTCCGGACGCCCGCTCGTCATTGGCTCGTCAGTGTGCACCCGGGGTTCCTTGCCTCGCCACCATCACCGGCCTATCCTCCCGGGGCCCCCCTATCGACGAGGGATCGTATGCGGCGTCATGTCCTCGGAATGCTCCTCGCGTCCATCGTGGTCGCCCCGGTCATCGCGCACGCGCAGGACGCTGACGACGAGGACCTGCTCGGCGACGAGGATCTCCCCGCGACGCCTCCTCCGGCGAAGCCGGGCAAGCCTGCGCCCAAGCCCGCGACCCCGCCCGCCTCGGCGCCCGCGGACGACGAAGACTTGCTCGACGACGATGAGGACGACGCCAACCGGTTGGACACCGTCGACGAGCAGGGCCAGCGCGCCGAGGACGACCTCCTCGAGGGCGACGCCCACGACACGCGCGGCGAGATCCTGGCGCCCGGCACGGACAACGCCACGATCTATAAGCAGAAGCAGGCCGACATGAAGGACCTGCCCAACGACGAAGAGGTCATGGCCTGGGAGGCCTACCTCGACGAGTACCCGAACTCCGTCTACCGCGAGCGCATCGAGGCCCGAATCGACCTGCTCCTGTCCAAGGAGTACGACGAGTCCGACGCCAACACGCCGGGCGCGGGCGCGGACGCTGACAAGAAGCAGATCTTGTTCGCCCAGAGCCTGGAGATGCCCAACCTCAACCCGCGCACCAAGATCCAGGGCGGGTTCCAGTTCGGCTTCCCTGGCTACTTCGCCGGGAACATCGATTACGAGCACGCCATCCTGCGCAACGTCTCCGTCCACGGCGGCGTGTCGGGCCGGTACTCGGGCTGGGGCGTGGAGGCCGGCGCGCGGTACGCGTTCGTGAAGTCCACACGCGACCAGCTCGTCGCGACGCTCATCGCGGACATCCGCATGAACTTCAACCCGGTCTTCTTCCAGGTCCGCCCGCAGATCGGCTTCGGCAAGATCATCGGGCCCGCCCAGATCCAGGCGTCGTTCGGCGCCGAGATCGGCACCCGCAAGCAGGAGACGGTCGCCCTGATCGGCGGCGCCAACGTCACCATCCGCGCGGCCAAGCCCGTCGGCGTGTTCGTCGAGTCTAACTTCCACGTCCGCGACCTGGGCCGCGAAGGCGGTCCGCTCGCGTTCAGCGAAGTGAGCCTGGGCATCAAGCTCTACCCGACGCTCAAGCGCCGCAACGACGACCCCGTCGAGATCTCCGCCGCCGGCGCCGTCCCCACCGCCATGCAGTACCTGCAGTACTACTACGGCGCGGTGCAGGCGCAGGGCACGTACTACTTCCCCGAGAAGTAGGCCCAAGGCCGAGAGCGCGCGAGTCGCGGGCGGCGAGAGGCCGCTCGTGATCCTCGGGAACGGACGAGACGACGCCGCGGTCAGGCGGCGCGGCCGGTCAGTTCTTCTTCTTGGCCCGCGAGATGTACATGTCGACGTGGGCGAGCGACGAGTCGAGCTGACGCGCGCGCTCCAGGTCTTCGATCGCGGCCGAGAACTGGCGTCGGTAGTAGTGGGCCATGCCGCGGCGGGCAAGCGCGACGGCGTGGTCGCCATCGATCGCGAGCGCGCGGTTGAAGTAGGACACGGCCTTGCCGTAGTCCTTGCGGCCGTAGAACAGGTCGCCGAGCGCCACCTGCACGTCCGGTTCGCGGGGCTGCAGGCCCTCGGCCTTCAGGAAGTCGCTGACGGCCGCGGGGAAGTCGCCCAGATCCAGGTACAAGCGGCCGCGCGAGATCAGCGCGTCCACGCGGGTGGGCTCGGCGTCGAGCACGTCGCCGTAGAGCAGCGCGCCTTCGGCCATGTTGCGACGGCCTGCGTCTTCGGCCTTGCCGAGCAGGGCGCTGACCTCGGCGGGCGTGAGCTCAGGCGCGCCGGGGAGGTTGTCGAGCGTGTTGATCGGACCCTCGATCGGGTCGACCTCGTCCAGCTCTTCGATCTCGTCGTCGTCGTACTCGAGCACGCCGACGCCCAGGATACCAGTGTGGTCGTCCTCGAGCGCCTCGTCGTCGCCGTAGTCGCGGGTGTCGCCCAGCTCAATGTCCGCCGGTTCGTCCTCGTCGTCCGCGCCCAGCACCCGCGACGAGCCATCGGCCGCCAGCTGGATGGCCGCCGCGCCGCTCCGACCTTCGCTGCGAGACGGCGTGGTCTTGGCGACGGGGAGGTCGTCCATGTGCATGCGCTCGCCGCGCAGCGACGAGTAGCGATCGGAGTCATCGGCCGTGGTCGACTCGGAGGCCTGGGCCGCCTGACCACCCTGGAAGGAGCTCCACTCCTCGTCGGGCTCGGTCAGCGTCGACGGGCCGCCCGTCTCTTCGTACTCTTCCGACACCTTGGCGCCCGCGCCGCGCGCGAAGCGCTGGGCCAGCTTGGGCTTGAGCGGGCGCTTGGTGGCCGACGCATCGGTGTCCTCGTCCTTCTCGATCGGGCGCGCCCACTCGGGCAGATCCTCGACCGCGACGGGCACCTTGATCTCGACCTTGCCCGGGTCGGGCTCGGTGTAGGTGACGTACTGGAGCGCGTCGTCAGAGTAGACGGGCGTGTCGTCGTCAGCCTCGCCGCCGCTGTACTCGGGCTGCTCCTCGTAGTTGAGCCACTGCGACTCAGACCACGCGTCGGCCGGGGCGGGCTCTTGGACCGGCGCGGACGCCGGGTCCACCGCGGCCCCGACCACCGTCGCCTCGTCGTCCTCATCTAGGTAGCTGAGGGCGGGCGTGGGCGCGGGGGCCGGCGCAGGCGCCGAGTCCCAGCTGATCGAGTCGTAGGCGGGCTGCTCCTCCGCTTCCGTTTCGTCGACCGGCAGACCCACAACCCAAGACTCCGCGGGCGCGGGGGCCGGGGTCCAGGAGTCCAGCGGGTCCGGCGCGGGCGCGGCGGGCGTGGGCAGCGGAGCGGGCGCCACGTATGCGGCAGGCGCCGGGGCGCGAGCGGGTGCGCGGACCGGCAGCGGGTCGGCGGCGCGCTCGAGGCGGGCGGCGCTTGAGGGCGAGCGGGCGGTGACGGCCTCAGGCAGCGGACGCGGGGCGGCGGCGCCAGGGACGGGCGCCAGGCGAGCGAGCAGAAGGTCGAGCGCTTCGCCCGACTCCACCAGATCCGACCAGCCGGGCGACACCGACAGGCGGCGGTCGACCGTGGCCGAA
Source organism: Pseudomonadota bacterium (assembly GCA_947475315.1). Classification (GTDB taxonomy): domain Bacteria; phylum Myxococcota_A; class UBA796; order UBA796; genus CAIOSP01. Next base: position 15,606 of record CANJMY010000024.1, on the reverse strand, counting down.
CCCAAGAACGCGCGAGCCCGACGGGAGGACTCCAGCTCCACGCGCATCACAGCGGCCGGAGACAACGCCTCCGCGCACACCGCGCGAAGCATGGCTTCAGTTCCCGCGAGGATCGCGTTCAGGTCGTCCGCAACGCTGGTCATCGAGCTCACCTAAGCCTCCGCAGCGCAGTTCAGGGGGACAGACAGCCCTGCGGGGCGATCAGCCCTGTGCCAGTCCGAGGATCCGGAGCTCCTCGCGGATCTCCTTCAGGCGAGCGACGCTGCCGGCGACATCGTCGAACTGAGCCTGGAGCGCGTGGGTCTCCGCGGAGAGGCGCGAGGCCTCGGCGCGAAGCGGCCCGAGCTCGGTCGCGAGCCGCTCGGAGAGCACCCGATGACGCTCGATCTCCTCTTCCGTACGCGCGATCTGACGCACGAGCGACTGGGAGGACTTCAGGTGCGACATCAACTCGGTGACGCGCTCCTCGAGCACGGCGCTGAGCTGCTCTTGGATTGCGTGCAAGCTCGTCTTGTCAGCAGCGTTGGACATCCGCGCGACTCCAGATTGGGACGTTCGAGGCGGAGACCCTCTACGCGCCACGGCGACGCTATCACCAATGGGCCCGAAACGTCAATGACGGCGGGCATTCGCGTATCTTGTCGGGTTTTCGCCGTACTACCTGCGCACGACGGATCTCCAGCGTCCGGACGGCACCAGCACGCCGCCGCGCAAACGCGGGTCCTGCATCACCCACGCCCACGCGGGGAAGGTCGCGGTGTCGGTCGACACCTCGATCATCACGCGGCTGAACAGCTCCTCGTCCACCCCCTCGTACTGGTCGAGCAGGACCAGCCGGGCGGCCGGGACCGGGTCGACCCACTCCCCGAACACCTTCCCGCTCCCGCCCTGCTGCAGCGCCGGGTACCCGGCCGGGAGGTGGAAGAGGCGACCGCGGGTCCACGCGGGGCCCCGACGCCTGCGCCCGATCATTCCCTCCGCGGCGCCCCCGGTCATCAGCGTGCCGTAAACGAAGAGCGGCAGGTCTGGCGGGGGCTCGGGTCGCTCGGGCCCGCTCACGCCCGCTCCGCCGTGGACGCCAGGTAGGCCGCCATCACCTCGCCCAGCCGGGCGAGCCCGTCGCGCAGTGGCACCTCGTCCTCCTCCCCCCGCAGCGCGACAAAGAAGGTGTCGTCGAGCACCAGCCGGTCGTCGGCCACGACCGCGACGCCCAGGCGCTCCAGCAGCGACACCAGCGTGCGGGCGTCCAGGCCTCCGCGCACCCGACGCGACGGGATCCACCCGCGCGACTTGGCGAAGGCGTCGCACACCTCCAGCAGCTCGCCCCACGACGTGCGATGCCGGCGAACGACCCAGCCGCCATGCTCGGCGCGCAGCTCCCCGGCGACCTCACCGGTGCGATGCGCCAGCAACAACGCGGTCGTCATCGCCAGGTACGGCGCGGAACGCAGCGCGCGCACACGCAGCGAGCGCAGGTCCGGCACCGCCCGCGGCAGCGCCTCGCCGGGGTGCAGGACGCCGCCGTGCACCACGCTCGGGCGCACCGCCAGGGTCGGCGATCCGACGGCGTCGGCGCGGTGGCGGGCGTTGCGGAGGTGGCGGTTCACCCCGGCCACGCCCTCCCACAGCTGCGCGAGCGATGGCGGGAGCGCCAGCACCAGACCCTGCTGATCCCAGCAGTCCAGGAACGCGACCGGCTCGGCCGGCGTGCGGGCGGGCGCTGGCCCCACGGCGCGGGGCCAGCCGTCCAGGCCGCGGTCGCGCAGCACCCGTCGCAGCTCGACCTCGATGGTCTCTGAGTCCACGTCGCGGCCAAGCAGGCGCCGATCCCACAAGCGCCAGCGGTCGGTCGGGCCCTTGGCGCGGGCGCGGAGCGCGTCCACGTGCGATCGCCAGCCGCCGTCGCTCAAGATCACCGACGCGGTGGAGTCGGCCACCTCGCGGCGCGACACGGCCCCCGCGGTCACGACCAGCCGCTCGTCCACCCGTACCGCGTCCCCGCGGGCGATCGCCAGGTCCACGTAGCCGCCGATCGGCACGTCGTCGGCGCCGATGCGGTCGAGCAGGCCGCGGAGGTGCCCCAGGGTCAGCTCGCCATGGTCCAGCAGGTAGCACAACAGGTAGCGGTACACGTCCGGGCTGAACGAGCGCCCCGACGCCTTGGTGGGCGGCTCGGGCTCGGAGATCGGGATCTGGGCGAGCGGGAGCAGCAGCTGCGACCCCTCGTCGGCCAGGCGGGCGCCCAAGCCCGGGCGAAGGCACGGCGCGATCAAGCCCCGCAGCGCCGACGCCCGGCGCTCGACCGTGGACGGCGACAGGTCACGGTCCACCTTGAGGATGGCCGCGGCGACCTGCTCGTCGGTGGGCGTGGCGCCACGGGTCCGAGCCAGCAGCTCGGCCACCATGGGCTGGGCGCCCACCACGCGGGCGTAGATCTCGGGCCGGGCGGCGCCCCCGTACACGTAGGCCAGCCCGTCGGCGGTGAGCACGGGCTCCGGGCCGTCGATCAGGAAGCCCAGCCAGGCGCCCGCCTGGACGTAGTAGCGGACGGTGCGCGGATCGACGCCGAGCGCCTCATTCAGCGCGCGAGACGACCGCACCCCGCGCGCGATGCGCTCGAGGAGGTGCGTCAGCAGCTGCGGACTGCTGGCGTTGGGCACGGCATCCGGTCGCGTCGCAGCGCGCTCAGACGGCGCCGCGGGATCGTCGTTCGGCAACAGCAACCTCGCCCACGTGGCGGGCATGATACTGTCCGCGCGCCAAACACGCCCGCCGGGGGGTCCCATGGAACGCTTCGCACGCCGCGCGATCGTGCTTCAAGGCCGCCGATCCTCAACCGTGGATCCGGCGCTCGCCGCTCGTGCCACCCCTCGGGCCAAGGCCAGCCGCGCCGTGCGCGTCGCGCTTCGTCAGGGTCGAGGCGTCTTTCTCCGCACCACGCGCTGGGACGCCGTCTCCTGGTGGCTCGACGACCTGGCGTCGGACCTGGGCGCCGGGACGCCCTCCTTCTCCGTCGCGCGGCTCGACCTCTCGACCGTAGGCAAGGACGAGGGCGTGTGGAGCCGCGTCCCCGACCGCCTCGCCGACCTGCTCAACGTGCCGCCGCGCCCTGGCCCTCCGGTCACCACCCGTGAGGGGTTCGTGGCGCGTGTCCGCGACCTGCTGTTGGTGGCGTCCAAGACCGCGCCGCCCCGGGTGCTGGTGCTGGAGGACGCGGACCGAGTCGGCGCGACCATGTCGGGCGACCTGGTCACTGCGTGGCGCGAGGTCCGCCGCCGCGTGCCCGTCGCCCGAATGCCCCGCATCGTCGTCACCGCGCGCTGGGGTGGCGTCCCGCTCGACACCAAGCACGGCGTGGAGCGCCTTCTGCCCGACCCCACCGAGGCTGAGGCCGTGGTCATGCTGGCCGAGCTGCTCGGCCCGGGCGACCCCGAGCGGCTCCGCTGGATCGTCGAGGCCGTCGGGCCCGTCCCCGCCTTCCTCGTGCGCCTAGCCAAGGCCGGCGGACCGTTCGACGCCGCCGGAGTTCGCGCGGCGCTGGGAAGCACGCACGAGGAGATCCGCACCGTCGTCCAGGCCGCGCTGGCCCAGGACACCGCCGCAGAGCGCCTGGCCGAGCTGATCACGGGGCCGAAGACCGAGGTGGAGCGCGTCGATCGTGTGCTCACGCGCACAGGGCTCATCGCCAGCGCGGCAGGCACGACCTGGCTGCGCTCGCCGCTGTTCGTCGACGCGCTGCGCGAGGCCTGATCGCCCCGCGCTACTCTTCCTGGCCGCCGCCGAACTCGAAGTCGATGGTGTCGCCGATGCGCTCTTCCAAGAAGACCTTGAGGCGCTTGCGGAGGCGGGCCTCCACCTGACGGACGCGCTCCTTGGACACGCCGAAGCGCTCGCCCAACGTGGACAGGCTCTCGGGCTCGCTGGTGAGCAGCCGGTGCTCCCAGATGATCCGCTCGCGCTCGTCGGTCAGGGTGGCCGCGAACGCCGACAGGTGCTCGCGCATCAGGTCGGACAGCTCGGTGCGGGCGGCGTTTTCTTCGGGGTTGTTCGGCGTGGTCTCAGGCACGACGTCGGCCAGCGTGCGGCCGTCGTCCGACTCGCTCGCCGGGCTGTGCAACGACAGCGCCGGGGCGCGCATGTGCTGGTCGACCGCCCGGATCTCCGCGGGCGCCACGCCCAGACGCTCGGCGAGCAGGGTCTCGGTGGGGTCAATGCCCTCGGCCACCAAGCGGTCGCGCTCCTTCTGAAGCTGGAAGAAGAGCTTGCGGCCCGCCCGCGTGGACCCCAGCCGGACCAGCCGGAAGTTGTCGAGCAGGAAGCGCAGGATCATCGCCCGGATCCAGTACTGCGCGTAGCTGGAGAAGCGGATCTCCCGGTACGGGTCGTAGCGGGACAGTGCTTCCACCAGCCCGACGTTTCCCTCCTGGATGAGATCGAGCACGTTCGCCCACTGCCGGTGGTACTGGAACGCGATCTTGATGACGAGGCGCAGGTTGGACGTGACCAGCTTCTGCGCGGCCTCGCGGTCGCCCGTCTCCACGTAGCGGACGGCGACGGCGCGCTCCTCCTCCGCGGACATGATCGGGTAGCGGCGGACCTCGGCCAGGTACGACGCGAGCAGATCATCCCGGGAGCGGGCGGCGGGGGCGGTAGAGCCGCGGGTGACCAGCTCGGTAGAGTCGTTGTCGGACATCGATCTAGATCCTGGGGGTCTGCGCCAAAGCGGCGCGTAGCGCTTGGGTCAAAGGTTCGACGACGGAGGGGTCCGCAGCGATGAACGGAGCGCCGATGGCGTCCATGGGATCCGTCGCGGCCCCCGACAAGTCCACGACGACACGTCCTGACTCACGGACCAGCAGGATCCCGCACCCGACGTCCCACACGGCCCAGGTGGGGAGCACCGCCGCGACCGCGCCGCCGCTGGCGACCAGCGCCAGGTGCGCCGCCGAGCAGCCGAGCGACCGCGTGCGGCCCCGCCAGTCGAGCGAGGCGAGCCGGTGCGCGCGCGAGGGCATGTAGACGCTGCGCTGCCGCGGGTCAGGCGGGACGGGGGCCGCATGAAGTTGAACACCGTTGCGCCACGCTCCGCCACCTTCCGCCGCGAACCAGGACTCTCCAAGGCGCGGCGTGACGAACGCGCCCACGTCAAGCTTGCCGTCGACCACCCGACACACGGTGGGCCCCCAGTGCGCCAGGCCCTCAGTGAAGGCCCCCGTGCCGTCGATCGGGTCGATGTACCAGACTGCGCGCGCCCCGGCGGCGGCTTCGTGCTGGCCCTCCTCGCTCACGATCGCCTCGCCCGGGAACAGGCGGGAGAGGCCCTCAGTGAGCACCTCGTTCGCGGCCATATCGGCGTCCGTGACCTCGCTGCCGTCCGACTTGTGCGACACGGTCAGCGACGCGTACCGGGCGAGCGCGGCGTCCCCAGCGCACATCAGCAGCGCGTGCAGGTCCGCGGCCCTCGGATCGGGCGGAGACGACGCGGGTCTGGCGGGTACGGGCGACACAGCCCGCAGTTATCGCACCTGCACCCCTGGCGCCCCCTCCGGAGCACCTCGAAGTTCTCGCGGTCTTAGGTCGTTTCACGACAAACCACGTTCCAGATGCTTGCCAGCAGCCACCAGAACGTTAGACGGCTCGGCGCGTCAGGGACACGAACGACGCGACACGGTGAGCATAGCTCAGTTGGTTAGAGCGTCGGATTGTGGTTCCGAAGGTCGAGGGTTCGATCCCCTCTGTTCACCCTCCTGGTTTGTAGGTCAAGCGCGCCCATAGCTCAATTGGTAGAGCACCGGACTCTTAATCCGTAGGTTCAAGGTTCGATTCCTTGTGGGCGCACCACCTTCCTCTCCCCGAAAAGTCGTCGTCCGACGCCCCGCGAGAATGGCGGAACTGGCAGACGCGCTGGACTTAGGATCCAGTGGGGCAACCCGTGGGGGTTCAATTCCCCCTTCTCGCATCTCCCCTTCTTCCTGACCCCGGCGCCATCCGGGGCGTCTTCGGAACGCGAATGAACATCGAAGTCCTCTCCGAGAACGCCTACGCCCGCAAGGTCACCGTGACCGTGCCCGCCACCACCGTCCGCGCCGCCCTGGAGAAGGCCTACCAGACCGTCGGCCGCAAGGCGCGCCTGCCCGGCTTCCGCGAAGGCAAGGTGCCCCGCAACGTGCTGGAAGCCCGCTTCGGCGCCTCCATCGCCGATGACGTCGCCGGTGAGTTGATCCAGGAGTCCTGGACCCGCGCCATGGCCGACCACGGCCTCGACCCCGTCGGCCGCCCGACCGTCACCGACCAGGGCCGCGTCGCCGCCTCGACCGACTTCTCGTTCACCATCGCCGTGGACGTCAAGCCCGCCATCGTCGCTTCCACGTACACCAACCTGTCCGTGTTCTGGCCCAAGTCCGATCTGACCGAGGTCGAGGTCGCGGCTGAGCTCGAGCGTCGCCGCCGCAGCCAGACCCGCCTGACCGCCGTCACCGACCGCCCCGTGGCCGAAGGCGACGTGGTCCAGGTCGAGCTCACCGTAAAGGACGGCGATGACGTCGTCCTCACCGAGCCGGGCACGCTGATCCGCACCCGCAACGAGTCCTGGTTCGCCGGCATCGAGTCCTTCCTCCTCGGCCTGTCGGTCGACGGCAGCAAGACCGCCGACGTGACCTTCACCGAGCAGGCGCGCCACGAGTCCCTCAAGGGCAAGACGCTGTCCGTCACCGCCAAGGTGCTCGGCATCCAGGCCATGCAGGCCCCCGAGCTCACCGACGAGCTCGCCAAGGAGCTCGGTCAGGACACGGTCGCCGCGCTCACCGCCGACGTCCGCGGCACGCTGGACAAGGGCCGCGCCGACCAGGCTCGCAACCAGGCCCGCGCCAACCTGCTCGAGGCCCTCATCGCCGCCAACCCCTTCGAGGTTCCGGCGAGCATGATCGAGCAGAACCTGAGCATGCTGGTCGAGGAGCTCAAGCTCCAGCAGGCGTACGCCGGCGTCGACCCCCGCACCGTCCGGTTCACCCAGGCCCAGATGGCGGACCTCCGCACCCGCGCCGCGTTCGCGGCCAAGGGCGGCCTGCTGCTTGAGTCCGTCTGGAAGACCGAGGGCCTGACCGCCACGGACGCCGACATCGAGGCCAAGTTGGCTGAGATCGCCGCCGAGCGCAACCAGACCATCGACGCCATCCGCGGCTGGATCGAGAAGGACGGCGGCATCGAGGACCTTCGTCAGCGCCTGCTCGAAGAGCAGACCCTCGACTGGCTCCTCGGCAAGGCCGTCGTGTCGCACGACGCCCCCGCCGCCGCCGCCGCGCCCGCCGCTGAGGCCGCCCCTGCGGCCGAGGCCGAGGCGAAGCCGGCCAAGAAGGCCAAGTCGAAGAAGGCTGACGCCGCCCCCGCCGAGGAGGCCCCCGCTGCGGAGGCCACCCCTGAGGCCGAGGCCGAGGCCAAGCCGGCCAAGAAGCGCGCGACCAAGAAGAAGGCCGACGCCGCCGACGAGTAGTCGCCCGCCTGTGTGAGCCGTTCCACGGCGCCCCCTGAACGATTCGGGGGCGCCGTGACGGAACGGCACCACAGCGCGCGATCCCTGCTGTCCCACCCGACGCAAGATGCGTTAGGGCTGCTCATTCCCACCGGGCGAGGAGCGATCGCACTCATGGACTTCAAGAACTACCTGATCCCGACCATCGTCGAAGAGACGCACCGCGGTCGCGCGACCTACGACATCTGGTCCCGCCTCATGGTCGACCGGATCGTGTTCCTGGGCTGGCCGATCAACGACGAGGTCGCCAACCTCATCATCGCCCAGCTGCTGTACCTGGAGTCCCAGGACCCGGAGAAGGACATCTACCTGTACTTGAACTGCCCCGGCGGCAGCATCACGGCGGGCATGGCCATCTACGACACGATGCACTTCATCCGCGCCCCGGTGAGCACCATCTGCGTGGGCCAGGCCGCCTCCATGGCCGCCGTGCTCCTGTCGGCCGGCACCAAGGGCAAGCGCCGCATCCTGCCGAACAGCCGCGTCCTCATCCACCAGCCGCTCGGCGGCGTGCGCGGTCAGGCGTCGGACATCGAGATCCAGACGAACGAGATCGTGCGCTGGAAGAAGACCATCAACGAGGTCCTCGCGCTCCACACCGGCCAGGCCTTCGAGAAGGTCGCCAAGGACACCGAGCGCGACCTGATCCTCACCGCGGACGACGCGCTGGCCTACGGCCTCGTCGACGAGGTGATCGACGCGCGCTTCAAGCCCGGCGTCGCGGCCGAAACCCCCACCAAGAGCTGAGCCGAATGACCACGCCCGTTCGTCGCAAGGGTGGCAGCAGCAAGGAACTGTGCTGTTCGTTCTGCGGAAAGTCGCAGAAGGAAGTGCGCAAGCTCATCGCCGGGCCGTCCGTCTACATCTGCGACGAGTGCGTGCAGCTGTGCAACGACATCATCACCGAGGACTACGAGCGCGAGGACTACTTCGCGTCCGACTCGCTGATCCCCAAGCCGCACGAGATCTTCAGCTTCCTCGACGAGTACGTGGTCGGGCAGGAGCGGGCCAAGAAGATCCTGTCGGTCGCGGTGCACAACCACTACAAGCGCATCGACGGCCGCGGCCGCGGTGACGACGTCGAGCTGCAGAAGTCCAACATCCTGCTCATCGGCCCCACGGGCTCGGGCAAGACGCTGCTCGCGCAGACGCTCGCCAAGTTCCTCAAGGTCCCCTTCTGCATCGCCGACGCCACGTCGCTGACTGAGGCCGGCTACGTCGGCGAGGACGTGGAGAACATCGTCCTCAACCTGTTCCAGCAGGCTGAGTACGACGTCGAGAAGGCCACGCGCGGCATCATCTACATCGACGAGATCGATAAGATCGCGCGCAAGGGCGAGAACCCGTCGATCACCCGCGACGTGTCCGGCGAAGGCGTGCAGCAGGCGCTGCTCAAGATCATCGAAGGCACCGTCGCCAACGTGCCACCCAAGGGTGGCCGCAAGCACCCGCAGCAGGACTTCCTGCAGATCGACACGTCCAACATCCTGTTCATCTGCGGCGGCGCGTTCGTCGGCTTGGACCGGATCGTCGAGGCGCGCATCGGCCAGCAGGCGATGGGCTTTGGCAACCAGTCCGCCACGCGCGAGAAGTTCACGCCCGGCGAGCTGTTCGGCCGCGCCGAGGCCGAGGACCTGATCCGCTTCGGCCTCATCCCGGAATTCATCGGCCGACTGCCGGTGCTCACGGCGCTGGAGGAGCTCGACGAGGCGGCCATGCTGTCGATCCTCACCGGCCCGCGCAACGCGCTGTCCAAGCAGTACCAGAAGCTGTTCGAGATGGACGGCGTGAAGCTCAAGTTCACCGACGGCGCCCTGCGCGAGATCGCCAAGCTGGCGCTCGAGCGCAAGACCGGCGCGCGCGGCCTGCGCGGCATCCTCGAAGACGTCATGATGGACGTGATGTACGAGCTCCCCTCCAAGGAGGGCGTGAAGGAGTGCATCATCAGCGAAGACGTGGTTCGCGGCACGCAGGAGCCCATCCTGGTGTACGAGAACCAGGCCGAGTGGGCGTAGGCCATGGCCGTCTGGGGCAAGGAACGTGCGATGCCGCTGCTCCCGCTCCGGGACGTGGTGGTGTTCCCTGGCACGCCGGTCCCGCTGATCGTCGGGCGCGCGCGCTCGGTGTCCGCGGTGCAGGAGGCCAACCAGATCGGCGGGGAGATCCTGCTCGTCGCGCAGCGCCGCGCCGACGTCGCCATCCCCGGCACTGAGGACCTCTACGACGTCGGCACCATCGGCCACGTCGTGCAGTCGCTCGCGCTGCCGGACGGCAACCTGAAGCTGCTGATCGAGGGCCGCCGCCGCGCGCGCATCCTGCGCCACCTGCCGCACCCGGATCATTTCCGCGCTGAGGCGCAGGAGCTGCTGATCGAGGACGCCGCCGACCCCGAGATCGAGGCGCTCGTGCGCTCGGTGAAGGGCACGGTCGAGCGCTACGTGAAGATCAACCGCAGCGCACCGCCCGACATGCTCATGGGCGTCAACGGCATCGAGGAGCCCGGCCGCCTGGCCGACATGCTCGTCGGCGTGGTGAAGCTCACGCTCGAAGAGCGCCAGAAGCTGCTCGAGACGTTCGACGTGAAGGAGCGCCTGGAGAAGGTGTTCAGCGCGCTGCAGAACGAGATCGAGTTCATGCAGGTGGAGCACAAGCTCCGCAACCGCGTGCGCCGCCAGAAGGAGACGGGCGACCGCGACCAGTGGCTCGACGATCAGGCCCGCGCCATCCAGAAGGACCTGGGCGACGGCACGGGCCGCGACGACCTCGACGAGCTCACCCGACAGCTGTCCGAGAAGAAGCTCACCGACGAGGCCAAGTCCCGCGCCGAGCGCGAGCTGCGTCGCCTCGCGCAGATGAACCCGATGTCGGCCGAGGCGACTGTCATCCGCAGCTACCTCGACTGGCTGCTCGCGCTGCCGTGGGTCGAGGCCGCCGAGCTGCACCTCGACCTGCCGAGCGCGTCGAATGAGCTCGACGTTGCGCACTTCGGCCTGGATGACGTGAAGGAGCGGATCCTCGAGTACCTGGCGGTCGGCTCGCTGAGCGAGGGCCAGCCTGGCCCCATCCTGTGCCTCGTCGGCCCGCCCGGCGTCGGCAAGACGTCGTTCGCGCGCTCGATCGCCCGCGCCACCGGCCGCCCGTTCGCGCGCATCGCGCTCGGCGGCGTGCGGGACGAAGCTGAGATCCGCGGGCACCGGCGCACCTACATCGGCGCGCTCCCCGGTCGCATCCTGCAGGCGATGAAGCGCGCGGGCGCCACCAACCCGCTGCTGCTGCTCGACGAGGTCGACAAGATGTCCTCGGACATGCGCGGCGACCCGTCGTCAGCACTTCTTGAGGTGCTCGACCCCGAGCAGAACGCGTCGTTCAACGACCACTACCTGGATCTGGACTACGACCTGTCCAAGGTGATGTTCCTCTGCACGGCCAACAGCCTGCACGGCATCCCGCTGCCGCTGCTCGACCGCCTCGAGGTCATCGAGCTATCCGGCTACACCGAGGTCGAGAAGCTGGCGATCGCCGAGCGCTGGCTGATCCCCAAGCAGCGCAAGCTCGCGGGCCTGAAGGACGATCAGATCACCTTCAACGCGGACGCGCTGCAGATCTTGATCGGCCGCTACACCAAGGAGTCCGGCGTGCGCTCACTCGAGCGTGAGCTGGGCCGCCTGTGCCGCAAGGTCGCGCGGCGCGTGGTGAACGAGGGCGCCGACACGCGCCTGACGGTCGACGCCGACATGGTGGAGACGTTGCTGGGCCCGCCCAAGCACGACTTCGGCCGACGCGAAGACGCCGATCACGTGGGCCTGGTGAAGGGACTGTCGGTGTCGGCCACCGGCGGCGAGCTCCTCAACATCGAGGTCGCCACCGTCCCCGGCAAGGGCAAGCTGATCACCACCGGCAAGCTCGGCGAGGTGCTCAAGGAGTCGGCGTCGGCGGTGTTCACGTACATCCGCAGCCGCGCCGCGGCCCTGGGGCTGGACGCGGACTTCCACGACACCCAGGACTTCCACATCCACTACCCGGGCCTCCCCGGCGGCGTGGAGGGCCCCAGCGCGGGCATCGCGATGGCCACCGCGCTGATCAGCGCGCTCACCGGCATCCCGGTGCGCTCCGACACGGCGATGACCGGCGAGATCACGCTGCGCGGTCGGGTGCTCCCGATCGGCGGCCTCAAGGAGAAGATCCTCGCGGCGCACCGCGGCGGCATCACCCGCGTCATCATCCCCGAGGCCAACCGCAAGGACCTCCACACGATCCCGGACGCCGTGAAGGCGGCCCTGGAGATCGTCGCCGTCGATCACATGGATCGCGTGCTCCAGGAGGCGCTCACCGCCCCTCCGCTCCGCAAGGTCGCGGCCGCCTACCACGAGCCCGACGCGGACCCGACCGTGCCCATGTCGACGGATCCTGCGGGCGAACGTCCACTCTGAATTTCCTGTGCGCGAGATGCTTGACGGCGCCCGCGCGCCCGTTTAAAAGGCCCCGGCTAACGACGTTGATGCTTTCGGGCGGATAGCTCAATGGCAGAGCGTCGGCTTTACACGCCGGGGGTTGCAGGTTCGAGCCCTGTTCCGCCCATCGGTTCTTTTCATTCTTGGGGTGGTAGTTAAGTTGGTTATAACGCCGGCCTGTCACGCCGGAGGCCGCGGGTTCAAGTCCCGTCCATCCCGCCATAACGCCCACGAAGGTTCGCCTTCGTGGGCGTTTCCGCTTTCTCCGACCGCGTGATCGCGCGCACGCGGCCGTCGACGATCCGTTAGGCGCGCGCTACCCTGCGGCGCGTCGCTGGAGGCGGACTTGTCTCGCTCCTTGGTCGGATTTGTGGTCATGGGTCTGGTCGCACTCGCCACCTCTGCGGTGGCCGTGGACTGGCCGAACAAGATCCCCACCAACGCCGATCGCGGTCAGCAGCTCTACGACCGCCACTGCCTCACCTGCCACGGCGAGCTCGGGAAGGGCGACGGCCCGCTCAACGCCAGCCTCGTCACGCCCACGCCGGACCTGTCCAAGGGCTTCGGCGGCAAGCCGCGCGACGAGCTGGTCCGCATCGTGATGAAGGGGCGCGGCACCATGCCCGGCTTCGAGCAGTCCTTCCGCGACCTGTGGCCCGCCAGCGGCGACCTACGCGAGTACGCCAAGGACGTGCTGGACCACATGGAGCACCTGGAGCAGCGCAAGAAGGCCGCGCCGCCCCCCAAGCCGGACAAGCCCGCCAAGCCTGAAGAAGAGCCCGCGGCCGAGGGCAACTGACCCATGGCAAGCGACGGCCCCTCCCTCCTCGGTGGCATCCTCCTGGGCGCCATTCAGGGCCTCACCGAGTTCCTCCCGGTGTCCAGCAGCGGCCACCTGGTGCTCGCGCAAGCCTTCATCCACGTGGGCCCGGACGACGTCCTGTTCGACCTGGTGCTGCACCTGGGCACGCTGTTCCCCGCATTCTTCTTCTTCCGCAAGGACATCGCCATGGTCCTCAAGGACCTGGTGACGGGCGAGCTGCCCTACTGGCAGCGCCCCGGCGTGCGCCTGTCGCTGCTGGTGATCGCGGCCACCATCCCCACCGGCATCATCGGGCTGGGCTTCAAGAAGCAGTTCGACGCGATGTTCGACGACCAGCTGGTCAACGGCATTTGCTTCGCCATCACCGCCATCATGCTGCAGCTCACGCGCCGCATGCAGACCGGCACCAAGACCCTGATGGAGGTCCCGGTCTCCACGGCGGTCCTGGTGGGCTTGGCGCAGGGCATCTCGATCGCGCCCGCCATCTCGCGCTCCGGCGCCACCATCGCCACCGCCATGTTCCTGGGCGTCGAGAAGGAGACCGCGTTCCGCCTGTCCTTCCTGATGTCCTTCCCCGCCATCCTCGGCGCCTTCCTGCTGGAGGCGCGCAAGGTGGACCACCTCCCGTCCGACCTGGCGCCCTACATCGCCGGCGCGCTGACCTCGCTCGTCCTCGGCTACGCGTCGCTCGTCGCGCTGCAGTGGCTGGTCCGCAAGGGCCGCTTCGCCGACTTCGGCTGGTACGTCTGGCTGATGGCCGCGGCGTCGATCGGCGTCTGGTGGTTCGGCGCGCCCGCGTAGGATCCGCGGCTCAGACGCGGGCGGCTTGCCGGACAGCCTCCGGACCGGTTAAGCCGGACGGGCTCTAGGGGTATAGCTCAGTTGGTTAGAGCAGCGGATTCCAAATCCGCAGGTCCCGGGTTCGAGTCCCCGTGCCCCTGTTTAAAAACGTCGCCTTCGGGCGGCGTTTTTTTCGTTTCGGGGATCAACGGTACCGGGGGCCGGTACCGGTAACGTTACTCTGGTCGGGCAGAATCCTCTCCATTCCGCGTAGTTGCTGCGGATCGGAGGACGGGATGAGCAAGATCGAGACCCACGGGTGGACCCTCAAGGAACAGCAGCGCAAGACGCGAGACGGCGTCAAGCCCTACTTCGTGTTGGTCCGCTCGAAGCCCTCACCGACGACGGTGTCGCTCTCGGTGGAAGGTGTGACGCTCACTCGCACGCAGGCAGAGAACGCCCTCCGCAACGTCCGGGCGATCACCGTTGCCGGTCAGGTCGAGAAGATCCTCAAGCTCTACGACACACCCGACGACCAGCGGGAGCGGGTGTCGAGCACCGGCCTCTCGGTCGTGGGTGCCGACGACGAGCAACACGGGGACTTCATCGCCGTCCCCGACCTGTCGGCGATGAGCGGCAAGGCGAGAGCCGTGCACATGCTCGTCCACGACAACGACCTCGACGAATTCATGGCCGCCCTCCGCAAGCCGTCCGTGGACCTGAGCACGCTCTCCGTGTCGGACTACTGGCGGGACATCTACTGGCCGTGCCGCACGGGCAAGAAGCCGGACGCTGCCGTCCGGGTCGGGGCCGACGAGACGATCGACAAGGAGGATCGCGTCTGGCGTCTCATCAACGCGTCGGCCCTCGGCCGGGTGCGTCTCAAGCACCTCGACGCGTGGATCTTCCAGGCCTACCTGGATGGCCTCGTCGTGCGTCGGAACCCCAAGCGGACCACGCAGTCCCCGAACCTTGGGAAGCCGGTGTCGCCGCGCACCAAGGCGATCCACCGCTCCGCCTACCAGGCCATGTTGAACTTCGCCCACCGCAAGGGGCACCTCCGCACCAAGCACGAGTTCTTCCCGATCTTCGGGGCGGCGACGCCGTCGCTCCAGACGGAAAAAGAGGATCCGCTCTCGATCGACGAAGTGGCTCGCTTGTTCGAGGCGGAGACCGACCCCATGCGACGTGCGATGTGGGGCATCGCCATCGGCCAGGGTTTGCGGCCGTCCGAGCTGAGCCGTGTGGAGTGGGCCGACATCCTCACCGACGGCACGATGCAGGTGCGCGGTTCCAAGACGGCGACGTCCTACGCCGTCGTGCCGATGACGCCGATCGCCCGCACGGAGGTCGACCGTTACCGTGCCACCCTCCGCCGCTCAGGCGTCGAGCCTGTCGGCCTCATGTTCACGTGTCGCCGCCAGCCGATCACCGACTACGGCAAGGCTCTGGTCGCCACAGCTCGCCTCGCGGGGATCGAGCGTCGCGTGCACCCGTACTTGCTCCGAGCCACGTTCGCGACCATCTGCCACATGCTCGGGATCTCGAAGGACGACGCCCGCGTCATCGGCCGATGGACCGACACGAAGATGTTGGACCGCGTGTACTGCCGCCCACGCCCGGCGGACCTCGTAGG
The DNA here is from genome assembly GCA_947475315.1 of Pseudomonadota bacterium. Classification (GTDB taxonomy): domain Bacteria; phylum Myxococcota_A; class UBA796; order UBA796; genus CAIOSP01. The sequence continues at coordinate 388 of CANJMY010000024.1, read as the reverse complement.
CCGCCTCGCGGCGTTTGCGTTGCCGGAGACAACCATGGCACCCGAAACCACGGACGCCGCCATCACCGAGGACCACTGGCTCCGGTTGATGTCGTAGACGTCGAGCCGGGGTGGTGCTCGCCGACGATGGGAGCGTGTTCGCTACCTCGTCTATTGGCCATGCTGGTCGACGAGGTGCACCCTGATCTACGATGACCAACTCCCTCCCGGCTACGTGAACACCAACCCGCCGAAGCCGCTGCATACGCCACTCCATCATGATCGCGAATTCCAATCCATCGTGATCGCCCGTTCCAACGCATCGTGATCGCGAATTCCAATCCATCGTGATCGCCCATTCCAATGCATCGTGATCGCGCTTTCCAGCGCATCGTGATCGCTGCCGGGG
>CANJMY010000023.1 GCA_947475315.1 Pseudomonadota bacterium | reverse complement strand
GATCGCAGGGATCTGCCTCCGCGGACCTGGAAACGGTCCGCTGCGACAGATCCCTGCGCGGCCAGCCTGCGCCTGACAGCGCTGCGAAGGGCGCGCCAACGGGCCCTCATCGCGGGTCCGTGGGGTTTGTTTTCGGGCTCATTGCCGGGTGTTGGCGGCGCGGCGGCCCCGGTGCAGCGCGGACGGCGCGGGCGCCGCGGGCAGCGCGAGCAGCGCGAGCTCTTTGCGTCGCCCGTCCCGCCCGCACCCGAGACAGCCCCAATTTCCTCGGACCCTCCGAAAGGGCCCACTCGCGCGCCTCCCCTCCGACGACGTCAGGCGGAGACTGGCCGCGACGGGGTGCGCGCGTGCGGACCGTCAAAGGTCCGTGCGCGCGCAGCCCCGGCGATCAGGCCAAGTCGCAGCCGGGCGCCGCCGAAAGTCCGAGGCGCGTGTGTGGGCCCGTTCCAGGGGGTGCCCGGCCCGAGCGGCGAGCGATGCGCCGCAGGCCGACCCGCGAGAGAATCGCGCCTTCAGGCCCGTTCTAGGGGGTTGCCCGGCCCGAGCGGCGAGCGACGCGCCGCAGGCCGGGTCTGCGAAACCTTCCCCACCCGAAGGGTGCGCCGTGGGTCGCCCCCACCAACTCAGCCCCACCCGAAGGGTGCGCCGTGGGACGCCCCCACCAACTCAGCCCCACCCGAAGGGTGCGCTGTGGGACGCCCCCACCAACTCAGCCCGGCCCGCCAGGGCTCACTTAACGGTGAGCCGCCCCGGCAAGTAAGCCGCCGCCCCGCCCTCGGCCGAAACGTGCTCCAACACCGACAGCTCCGCCTTCTGCTCCTCCGTGAGCGAGAAAGGCGTGTCGATCGTGACGTGCACTCCCGCGCTGCTGTCCTCCAGACCCTCCATGAGGTGCTCGATGAACGTCTGACGCGCCGGGATCGGCTTGGTGACGATGGTGGTGAGGTTCGCGCGCTTGGCGGCCTCGGCCACGGCGACGTCCAGGCCGCCGAGCTGGTCGACCAGGTGGCGCTCGAGGGCCTGCTGGCCGGTCCACACTCGGCCTTGGGCGACCTCGTCGACGGCCTCGCGGGTCATCTTGCGGCCGTCGGCGACGACGCCGATGAACTGGCCGTAGAAGTCCGCCAGGTACTCACGGAACACGGCGCGCTCGGCGTCGTCGAAGGGGGCGTCAAAGGACATCAGGTTGGCCATGCGGCCACGCGAGAACGCGTGCTGCGTCATGCCCAGCTTCTCCCACACGCCCGACAGGTCGAACTTGCCGCCGAACACGCCGATGGAGCCGGTGAGCGTGCCGGGCTGCGCGACGATCCAGTCCGCGTTCGCCGACATCATGTAGCCACCGCTCGCGGCGTAGTCGCCCATGCTGATCACGACGGGCTTGCCGACGGCCTTGGTGCGGGCGACCTCGCGCCACATCAGGCTGGCGGCGAGCGCGGAGCCGCCGGGGCTGTTCACGCGCACGACCACCGCCTTCACGTCCTTGTCCTTGCGGGCGGCCTCCATCCACTTGGAGAAGGCGCCGTCCGTCAGGTTGCCCGAGTCGCCGAACAGCGAAGGCTTGTCGTCGCCGGAGACGATGCTTCCCTGCGCATTGATCACAGCGACGCGCGGGCCGGCGCTGTCCTCGTCGGCGCGCAGATCCTTGAGGTACTCGTCGAGCTGGGTGAGCTTGGCGTCCTTGGCGTCCTCGTCGCTGACGGGCTTGTCGAGCAGCGTGAGCCAGTCGGCCTGGCGGACCTGGTGCACGTGCACGTCCATGGCGTCGGGCCAGGCGAGCGCGTCGATCAGGCCGCGCGACTTGGCGATCGTCGGCGACAGCGTCGGCAGATCGATCGCGGCCTGGACCTGCTCGGGCGTCAGGTGACGGCCGCGGGCGATGCCGTCGACCAGCTGGCCAAACAGCGAGTCGAGCAGCGCGTCGTAGGCCTGCGCGGCGGGCTCAGAGGGGCCCGTACGCTCGTAGGACTCGATGTAGCTCTTGAAGGCGCCGACGTGCTCGAACTCCGGCACGATACCCAGCTTGTCGAACGTGCCCTTGTAGTAGGTCAGGTTCACCGACAGGCCGTTCACCAGCATGACGCCCGGGGGCGCCACCGCGATGGTGGAGCAGGCCGTGGCCAGGAAGTAGCTGCCGTTCTCGAGGACCGACGGCGAGTAGGCGACGCAGGGCTTGCCCGCGCCCTCGAACGCCTCGACCGCGCCGCGCAGCTCCTGGAACGACGCCCAGCCGCCGTTCACGCCGTCCAGCTTGAGGTAGAGCCCGGTGATGCGCTCGTCGGTCGCCGCGTGACGGATGGCCGTGGCGATCTCCGAGGTGGTGGGCGGGAAGTCGTTGGGGTCGCCGAACAGGCTGGGCGTCGCCGCCACGTCCGACAGCGCGCCAGACAGGTCGACCTCCAGGAAGCTCGCCTCGTCGACCTTGGGCTTGTCCATGCGCTTGAGCACGAACCAGGTCGCGACCGCGCCCGTGGCGAGCAGCAGCACGCCCACGACCGACACGATCACCAGGATTCCAAAGGCCGAGCGCCCGGGGGCGGGCGGACGGGGAGCTACGGGAACGGGCTGATCGCTCATGGGATGACCTCGGCGCATGGCGCGGTGCACCGTCCTAATCACGTCGAGCCCGATCGTGCGAACCCAGCCGCGTGTCGTGGAGGACCGTGACGGATGCTAGAACCTCGGCGGGGGCAGACTTGCCGTTCACCCTGGCCGCCGTGGTCCTCGTCATCCTCAAGCTGTGCACCGCGCTCGCGCTGGTGGGCGGCGCTTGGGTGATCGTGACCGTGACGCGCGGCATGAAGCCCCGAGAGCGCGCCGCCCTGGCCGCCCTCTTCGCCCTGTCTCTGGCGACGCGCCTCTACGCCCCCGCGTCCCCGCACGACATCTACAACCGGGCTGACGGCGCGATGTGGAACCCCTGGCCCGAGTTCGACCGCGGCCTGGGGTTCGCCGCGTTCGGACAGGTGGTCGAGCCTTGGACCGCCGCGTGGCGCGCCAACGACCTCTGGATCTACGACCGCGTCGCCCTCGCCGGCGCCTTCGTCCCCGTGCTCATGGTCGCGTGGCTCACCGTCCTTGAGGTATCCGCGTGGGTGGTGTGGCCCGCGGCCCTGCTGTTCGCGATCTCCTCGCCGCACGTCCGCCTGTCCCACACCGACGCGCAGCAGCTACCGGCCCTCACCTTCCTGTGGATCGGGCTCGCCGCGTGGGCGCTGCACGTCCGCACACCGCGCTGGTTCCCCGCGCTCGTCACGGGCGCAGCGCTCGCCTGCGCAGGCAGCGCACGCCTGGAGTGCGTGACGCTCCCGTTCGTCTTCGTCGTCGCCGCCATCTCCGCCCAAGGCCTCACCTCCTGGCGACACCGCGCGTCGATCGCGGCGGTGCTGCTGTGCTTCGCGGTGGTGACGCTCCACACCTACGGCATGGTGTTCGCGGGGACCTGGAACCCGTTCGAGTACACCGGCAACCCCAACGCCAACTGGACCCAGCACAACCTCTGGCTCTACGGCTACCGGCAGCTGCTGATCTTCGACCCGGCGTACACCGCGCCGCCGATCGCCGTCGCCACCGTCCTCGGCATGGTGGCGGGGCCGCTGCCGACGCGCCTGCGCTTGGGCGTCGCGCTGTGCGCGGTCGGGCTCTCCCTGTCGATGCCGGTGTGGTCCCCGGTCGATGGCGCCGCCTTCTCGCTCTCCCGCTACCAGGTCGCCGCCACGCCGTTCGCCGCGATGCTCGCCGCGAACGGGCTCGCCGCGGTCTACCTGTGGATCCCGTTCGCATGGGCGCGCGTCGGCGCAATCGCCGCCGCCCTCGCCGCCAGCGCCACGCGGCTGCCCATGGCCTTCGAGCCGTCCACGCTGTCGGCCGAGTACCACTTCATCCGCGACACGCTGCCCACGCTGCCGCCCGGATGCACGCTCGTGCACGAATGGTGGACCAACGACCAGGGCCTGATGTTCCCGACCTGGCTGCCGCCTATGCTCAACCTGCAGCTCAACACCGTCTCCATCCGCGACTGGTCCGGCGAGCCCACCGGCTGCACGGTCTACTACCGGGACGCCAGCTGCCTGGTCGGCGCGCACGACGGCCCGATGTGCAGCGACTACCCCAGCACACACACGCTGGAGCCGATCGTCGAGGCTGACCTGCCGCGCCGCCAGTGGGTCTACGACCAGTACACGGTGTCGCCCGTGCACGTCGGCTTCTACTGGATCCAGAAGCCCTGAGGCTAGGGCGCCACGGTCGGGCACGCGACCACGCGCTCGATCGCGAGGCGCACCGGCGCCTCGGGCGTCGTCAGGTCGTAGAGACCGCCGCTGAACGAGCCCACCGTCTGCTCGCGCAGCACCTCACCCGCGCACGCCGGGCCCACCGGCGCCGGACGGCCGGGCGGACGATCGATCACGCGCGCGCCCACGCCCACGTACACAAGCTCCCCCGGCTGCGGGGCGACGCCGTCGAGCGGCACTGCGTGAATCGGAGCCACGCGCTCGGCCCACGCCGCGAACAGCCCGTTCTCGTCCCACACGGGATCATAGCGCAGCGTCGTGCCCGCAGGGAGCGCAGGCAGCGCCTCGCTCAAGAACCGGAACTCCGACACGGTCAACAGCCCCTGCAGCGGCGCCGACGCCGTCCACAGGCCGCCGATCCACGCGGCGATCACCGCGCCGCGCACGCCCACCCCGCGCGACGCGATCCACGGCGCCGTCAGCCCCGCCAGCGCACACCACCACGTGGCGGCGGGCAGCTGGAAGCGCAGCACGTCGGTCGGGAAGAACATGTGCGCGTAGGGCACGGTCGTGAGCAGCGCCGCCAAGACGAACACCCCGACCGCCGACCGCTCGCCGCGACGCCACGCGAGCCCAATGCCCAGCACCGCGGCCGGGAACAACCACGCGGGATGCACGTGCGCGTTGAACAGCGCGACCGAGCTGTCGGGACCGAAGATCTGGCGCGCGAGCGTCGACGGCGCCCACGCATCCGGCGCCGCGTTCGGGAAGCCGTCATGCCCGTTCGGGACGCCGATCTCCGCCACGCGCACCGCGATGCCTGCCAGCGCCGCCACGCCCGCCACACGCCAGCGCCACGCGAGCGCAAGCGCCGCCGTCGTCGCGAACAGGATCTCAAAGGGCCGCGCGTGCGCCAGCACCACCGCGCTCGCCACCGTCAACGCAGCACCCAGTCGATCGTGGCGCACCACGCCCACCACCGCCGTGATCTCCAGCAGCGCGCACAGGACGAAGTGCACCTCCAGCCGCGACAGGCTCACCGCCAGCGGCAGGCACGCGAGCAAGAGGGCCGCCGCGTTCGCCGCGCGCGCGTCACGCGTCAGCCTGCGCACCACGTCCCACAGCCAAACCACGGTGAGCACGGAGAAGGCGAGGTTCGCCCGGTTCAGGCCCGACGGATCCGCGCCGAACACCGGCCGCATCCAATCCATGGTCGCGAACCAGCCCTGGCCGTAAAGCGGGATGGTCTTGATCTTTCCGACGTAGCCCATGAAGTGCTGGTACGGGTATGCGCGCCCCATCAGCGCGCCGGGCGTCGCGAACGCGAGGCGCACGATCAGCGCCAGCAACGCGAGCGCCCACGGCGTCCAGCGCCTTGGCGCCGCCGCGATCATCGACCCAATCCACACCAGCACCAGCGCCTGCAGCCCGATCCGCTCCGGGCCCTGCGCGAGCACCTCGTGGACCCAGCCGGACGGCGCGCTCACCGCTGCACCGACCGCGCGTCGAGCGGCACGTCCACCGACACGCGCGTGTGCGCCACGCCGTCCCACACGCGCGGCTCCGCCTCAGGCAGCAGGTCCGCGGCGAGCGAGACGGTCACGGCGTCATCGGGCCACGCGGGCAGCGTCACGCGCAGCGGCGTCGACTCACCTGTCCACCCCACGCGCTGGCCCGACAGCGGCACCTCCTGGATCACCGCGCCGCTCGAATCGCGCATCACCAGCCGCAGCTTCTCCACGGCGGCGTTGCCGAGCACGCCCGTGTTGTAGGCGTAGCCGCGCAGCTGGTTCGAGTGCAGCGTCACGACCACGCCCCCCTCACCCGGCCGCACGTCGAGCAGCGCCAGCACCGGGCTCCCCGTCCCCGCGCGCCCCTCCTTCGGCGCCATCCACAACGCCCAGCGACGTGCCCCGCCGTCGCTCGAGAGCACAAACGACTCGCCCGGCCGTCGTTGGACCAGCGACTCGCGCGCGAGCGTCTCCTCAGGCGTCTCCAGGTAGCGCTGCACCAGCGACGTCGGACAGCGCCCGTCGACCGTGTACGGCACCAGCGTCGTGCCGCCTTCGAGCGTCTGCCTCTCGCCGACAGAGCGCACCGCGATGCCTGGCCCCAAGATCGTCGACAGCGCGTCCACGGTCCCGTCGAACGGCGGATCGGTCCGCCGATCGACCGCCGCGAGCGCGATGAAGCACCCACCCTCGAGCGAGCCCGGGAACACCGCGCCCTCACGCTCCAGCAGGTAGTCGACCGGCACGGGCACCGCGACGCGCCACGCGCCCACGCGCGGATCCGGGCGCGCCACCGCGAACCGTCCGGCGAGCTCACCGAGCGACAGCTTCCCCGCCGCCTCGGCGTCGGAGATCAGCGACTGCACGCGCGACCACGACGTCACGTGCCGCACGTTCCCACGCAGCGCGATGTCGGCGTCGCGCACCTCGACCGCCAGCCCCACCGCCAACGTCGCACCCAAGATCGTCGCCAACGCGCCAGAGCGCAGCGCCGCGATCCGCGAGGCCAGCAGCGCCACGAGCGTCGCCCACGCTGGCGCGAACAGCAGGATGTAGCGGGCCGACTCGCCGCCCTGCACGATCAGATCCCGAGCGCGCGCGTAGGCGATCACCACCACCAGCGCGAGCGAGAGCCCCGCCCGCGCGATCCACCGCGCGTCGGACGACGACGGCCGCGCGACCACGATCGCGCCCGCGAGCGTCGCCAGCGCCAGCAGCACGCGCGCCATCGCCTGCGCAGCCACGGAGAAGAACGGCAGCGCGTTCTCCTGATCGACTGCCACCAGCAGCGCGCCCATGCCCGTCAGGCTCTTCCAGGCGTTGGGCCCGATCAGCCCGCTCCCCAAGCTGCCCGTTTGCTGAGGCTCCATCAGCGCGCGTGTGTTCGGCCAGCCGTGCAGCGCCTCGTCGATCAGGTGCGGCGCGTAGCAGGCCAGCGCCGCTGCGATCGCCCACGGCCAAGCGCGCCGCGCCGCCTTGCCCGGTCCCACGAACAGGAAGGGCAGCAGCGCCGGCACCAACAGCGTCGCCGACATGTGCATCTGCGCGGCGATCGCCGTGCTCGCGGCCCACAGCACCAGAGCGCCGGGTGATCCGCTCGTCACCACCCGCATCGCCGCCACCCACGCCAGCGCCGCCGGGAGCGGCAACCAGCCGGGGTTCCACAGCCGCGACACGGTCGGCACCACCAGCTCAGACGCGAGGAAGGCCGCCCCCCCCACACCCGCCGACCACGCGCCCCACCGCGCGCGGAGCTCCCGCGCGATCACCACGCCCGCCAACACCGCGAGCGCCGCTTGCGCGCGCCACACGAACACCGGATCGTCGGACACCCGCAGCGCGGACCACAGCGCCAGCGGGTACGCCACGCCCGGTACGCGCGCGCCGAGCCCGCTCGACAGCTCAGCGCCGGTGGTCGACAGCGAGGACAGCGCGACGTGGCTGCGCACCAGATCGCGATCCGACCAGATCATCCACACGAACGAACCGCGCGCGATCGCCGCCGCCCATACGGTGAGCGCGCCCGTCGCGAGCGCGACGCCGAGCACCCCCAGCGCGCGCCGAGGGGCCGTACGCTCGTCGGGGCCCTGCGCGGTCAGCTCAGGCCTCGATCGCGAAGGTCATGCCCGCCGCCACCAGCCGATCCCGGAGCAGCCCGCCCATCGCCGAAGCCGGTGTCAGCACGCCCGCGCGCGCCGGCAGCCGCGCCTCGTCCAGCACCAACGTCAGCGCCGCCTGCGACAGCATCTTGGACGTCTCGCCGTACCCGGGATCCCGCTCGCCCACGACCAGGCAGCGCAGCCGCTCCCCGCCCTCCGTCTCCGCGAAGATCCGCAAGCGGAAGAAGCCGTCGCGGATCGCCTCGGGCGTGGGGCCGTCGCCCGACTTCGGCAGGTAGCGCTCCACAAAGGGCCGCGTCGTGTCGTTGGAGACGGCCGCCATGAACGCGCCCATCGCACCGGTCAGCCCGGCCGCGGACACCACGCCCTTCAGCCCGCGGCGAAAGCCGGTGACCTCGCTGTAGCGGAAGCGTCGCCCGTAGGCGTGCCCGAGCAGCGCGTTGGAGCGACGCACGACGCGCGTGTTGATCGCCGCCATCACGAACGGCGCGACCCACCGATCGACAAACGGGTCGAAGCGCATCGACATCAGGTCGCCCTCGCGACCCAGGTCAGGCTCGGCCGCGCGATCCGGGCTTAGACCGTACGGATCCGCCATCATCTTTCGGCGCGCCCGGTCGGTCCGCGCCTCCTCCAGCGCGTTGAGCAGCGACGCGATCGTCCCACCGGAGAAGCCACCCTTGGCCGCCTCGACGACGAGCGTGGTGCGCGCGAGCTTCTCGCCCCGTCCGCGCTGCTCCAGGTGCTCGTGCAGGGTCCACACGCCCAGGTCCGACGGGATGGAGTCGAACCCGCAGCAGTGGACGATGCGCGCGCCGGTCGCCTTGGCGCGGGCGTCGAACCGGTCGATGCTGTCGCGGATGAACTGCACCTCGCCGGTCAGGTCGACGTAGTGCGTCCCGTGCTCGGCGCAGGCCTCCACCATGCCCAACCCGAGCTTGGCGTAGGGCCCAACCGTGGTGATCACCACCTTGGTGCGTGACACCACCGCGGCCAACGACGCTGGGTCCGCGCTGTCGGCGACCCACAGCGGCCACGACGACGCGCGCGGCGGCAGCGCGCTCCGCACCGCCTCCAGCTTGGTCAGGCTGCGGCCCGCCAGCACCACGCGCACCTCGGGCGGCGCGTGAAGAGCGAGGTACTCGGCGACCAGCTTCCCGGTGAAGCCCGTCGCGCCAAACAACACGATGTCGGTGTCTCGGTTCATGCCCAAGCGGCTAACCCGACCTCACCCACACGGCGGAGATCCAGACGATCGAACCTACGCGACGCGCAGCGCCGGGTGACCGATGCTCGCGAGGACCTCAAACACCGGCTTGCGGCTCTGCACGCTGCGGCTGATCGCGCGCGACACCGGCGGCGTGTCCACCACCGTAAAGCCTGACGACGCCGAGTACAGATACTCGCGCACGACCGGCAGATCGTGGTTGGAGATGACCACGTGGGCTCCGCGCCGCGCCGCGCGCTCAGCCGCCACCGCCAGCCCCTTCTGGTGCTGCATGGTGAAGCCGCCCGCCGAGTAGGCCGTGAAGGCCGCGGTCTGGGTGAGCGGAACGTAGGGGGGGTCGCAGTAGATCTGATCGCCGCGACGGGCCACCGCCATAGTCTCCTCAAATCCGCACAGCCGGATCTCCGCGCCCTGGAACAGGCGGCTCACCTCGTGCACCTCGGTCTCGTCGGGCAGGTGGACCTCGGTGTAGCGGCCAACCGGCACGTTGAAGCCGCCCGAGCGGTTCTCACGGTACAGCCCGTTGAAGCCGGCGTGGTTGAGCCAGATGAAGCGCGCCGCGTGGGCTGGCCCCACGTGCGGCCCCTCGTTGAACTCGTCGCGGATCCGGTAGTACTCGGACTCCCAGCCCGCCGTGGTCGGCATCCGCGAGAGCTCCTCGATCACGCCGTCCGGCTCGTCTCGGGTGGCCAAGTGCAGCGCGACCAGCTTTGCGTTGACGTCCGACAGGATCGCCTCACCGACGTGCCCCTGCGCCCGACGCCACAAAAACACGGCACCCGAGCCGATGAACGGCTCCAGATGACGCCCACGACACGGGACGCCAAACGCGTCCTCGATCCTCGGCGCCAAGCGCGCCTTGCCCCCCGCCCACTTCAGAAGCGGCTTCAAGCGTGACCTCCCTGGCGCAAAACGTGCCCCTGGCGTGATCGTGTCCTCGGCGTTGGTCCTGGATTCTCGATCAGCACCTGAGCAGCCCTCTTGTCGATCGATCCGCTTCGATCCTGGATCGATCGCGAACCGGCACGCCGTCTATACACCGCTGGGATCTACAGGCCAAGGGCAACTCGGGCGTGTCGCGCCCCGGCACGCTAGAAGCGCCCCCCTGCGAGGCTCACGTGAACCGCAACCTGCTCCTTGGTGGCGCGGCCGTCGTCGGCATCTTCGCCGCGCTCATCGTGTTTCGGTCCCCCAACACCGGCGGCGCCGTCCCCGACGTGCGCCCCGCCGTCACGGCGTCCCCGGATGAGCCCTCCCCCACGCGCCTGCACGGCTCGGCGGACGGCGAGGGCTCGCGCGCGGTCGGCGACAAGGTCGGCCCGCCCCGGCCCGAGTCCGTCGCCATGTCCGAGCGGCGCCTGCAGAATGACGCCATGCTGGTCGGCATGGAGTCCAGCGCCTGGACCCTGATCAAGCGCGAGATCGCCCGGGTCGACAACCCCGCGTCCAAGGCCTTCATGGACGAGGCGAGCGAGCTGATCCGCGGCCTGCGCGACGCCCGCCTGTCGCCCGACAACGCCGACGTGCCCGCGCTCCAGGCCCGCCAGAAGGACATCCGCGACCGCATGCGCACCGCGGGCGTCACCACGGGCGTCATCGAGGAGCAGTTCAAGCGCCTCGACGACTTGGAGAAGCGCTACCCCTTGGGCGCCTCTGGCCCCGTCACCACCCCGGCCCCGGCCGGCGCCACGCCTGTTCCGCCTTCGGAGAACCCATGAGCCTTCCTCGCCGCGCCTTTGTCCTCGGGGGTCACCTCACCTCGTTCATCGGCAAGAAGCACCCGGACTTCCTGTGGAAGGGTCACCCGGAGTTCGGTCAGCGCGAGAACCCGGCGCTTGAAGACTACATCACCATGGCCGTGCGCGGCGCCCTCGCCGCCACGGGCACCCCCGGCGAGCTCGTCCAGAAATCCTGGATCGGCAACTTCGCGGGCGAGCTGTTCAACAACCAGGGCCACCTGGGCGCCGCCCTCCCCGGGGCGGACCCGGGCCTGATGTTCAAGCCCGCCATGCGCGTCGAGGGCGCCTGCGCGTCCGGCGGCCTCGCGTTCGCGTCCGCGGTCGAGTCCATCCGGGCCGGCACCGACATCACCCTGGTCGCGGGCGCTGAGGTCCAGACCACCGCCACCGCGCGCCAGGGCGGCGACTTCCTCGCACGCGCCTCGCACTACCGCCGGCAGCGCGGCCTGGACGACTTCACGTTTCCGGCCCTGTTCGCGCGCCGAACCAAGGCGATCTACGCCCAGGGCGACATCACCGAGGACGACACCGCGCTCGTCTCGGTCAAGGCCTACGCCAACGCGAACAAGAACCCGCTGGCCCACATGAAGGCCGTCGGCATGTCCTTCGACACCGCCCGCACCGCCAGCGACGCCAACCCCGCGTTCCTCGGCAACGCGGACCTGGCCCCGTACCTTAAGGTGTCGGACTGCTCCCAGGTGTCCGACGGCGGCGCCGCGATGATCGTCGTCTCCGAGGCGGGCCTGGCCAAGCTCGGCAAGCGCCCTGAGGACGCGGTCGAGATCCTGTCCATCGAGGTCGCCACCGGCAACCTGTACGAAGACGGCGACCTGTTCTCGATGCCGGTCACCGCCGCGGCCGCCGCGCGCGCCTACGCCGCCGCCGGGCTGCGCCCGGAGGACATCCAGATCGGCGAGGTCCACGACTGCTTCAGCGTCACCGAGCTGCTGATCTACGAGGCGCTCGGCTTCGCGGCCAAGGGTCGCGGTGGCACGCTCATCCGCGACGGCGTCACCCAGATCGGCGGTCGCCTGCCCATCAACACCGGCGGCGGCCTGATCGGCTTTGGTCACCCCGTCGGCGCCACCGGCGTGAAGCAGGTCCTTGAGGTCTGCCGCCAGATGAAGGGCGAGTGCGGCGCGTACCAGGTTCCCGGTCAGCCCACCGTGGGAATCACGGCGAACATGGGCGGTGATGACAAGACCGCCGTCGTGTCGATCCTCCGTCACGCTTGACGAGGGCGGTCCGATCCAATAAGCGCGCGCGTTCCGAGGAGTTCCAGATGGCTAGCAAGACGAATCAGAGCTGGGTGCGCCGTGAGCTTCGCCGCGCCAACGCGGGCAAGGCACGCAAGGCCGCCCTCCGCAACAAGGGCACCACGCCCCCGTTCGCCGTGCACACGCCGGACGCGGACGCGAACGCCCCCATCGAGCAGCTCTCGCCGTCGGCCCGCGCGATCAAGGCGTAGTCCGTCGCGTGGTGGCCCCCCCCTGGGGGGCCACCCGTGAAGGCGCCCGAAGCGCACGTGTCGGCAGCCATGGACGCGAGCCGACCTGACCCGGGTTAACGCCGACCGGATGTCACCTCTCCCGCCCCCGATCGGACACGAGACCCTCCTGGCGCACCTCACCGGCGCCATGGCCGAGGACCGTCTGCACCACGCCCTCCTCTTCGAGGGCCCCGCAGGCGTCGGCAAGCACACGGTCGCGACCTATCTGGCGATGATGGCCAACTGCGAAGCGCCGGACGGCCGCCCTTGCGGCGTCTGCCCCACGTGCGTGCGCATCCAGGCCGGCAACCACCCCGACGTCATCACGCTCGCACCAGACCCGGAGAAGGCCACCAAGGTCATCCCGGTCGACGCCGTGCGCGAGCTGATCCGCGCCACCGGCTACCACCGGTACGGCGGGCGCAGACGGTTCGTGATCATCGACCCGGCCGAGGCGCTCGCTGCGGCCGCGTCGAACGCCCTCCTCAAGACGCTCGAAGAGCCGCCGGCCGACACGCACTTCGTGCTGATCGCCACGCGAGCCCGCGCGCTGCTCCCGACCATCCGATCGCGTTGCCAGCTCGTGCGCTTCAGCCCGATCCCGGTCGACCGCCTCGCCGCGTGGCTCTCCGCGCGCAGCTTGCCCGACGCCCGCGCACTCGCCGTCGCGTCGCACGGGGCGCCCGGGATCGCGCTCGGATTGGCCGACGGCGCGCAGACCGAGCGCACCCTCATCCGCGATCGCCTGCTCGACGCGCTCGGCGGCGACCTCGCCCGAATCTACGACCTCACCGAGGCGTTGACCAAGGGCGAGCGTGCCGACTGGTCGGCCCGCGTCGAATCCGCGCTCGAACTCATGGAGGAGCTGCTCCGCGACGCCGTCGTCTCCGCCTCGGGATCCGACGTCCCGCTGCTGCACACCGACAAGGCCGTCGTGTCGCGCGCCTGGGCGAACGCGCTGTGGCCTGGCGGCATCGAGCGCCTGCGCCGCGCGATCCTGGAGACCCGCGGCGATCTGGCCGTGAACGTGTCGGCCAAGACCACGCTCGACGCCCTGTTCACCCGCACCGCCACCGAGCTCGGCAGCGCGCGCAGCGCAGGCGTGCTGCCCCGCTGAAGACGGCCCGGACGGGTCGCCTCGGCCCACCGGACCAGAGCCGCGCTCCACCCATCGCAGCCAAGAAGGCCTTGGTTTCGAAGCGCTAAGCGCCAGCGCCGCCCACGAGCGCGCGCACCGCACCCACCAGGTACAAGCTGCCCGCGACGATCACCTCGTCAGCCTCCGCGCACACCTCGTCGAGGCAGCCCTCGATCGGCCCGCCGTCGGACAGCGGCACGTCCATCGGCCCAAGCAGCGACGCGATCTCGACCGGCTCGCGCGCGTTCGGATGATCGCAGCGCGTCAGCACGATCTCGTCGAAGTACGGGAGCAGCGGACCGAGCACCGCGCGGGCGTCGCGATCCCGCCCCATGCCAAACAGCAGGATCCGCTTCCCCACGCGAGGGCGCCCGGACAGCCAAGCCGCCAGCGCGGTCGTGCCGTCCGGGTTGTGCGCGCCGTCGACGATCAGCCCTGGGCGCAAGGTCTCGATGCGGCCGTGGATCCGCGCCCGTGACAACCCCGCGGAGATCGCTGCGTCGTCGATCGTGAACCCGGCGCGCCGAAGCCGGTGCAGCACGCCCAGCGCCACCGCGGCGTTCGCCCCCTGGTGCGCCCCCTCCATCGCCAGCGTGACGGCCCCGGGAGATCCGTCCGGCGTCCCGAGCGTCCACCGCACCACGCCGCGCTCGTCCACGCGCCGCTCGCGCCGAAGCTGCGCCGCGCTCCACACCTCGCAGCCCAATCCAGCCGCGCGCGCCTCGATCGCCGCGCGCGCCTCGGGCGGCATCACCCCCACCACCACCGGCACGCCGCGCTTGAGGATCCCCGCCTTCTCGACCGCGATCCCCGCCAGGTCGGTGCCCAACTCGGCCGTGTGGTCGAGCCCGATGCTGGTGATCGCGCACACCGTGGGCGACACCACGTTCGTGCCGTCCAGGCGGCCGCCCAGGCCCACCTCGATCACCGCCACGTCCACCGACCGCTCCGCGAACACGCGGAAGGCCAGCGCCGTCAGGAACTCAAAGTGCGTCAGCGGCGCGTGGGGCAGCCCCGCGCTCTTTGCCCAGGCCCAGCGCTCCCTGTCGGTCGACTCGATCGCCTCGGCGAGTGACGCGTCGTCAATCGGGACCCCATCCAGCCGCACCCGCTCGTTCACCGCCACCAGGTGCGGCGAGGTGTTGGTGCCCACCCGATAGCCCGCGGCGACGAGCGCCTCGGTGACCATGGTGCACACGCTGCCCTTCCCGTTTGTCCCGGCCACATGGACCACCGGGTACGCCAGCTGCGGGTTGCCGACGAACGCCAGGAAGCCGCGCATGTCGTCGAGCCCGAGCCGCATGCCCGAGCCTTCGAGCGACGCGAGCACCGGGTGGGTGATCACGCGCCCGCGCCCCTAGGCGCCGCGTTCGTGAGCTGGCCGAGCAGCTGCGCGAGCAGCGCGCGCAGCTCGGTGCGCTTCACCACCCGGTCGATCATGCCGTGCTCGAGCAGGTACTCGGACGTCTGGAAGCCGACCGGCAGGTCCTGCCCGATCGTCTCCTTGATCACACGCGGACCGGCGAACCCGATCAGGGCGCCCGGCTCAGCCACGATCACGTCGCCCAGCATGGAGAACGACGCCGCGACGCCGCCCGTGGTGGGGTGCGACAGCACGCTGATGTAGGGCATGTGCGCGTCGTCCTTGAGCCGCGCGACCGCGGCGCAGGTCTTCGCCATCTGCATCAGCGACAGCACGCCCTCTTGCATACGCGCGCCGCCCGACGCCGACACGACGACCGCCGGGACACGGCGCGCCGTCGCGCGCTCGAACACCCGGGTGATCATCTCGCCGACCACCGAGCCCATCGAGCCGCCCATGAAGCGGAACTCGAAGGAGCCCACCTCGACGGGGATGCCCTCGATCACGCCGGACGCAGACACGAACGCGTCGTTCGTCCCCACCTGGCTGCGCGAGGCGGCCACGCGGCGCCCGTACGGCTTGCTGTCCACGAACGACAGCGCGTCCACGCTCACCAAATCGGCGTCGTGGAAGACCACGCTGCCTTCGTCGCACAGCATCCGCAGGCGCACCGCGCCGCTCACCGGAAAGTGATGCCCACAAGACGGGCAGACTTGCGAGTTCTGCGCGAGCGTCTGGTTGAAGATCGGCGTGCCGCACTTGTCGCACAGCGTCCACAGATCCGGCGCTACGGCCGAGTCCATCGGGCGGGCGCGGGCCGTGAAGGTCTTGGTGTTCTCGAACCAGCGTCGTCCGTCGGCCATCCGGCCATCCCTCGTCAGGAGGCCTCCGTATCGCCCCGCCCGTCACCGGGGTAGAGGCTCGACATGACACGCACACTGACCACCCTCCTCGGAAACGCGCAGGCCCTCGACGGCGGCGCCATGTTCGGCAATGCACCCAAGCCGATGTGGTCGAAGTGGCTGACGCCAGATGAGCGAAACCGCGTGCCTCTCGCGTGCCGCGCCATGCTGATCGAGGAGGACGGGCGCCGCATCCTCTGTGAGACCGGCATCGGCGCGTTCTTCCCACCGGCCATGCGCGAGCGCTACGGCGTCGTCGAGGACCATCACGTGCTCCTCGACAGCCTCGCCGCCCTCGGCCTGACCGACGCCGATATCGACGTCGTGGTGCTTTCCCACCTGCACTTCGACCACGCGGGCGGCCTGCTCGCGCCCTGGGCCGAAGGCGCCGCGCACCGGCTGCTCTTCCCCAACGCCACGTTCGTGGTCGGCCGGGAGGCGTGGGCGCGCGCGAACCACCCGCACTCTCGTGACGCCGCGTCGTTCATCCCCGAGCTTCAAGGGCTGCTCACGGCCTCGGGCCGCCTTGTCCTCGCCGACGCAGGGCGGAGCGACGTCCTAGGCGAGGGCTACCGCTTCCACACGTCGGACGGGCACACGCCCGGGCTGCTGATGCTGGAGGTCGCGATGCCTGCGGGGCCGGTCGTCTACGTGTCGGACATGATCCCCGGCGCGCCATGGGTCCATGTGCCGATCACCATGGGCTACGATCGCTTCCCCGAGCGCCTCACGGAGGAGAAGCGCGCCCTGCTCACCGACCTCGTGGGCCGCGACGGGCGCCTGTGCTTCACGCATGACCCCGAGGTCGCGGTGAGCGGGATCGCGGTCGACGCCAAGGGCAAGTTCAGCGCGATCGACCGCCTGCCGTCGCTGACCCGGAGCGCCGCGTGAAGCTCGATCGAATCGCGATCATCGCGCCGTCTGGCGCCTACGACCCCGCCCGCTTCGCCGCGGGCCTGGATCTGGCCCGTGAGGCAGGCCTCACGCTCGACATACCGGACGACCTGCTCCAGCCGCACCGGTACCTGGCCGCATCGGACGACGTGCGCCTCACCCACCTCGTCGACGCGCTCACCAACCCCGACGTGAGCGCGGTGTGGGCCGCGCGCGGCGGCTTCGGCGTGACTCGCTTGCTCGACCGCGTGCCGTGGCACCGCGTCCAGCCCAAGCCCGTGATCGGCTTCTCGGACGTCACGCCGCTGATGGACGCGATGCGAGTCAAGACCGGCGCGGTCGGCCTGCACGGCCCCGTCGTCCACAGCCTGCTCGCCACCCGCCAGGAGGACAGGGAGCGCCTGTTCCATGTCCTCCGCGGCGGCCACCTGGAACCGCTCTTCGGCGTGCCCTGGGTGTCGGGCACGGCGACGGGACCTGTCGTCGGCGGCAACCTGTCGATGATCGCGGCCACCTGCGGGACACCGTGGCAGCTCGACGCCACAGGCGCCCTGCTCCTCCTCGAAGACGTCGGTGAGCCGCCCTACCGGATCGACCGCATGCTCACGCAGCTTCACCAGGCCGGCGTGTTCAAGGGGGTCGCGGGCGTGCTGGTCGGCAGCTGGGACGCCTGCCGCGTCCCGGACGGCGCGGTGTGGGCGCTCGAAGACATCCTCCGCGAACACCTCGTCGCGCTCGACGTCCCCGTCCTGGGCAACCTGCCCATCGGTCACGGCGCCGAGAACGCGGTCGTGCCGATCGGAGGCCTCGCGGTGATCGAGGGCGACACCCTTCGAGTGCTGGCGCCGACCTAGAGCGATCCTGGCTGCCTCCGGCTGCGCGCCGATCTGAGCGGCGCCCGATCAGACCTCGCCGTCGATCCCGTAGAACCTCGCGGCGTTCTCGCTCGTCGTCCGCGCTAGCTCCGCCCCGGTCACGCCACGCAGCGCTGCGACGCGCTCCCCGGTCAGCGCGACGTACGCGGGCTCGTTCTTCTTCCCGCGGTGCGGGATCGGCGTCAGGTAGGGGCTGTCCGTCTCGACCAGCAGCCTGTCCTCCGGCACGGCCGCGGCGACCTCGCGCATCACCTCAGCCGTCTTGAATGTGACGATGCCAGGGATGGAGATGTAGCCGCCGCGCGCGACGATCTCCTGCATGTGCGCCACCCCGCCCGTGTAGCAGTGGTAGAGCAAGCGGCCATCGAACGCCCGCTCCTCGTCGAGGATCTTCAGCGTCTCCCCGTCCGTCTCGCGATCGTGGATCACGATCGGCTTGCGCAGGGACAAGGCCAGACGGATCTGCTCGCGCAGGCAGACGCGCTGCTCATCGCGCGGCGACATGTCGTAGTGGAAGTCCAGCCCCATCTCGCCGACCGCCACGCAGCGGGGCTGGGCCGCGGCGTCGGTGATCGCGTCGATGACGCTCGCGTCCCACAGCTTGGCGTCGTGCGGGTGAAGGCCCGCGGTGAACCACACGTCCGCGTGCCGGGACGAGACCTCTCGGGCGCGCGCGATGCACACCGCGCCGTACCCGGATCCGATCGTCACCATTCGCGTCACGCCGGCCGCGCGCGCCCGCGCGACGACCTCGTCCACGCCTGCGTCGCCGCCGTAGGTGTCGGGGTCCAGATGGCAGTGGGTGTCGGTCCACATCGTTGTCCTCGGACGTGCTACGGGGAAGGGGTCAGGAGACGCCGTTGTATCCCACTCGCGCCCATGACCGGACACGCACCCGCATCGTCGCCACCCTCGGGCCCGCGTGCGAAGAGCCCGCGATGCTCGACGCGCTGCTCCAAGCCGGCGTCGACGTGTTCCGCATCAACGCGAGCCACGCCGATCCCGACATCATCCGCGACCGCGTCGCCCGCGTGCGCGCGGTGTGCGAATCCGCCGGCCTGATCGCCGCGGTGCTGCTGGATCTACAGGGCCCCAAGATCCGCACGGGCGACGCGCCCACGCCGCTGCAGCTGGCGGACGGCGCGCTGCTCACCGTGGTGTGCGACGAGTCCTTCGTCGCCGAAGGCACCCGCATCGGCACCACGTACCCGGCGCTCGCCGCGGACGTGCGCCTGGGCAACCGGGTTCTGTTCTCCGACGGCAAGCTCTCCGGCGAGGTCGTCGCCGTGCGACTGAATTCGACCCCGCACGAGGTCGACATCCGCTTGCAGGGCGGCGGTGAGCTCGGCGCGCATCAGGGCATCAACCTGCCCGGCGTCGACGTGTCGGCGCCCTCCATGTCCGACAAGGACCACGCCGATCTGCGGGCCGGAGTCGAGGCCGGCGTCGACTGGGTCGCGCTCTCCTTCGTCCGCACTGGCGACGACGTCCGCGCGCTGCGCGCCACGCTGCGTGAGCTGCACAGCGACGCGTTCATCCTCGCCAAGATCGAGAAGCCGCAGGCGCTGGAGAACCTCGACGACATCCTCACCGCCACCGACGCGGTGATGGTCGCGCGCGGCGACCTGGGCGTCGAGGTGCCTCTGGAGTCCGTACCCGTCCACCAGAAGACCATCCTCGCCGCCGCCCTGCGCGCGGGCAAGCTCACCGTCACCGCCACGCAGATGCTCGACAGCATGGAGCGCAACCCCCGCCCCACCCGCGCCGAGACCACCGACGTCGCCAACGCCATCCTCGACGGCACCGACGCGGTCATGCTGTCGGGCGAGACGAGCATCGGCAAGTGGCCGGTCGAGACGGTCCGCACCATGGACGCGATCGCGCGCGACGCCGAGAGCAGCCGCTTCTTCCACAGCGGACGCATCGAAGATCGCCCCCCGCTCCCGGGCCCCGCCGGCGCCGCGTGTCGCGCCGCGTGCTGGGCGGTCCTTGAGGCGCCGCGCCCCATCCTCGTGTTCACGTGGTCGGGCTCCTCCGCGCGCTTCCTCGCGGGCCTGCGTCCGCGCGGGCCCATCTTCGCGATGAGCCCCAACCCGCGCGTGGTGAACGCCCTCTCGCTGGTGTGGGGCGTCACGTCGCTGCCGCTCCCGGAAGGCGTGGACAGCGTGGAGTCGATGATCGACGCGGGCGAGCGGACCCTGCTCTCCGAAGGGCTGGTGCACCCCGGCGAGGAGATCGTGATCCTCGGCGGAAACGGCCCGGTCGAAGGAAGCACCAACTTCGTGAAGTTCCACGTCATCGGCGCCTGATCCGCAGGCCGGCCGTCGGTCGCTCGCGGAGAGCGTCCGATCCGGCTAGCCTCGCGCCGTGGAGGCTCCTTGCTCGCCCTGCTCTTCGCCGCCTTCTTGCAGACCGCCTCGGCCGCCACGCTCGCCGGGGTCACCATGCCCGACACCGTCGACGCCGGCGGGGACAAGCTCGTCCTCAACGGCCTTGGCCTGCGGGAGATGCTCTTCATCGACATCTACGTCGCCGCGCTCTACCTCCCGACCAAGACGCACGACTCGGCCGTGGTGATCAACTCCGACGTCCACAAGCGCGTCGTGATGCACTTCATCTACCGGCACGTCAGCCCGTCGCAGATCAAGGACACCTTCCACGAGGGCATCCTCAACCAGCCCGGCGGCGACAAGTTGGCGTCGCAGGTCGCCATCCTCGAGTCGTTCATGACCGAGGACGTGTACTCCGGCGAAGAGTTCACGGTGGACTACACGCCCGGCGTCGGCACCACGATCTACGCCAAGGGCGTGATGAAGGGCACCATCCCCGGCGTCGACCTGATGAAGGCGCTGTTCAGCATCTACGTGGGCCCCAAGCCCGCCACCGAGGCCCTCAAGCAGGGCCTGTTGGGCAACGGCTGATGACCACGCCGCACTGGCACGACGCTTTCGCCGCTTGGTACGCCGACGCCGTCGCCCACGAGGCCGACGTGCCCGACGCCATGCAGCTGGCCACGCTCGACGCCGAAGGCCGCCCGAGCCTGCGCACCGTGCTGATGAAGGACCATGGCCCCGCAGGCCTCACGTTCTACACCAACCTGGGCAGCCGCAAGGCGGTTGCGCTGGGCGCCACGCCACGGGCCACCGCCCTCTTCCACTGGAAGTCCCTGCAGCGTCAGGCGATCGTCGAAGGCGACGTGACGCCGGTCGCGGACAGCGAGGCCGACGCGTACTGGTCCACTCGGCCGCGCGGTAGCCAGCTCGGTGGCTGGGCCTCGCGTCAGAGCCAGCCCCAGCCAAGCCGTGAGGATCTCCTCACGCGCCTGGAGCAGGTCGAAGCACGCTTCCACGGCGTGGACGTCCCCCGCCCCACCTTCTGGTCCGGGTTCCGGATCGCGCCGCACCGCGTGGAGCTGTGGCAGGGCAAGCCCGATCGCCTGCACGAGCGCCGCGTCTGGCGCCGCCTCGGCCACACCTGGGTCACCGAGACGCTCGACCCGTAGGCCCTAGGGCGTGTACCAGCAGCCGATCGCCGCGTCCTCGAACGCGGTGTCGAGCGAGTCCAGCACGCCAGACCCGTCGATGTCCGCGCCGCCGCAGCCGTCCTCGCCGCAGGTCTGACCGTCCACGAAGATCGCGTCGAGCGCTGCGCGATCGGCGGCCGTGACCGTGCCGTCCCCGTCGAGGTCCGCAGGCTTGCAGCCGCGGGCCGCCCAAGCACAGTCCAGCAGGTCCGGACGCGACAGGCAGATCGGCATGGCCTGCCAGAGCTCCAGGTCGCCGATGCGCTGGTGGTGCGGGTTCTCGACCGCGTGCCAGTCGCCGCCCGCCGTGCGCGCCTCATAGCCGTCGTCGGCGCGGCGGATGGGCGGCACGTCGCCATAGGCGTCGAGATAGCGGTCGCGGATCACGTCGCTGCGGCCAGACGGATGGTTCCCGAGCCCCACCAGCCCCGCGTCCACGCGCGCCTTGATCGTCGCGTCGTCGATCAACGGCCACGCCGCGGTCTCGGGCAGCGTCAGGAGCGACTCGATGTGCGCGACCCGCGCCTCCTCGATCGACATGTCGCCCAGGTCCTCGGCGATCACGTCCCCGCCCACGATCGCGTCGAACACCGCCGCCTCGTAGCGCTGCTCACCGTCGCGCGGATCGCCGGGCGTGTAGATCACGTCGGCGAAGTGGCGCATCGTGTCCGTCATCGCGTGCGCCTGTGCGCGCGCGTCCGCCGCCATCGCCTTGTCGCCTACGTTCACCGCGTGGTGGTACACGCCGGTCATCGCCTCGACGACGTCATCGTAGTCGTTCTGCAGCGAGCCCAGCAGGCCCTCCGCCGTGGCCGGGCCCAGGTTCCGCGCGAGGTCGAGGATCGGCTGACCGAAGATCTCGATCTCCTCCATGCTGCTCCAGGTGTACCCGCAGAACGCGTCCGACAGGCCGGAGCAGGTGCGCGGCTCCTCGATGGTGCAGGAGATGCCACCCGTCCCCACCGCGTCGAGGAGGAGCTGCTCGATGCCCGGCGACATCGACATGTCGGGCGGCGGGTAGGTCAGGCCGCCGGTCGCGATGGTCGCCGCGAGGAACACGTCCGGGCAGGCCTGAAGCGTGCCAAGGTCTTGCCCTTCAGACAGTCCGTGCGGGCGAATTCCGCCGCTGGGCACCAGCGTGTCGTCGTCGTGGAACTCGTCGACGGTCATCACGGTGTTCCCGTTCGCCGCCAACAGATCGGCGACGCGCTCGCCCGCCGCCACCGCGGCCTCCGCCGCCTGCCGCACGTCCTCCGCCACCGACGGATCCGCAGCCGCCGCCTGCGCGCTCAGGTGACCGAGGACCAGGTCCGGGAAGTTGTCGCGCGAGTTGTGGTTGCCCCAGAAAGCACCCTCCCAAGGGCGTCCGTCCGGAACACGAATGAACGACGAGCAGCAGTCGCTGACGCGCAGGAAGCGCGGGTCGGGGAAGCTCATGGTGATCGCGTAGGTCTCCAGGTCCGCGATCGGCATGTGGCTGAAGAACGTCTCGTTCGGGTCCTCGCGGTAGGTCCACGTGCCGTCCGCGAAGAAGGTCGCGAGCACCTCGTCGGTGATGTCGACGCCAGGAGCGGGGCGCGAGATCGGCGCGCCGTCACGAGTGTGGATCTGCGTGCCCGCCGCGCCGTCGATCGCGCGCGTCCAACCGGGCAGCGCCTCACGCGCGGTCATGCCGGGGATGCCCCCCACCGACTCCTGCCACGCCAGCCCCTGGAAGTGTCGGATCAGCGCGAGCTCGAGCGGCCGCCCACCAAACACCTTGTAGGCGGTCCACAGCGACTGAACCGACGTGCCGATCAGGTTGTTGTCGTGCGGGCCAGGCAGGATCTCCCAGTCGTTGCCAGTGTGCGCGATGTCGGCGCGACCGTTGACCACGCCAAAGCTCGCGTCGCCGAAGGTGCCAAACCGCTCGAAGGACACCAGCACCCGCTCGGTGCGCTCCCGGTAGTAGAGCTTGAACGCCTTGGCGGCGGCGACCGGGTCGACGACGTGCGGCGCCGCGTCGGTGTCCGTGATGGGCTCGTCCTTGGAGGTACAGGAGGCGAGCGTGACCAGCAGGGACAGCGACTTCGCGCGACGGATCATGGGCGCATCCTCTCGGTGAGCCCGACCACCTCGTCGAGCAGGCGTCGGTATCGGGTGAGCACGTCTGGTGCGATCTGCGCCTCGGCGACGCAGCCGGCCTCGCCCGGGCGGTGCAGGCAGTCGCGGTACTTACAAGGCAGCGGGCCCATGCCGGGGAAGTGATCGCGGGCGAGCTTGGGGTCCAGGCCGCCAGGGAGGAAGGTGCGGATGCCAGGCGAGTCGGCCAGCTCCACGCCGGGCTCGACCTCAAAGATCCGCGAGCCGGTGGTCGTGTGCTTCCCCTGCTCCCAGAACTCGCTGATCTCGCCGATCGGACCGACGTCGATGTCCGGCAGCAAGGTCTGCATCAGCCGCGTCTTGCCCACGCCTGAGTGCCCCACGAGCGCCCAAGGGCCCACCTCGCCGTGCTCGCGCAAGAACTCGCGCACATCGTCCACGCCCTCGCCGTCGGTGGGCGTGCAGCGGATGACCTGGAGGCCGTGCTCCGCGCGCCACGCCAGGTCCGCCTCGATCTCGTCGGTGACACCAAGGTCGCCCTTCGTGATCACCAGCCCGACCTCAAGGCCAGACGAAGACCCGGCGATCCAGTACCGATCGATGAGGCCAGGGCGGTAAGGTGGCTGCATGGTGGCCGCGACGATCAGCAGGCCGCCTAGGTTGGACGCCAGCACGTGCTCGCGGCCGTCCATCTCCTGGCGAGTGAGGGTGCGCTCACGGGGCAAGACATCGCAGATCTTGCCGCCTTCACCGCGAGCTTCTTCCCAACGAACCTGATCGCCGATCACCGCGCGGTGACCGGACAGGAAACACGCGCGATCGCCGTCGGCGTCACGCACCATCACCCGGCGGCCGAGCGTGGCGACGACGCGACCCGTGCGCGAGGAGTCAATCCGACGAGAGGCCTGACGCAAGCGTCCTCCGGGGCCGGGACTAGCGCGCCGGAGGCCCCGACGCGATACCCGGGCCGCACGGAGGGGCCTTGCGCCGCGACATCCTGGAGTTGGACACGTCGATCTCGCGCAGCATGGAGCCGCTGCGGTTGTCGCTCGAAGACGTCGAGGCCCTGCGCGTCCTGCTGGCGGGCGGCTCGGTGGTCGACTGGCACAAGGCCGCGTTCGCCGACCTCGCGTCGGTGGACCGACTGCTCCGACTCCACCTGATGGACCCCGACGATCCGCAGGATCAGGCCCGCCTTCGTTACCTCTTCGACGAGGCCGCCTCCTACGTCGAGGAGTACCTGCAGCTCCGCATCCCGCCCAAGCTGCGCGAGGTCGAGGACGTCCGCGACATCTTCCTGTGGGCGTCCAACGCTCAGGGGTTCCGCCGCACGCAGGTCCTGTCCTGCATGATCCTCAAGCTGATGCACGTGCTGCAGCACCTGGAGGCCGCGGATCTGCGCCAGCACCTGTCGATCTCCGACCAGGAGCTGCAGGACGCGGCGCACGCCTTGGTCGCGAACGCCGCCGATCGCATGCGGCGCAGCGGCGTGCCGCTCGTCGCCTTCCACGGCAACCGAAAGTCGCGCATGTCGGTGATCAGCAAGCTGCTCTCCAAGCGCGACGACGTCGCGGCCCGCATCTTCGACAAGCTGCGCTACCGCGTGATCGTGCCGCAAGAGACGGACGTCGTCGCGGCGCTGTCCTGGCTGGTGCGTGAGGTCTTTCCGTACAACCAGATCATCCCCGGCCAGAGCCGGAACAACCTGCTGGACCCGCGCGCCCTCGCCGACGCGCTGACGCCCGAAGAGCGCGAGCAGCTCCAGGCGCTCGTCGACGACCCCGTCCGGGCCGACACGCCGACCAACGAGTTCTCCGGTCGAAACTACCGGATGATCAACTTCGTCACCGACATCCCGATCGCGCTGCCGCCCGACAAGCTCCCGGACCAGGACCCGCTGCTGCTCGGTCGCACCGTCTACGTGACGGTGGAATTCCAGTTGGTCGACGAGCAGACCGCCAAGGACAACGAGGAGGGCGACAACGCGCACTCCAAGTACAAGCGTCGCCAGTTCGAGCGCGTCCGCGACCGCCTGACGCGCGGCCAGTACCTGCGCTAGGCCGCGCCCCCGCTCCAGCGCTGGACCCACACGTCCAACGCGCGCGTGAGCAGGTCATGCACGTGGTCGAAGCCCTCCGGGCCACCGTAGTAGGGGTCGGGCACGTCGCCGCCTCCCAGCGGCTCCAGGGCCAGCGTCAGCTTGTGTTGGTGCCCGGCGGGACAGCGCCGGCGCAGATCCGACAGGTTGTCGGCGTCCATCGCGAGCAGCATGTCGTAGCGAGGGAAGTCGTCCGCCGTCACGGCGCGCGCGGCGTGCGCGAACTGCTGCCCATGGCGGCGCAGCACGCGCTCGGTCCGCGGATCGGCGTGCTCGCCCGCGTGGTGCCCGGCGGTCCCCGCCGAGTCGATCGTCCAGCCCGCAGCCTCGGGCCTGGCGCGCAGGATCCCCTCGGCCATGGGGCTGCGACAGATGTTGCCAAGACACACGAAGAGCACGGCCGCCACGAGATCCTCCGGTCCGCGGACCGTAGCAAGCGCGCGCCGTCTGCGCACCGTCGCGCTGCGGGGTGTTAGGAGCGACCTTCATCCGGGGCACGCATGGGCCTGTGGGACAAGATCAAGCGCGCGCTGGGCCTCGGCCCGGTCGTGTACCGCGACGACGAGCCGGTCTCGCTCTCCCCCGCCGCCGAAGCGCGGCTCGCCGGGCTGCCGGACGGTCAAGGGATCGCGCTCGCGCTGCTCGCCGTGCCCGCCGGCTGGATGCTCCAAGTGACCGAAGGGCCCGCCGAGGGTCCGCCTCACCCCGTGTTCGAAGGCCACCCGATCACGGCGAGCGATGAGGTGGTGGACCGCCTGCGCGGCCTGACCTTGGACCACAAGGACGGCCACTGGCAGGTGATCACCGAGGTGAAGCTCAGCGCCAAGGAGACGCCGAACCCGGATGGCCGCGCGTACATCACCGATCGCCGCCTGGCGACGGGGCGACTGTGGTTCACCAAGACCACCGACGGCGCGCCTTGGCTCATCGCGCGGCTGATCCGCCGCGACGACGTGCGGAACCTGCTCGTGCGTGACAACACGATCACCATCGAGCGCGCACCCGAGGCCGAGTGGGGGCCGATCGATCTCGCGGTGTCGGTCGCCATCCGTGAGCACATCCTGTCCGCCGGCGGCACGCTCACCCCGCCTGAAGACGCCGCGCGCGCCGACGGGTTGGAGGCCGCCGTGTGGCGCGTCATGGAGGCGAACGTGCTGCCCATCCTCCACCGCGACGGCGGCGACCTGGAGCTGCTCTCGATCGAGCAGGGTGTCGTCCGCATCAACCTGATCGGCGCGTGCCGGACCTGCCCCGCCTCCGCGCTGACGGTGAAGGGCGGGATCGAGAAGATGCTCAAGGAGGCCTTCCCGAACGAGATCCACAGCGTGGAGTCCATCGCGTGACCTGGGTCGACGCCCACACGCACCTCGACCTGCCCGCGTTCGACGTCGACCGTGCGGACGTCCTCGATCGGGCACGCGCGGCAGGCGTCGGTGGGTTTGTGATCTGCGCCGCGGCTCCCCACGACTGGGATCAGGTCGAGCGCGTCGGCCGACAGATCGGCGCGGCCTGGACGCTCGGCGTCCACCCGTGGTGGGGCACCGACCTCGACGACGACACACACGACGCGCTGCTCCACGCGCTGTCGCGTCGACAGACCCCGCACGGCATCGGGGAGACCGGGCTGGACTTCGCCCGCGCGAAGGAGCCGGTCGCGCGAGAGCGTCAACGCTCCAGCACGCGCGCGCACCTCGCGCTGGCCCGCGAGCGTGGGGTGCCGGTCGTCCTGCACGTCGTCCGCGCCTACCCACAAATCACCGCGCTGCTCAAGGCCGACGGCGTGCCCGAGGCCGGCGCGATGATCCACGCGTGGAGTGGTCCGCCCGACACGCTCGACAAGCTGGCGACGCTCGGCGTGTGCGTGTCGATCGGCGCGGGCGTCGCGACCTCGTCGAGGATCGCTGAGGTCGCCGCGCGCGTGCCCGATCCCCTCCTGCTGCTGGAGACCGACGCGCCCGATCAGCCGTGGACGCCCGGCGCGCGCGGCGAGCCCGCCGATCTGGTGCGCGTCGCCGAGCGCGTCGCCGCGCTGCGGGGCTGCACGACGCTCCAGGTCCTGGACCTGAGCGCGCGCAACGCCCGCACCCTGTTCCCCGCCCTCTAGACGGCCGCGGCGACCAGCTCGACCGCGCGATGCGCGAGGCCGTAGATCGTCTCGCTCGGGTTCACGCCGAGCGACGTCGGCAGCACGGAGCCGTCGACCACGAACAGGTTGTCCACGCCGCGGAAGCGGTGCTCCAGATCGACGACGGACTTCGACGGGTCCTTGCCCATCGCGCAGCCGCCCATCTGGTGCGCGGTGAAGATCGCGTGGCGGTGCGCGCCGTACTCGCGCTCATCCAGCTTGCTGAGCTCGTCCAAGGACTTGACCCGCAGCGGCGAGACGTGCGCCGTCGTCGCCTCCGCGCAGCCCGACGCGAGCTGGATCTTGAGCATCGACTCCGTGCCGTGGCGGAACGACTCCTTGAGGAACGGACGGATCGGGTAGTCCAGCGACGGCCGACCATCGGCGCGCAGCGTGACCGTGCCGCCGTCGTCCTCGGGGAGCAGTCCGTCGACCGACAACGCGAGCAGCGCGTTGAGGTGCGGGAGCTCGCCCATCGCCTGGTTCAGCTCGGCGCCGAACATCGGGAACGCCACCGCCGTGAGCATCGGCAGCAGCGGCGCGGCCTCCAGGAAGTACCCGACCTTGTCGTCGCCGCGGTCGAAGAACTGGTGCGAGCCGATCGACTGCGGGGCGCCCCAGAACGGGTTCACCGCCGCCTCGTAGCGCGCCAGCGTCGCCACGACCGGGTGGATGAAGGTGCGACGCCCCACCAGGCCACCGGCGTCCAGCCCCGAGCGGAGCAGGAGCGCGGGCCCGTTGAGCGCGCCGCCGCTGTTCACCGCGACCTTGGGTCGGATCACGATCTGCGCGCCATCCGGCTCGGCCGCGGCGGGCGTCATCACGCGCCCTCGCACCGCGACCACGCGCTTGCCCTCCACCTCGAAGCGCTCGACGCGCACGTTGGAGAGCACCCGCGCCCCCGCCGCCACCGCGTCCTGCAGGTAGGTAATGCCCATCGCCTGCTTTCCGTCGACCGGGCAGCCGACGCTGCAGTAGCCGCTGTTCGCGCAGCCGCGGACGTTGCGCTTGAGCGACTTCCACTCCCAGCCGAGCTTGCCGCAGCCGTCCGAGATCACGCGGTTGTTCGCGTTGGCCGCCGCGGCAGGCCACTCTTGGATGTTCAGGCGGGCCTCGACCGCGTCGAAGTGCGGGTCGAGATCAAGCCCTTCGATCCCGTGCACCTTCGCCCAGTGATCGAGGATGCGCTGCGGGGTGCGAAAGCAGGTCGTCCAGTTGACGGTGGTCGACCCGCCGACGCTCCGGCCTTGGAGCACGGTGATCGCCACGTCCGCCGACGCGCGCGTGGCGCGCTCCTGGTACATCGCGGGCAGCGCATCGGACTCCTGCAACGTGAAGTCCTTGCGCGTGAAGTGGTGCCCCTCCTCGACCACGATCACGTCGAGCCCCTTCGCCGCGAGGCCCGCCGCGAGCACGGCGCCGCCCGCGCCCGACCCGACGATGCACACGTCACAGGTCCAGTCGACGTCCGTCGTGAGGTCCGTGTGCCCAAGGATCGCGCCGCTCATGGGGCCCCCGCCGGCGCCGCGGGCGCCTCAATGTGCTCGGTGTCGGTGTCGTTCTCAGGGCCCGGGGCTGCGGCCCCCTCGGCGACGGCGGCGTCCCGCTGCGCCATCAGCGATCGGTAGTCAGGCGGGCCAGGGTAGCCGATCGCCGCGTACACCTCGGGCGAGCCGTAGTACGCGCCGGCGCACAGACCGCGCAGTCCCTTGTAGACGCGCCGACGTAGATCCAGCCGGGAGTTCTTCCAGGAGTCGATGATCGCGTCCTGGGTCGCCGCGTCACACGACGTGAAGGTGCTCGGTCGGCCGTCGAGGAACAGCCCGGCGAGCGCGTTGTCGAACAGGAGGAGCGCCTGCTTGAGCTCCGCCACCATGCCTGGCGCACAGGTCGCGAGCAGCGCGTCCACCTTCTCCGCGACGTGCACGCCCGACGCGACCGGGAAGGCCCCGCCGCCGGGCGCCACCCGCTCCGCGAACGCGGCCAGCACGCTGAACGTGCGCTCGTCGAGGGCGACCAAAGGCTTGGAGGCGGCGCGCAGGATGGTGGGGCGCAGGCCGATCCCACCGAGCGCGATCACCGCCGCGCCGGCGACGCCCAGACCGAGGAAGGTGCGTCGACTCAAGGCCATGGCGTCACCAGGGGGCGCGCGGTCGCGCGTTGCGGGGGTTCGGAGCCTGACGACGCGGGGCCGTCGGAGAGCGTGTCGCTCATGACTTCTCCTGGGTGAGCGCGGCTGCGAGAGCCTGACGTCGCTTTCGCCACCACCACGCGCCCAACACCATGGCCACGCCCGTCACGCCCAGATCGTCGAACCAGCCGACGAGGGGGATGGCGTCCGGGATCAAGTCGATCGGCGACGCGTCGTAGAGCAGGGTCGACACGAGCAGGATCGTGGTCTTGTGGCGGCGGAGGAAGTCGATCACGTGCTCACTCCAATGGGGCCCTAGCACGAACTGTTGAGTTTGCCGCTACAGGTCAGCCCCATGGTGCCGATGACCCCCAGATGCCCGTCAGGCGGAAATCCCTGACGCATGGTCCACATCCGCGGTCGCGCGGAGGGGCCGCATCCGAAAAGAGAAGGACGGAGATACCGCCCATGGTTCGTTGGCTCGCCCCCCTGCTGCTCACTGGCTGCCTTGTCCCCCAGTCGATGGTCGACCATCTGCTCGATCAGGACGACGACGGGGAGCGCCCCGTCGTGGTCGGCGGCACCGACTGCGACGACCACGACCTGCACGTCGGGGCGTTCGCGCCGGAGGTCTGCGGCAACGGCGTCGACGAGGACTGCAATGGCCTCGCGGACGACGTCGGCGTCGGCGCCATCACGGTGTTCCTCGATGGCGATGGCGACGGCTACGGCGACTCGCTCGCCCCGCTGCAGTCTTGCACCATCCGGCCAGGCACCGTCGCGGTCGCCGGTGACTGTGACGACAACAATCGCTTCGACCACCCGAACGCGCCGGAGGACTGCACGGACGGGCGCGACAACGACTGCGACCGCGTGACCGACGAGGCCGACAGCCCGCCCCAGTGGTTCATCGACCAGGACGGCGACGGGTTCGGCAACGCGCACTCCATCCCGATCGAATCTTGTGTGCCGGTGGAGGGGCGCGTCCCCGAATCGACCGACTGCAACGACGCGAGCGCGCTCTCCCGGCCCGGCGCGGCCGAGATCCCTTACGACGGGCTGGACAACGCCTGCGACGGCGGCGACGACTTCGACCTGGACGGCGACGGGTTCGGGGTGGACCCCACGTTCGCCACCTTCGTGATCCCGCCCGGGGCCTACGTCTACAACCCGAACGGGCCCATGGACTGCGACGACCTGAACGCGTCGATCAACCCCGATGCACGGGACTTCGCGTACGACGGGGTCGACGCCAACTGCGACGGGGAGGACGACTTCGACGCCGATCAGGATGGCTTCTCGAGCGCCGAATACGGCGGCGCCGACTGTGACGACGACGCGTACTTGGTGAACCCATCGCGCGTGGAGGTGCCCTACGACGGCGTCGACGACGACTGCGATCCCACAAACGACGACGACGTCGATGCCGACGGCCACGCCGCGGCCACGCGAGGGGGCGACGACTGTGACGACTCAGACGAGCTGGTCTGGTCGATGTGCGTCACCTGCGGAGACGGCGACCTCGACGGGCGACGCTGGGGCTGCGACGCCTACGACGCCACGGGCGAGGACTGCAATGACCTCAACGCCAACGTGTGGTCCAGCTGCGCCACCTGCGGCGACGCCGACGGCGACGGCCGCTTCGACGGCTGTGACGCCTACAATCGCATCAGCAAGGACTGCGACGACACCAACCCCTACGCCTGGGTGAGCTGCGCCACCTGCACCGACGTCGACGGCGACGGTCACTACGGGAAGTGCGACCGCAGCACGGGCGCGTCGCAGGACTGCGACGACGTCCTCGCCAACGCCTGGCTCACCTGCGCCACCTGCACCGACGTCGACGGTGACGGCTACGGCACCGGCTCGTGCGACGGCCCGCCGGACTGCGACGACAGCGACCCGAACTCCGCGACGGCGTGCGGCGCCTGCCTGGACCTCGACGACGACGGCTCCTACTCGGGCTGCGATCGCTACGACACGGTCGTCGAGGACTGCGACGACGACGACCCGTCGCGCGGCGGGGCCACTGCGGAGATCCTGGAGGACGGCATCGACCAGGACTGCGACGGCGAGGACCTGACGGTGGACGAGGCGCACGGCGTGTTCATCACGCCGAGCGGCGTGGACGACGAGTGGTGTGGGACGAGGGCGTGGCCGTGTGCGACGCTTGAGCACGGAGCGGTGCAGGTTCGCGCGCGAGGAAACGGCGTGCTGTTCCTCGGCAGCGGCGCCTACAATGCGAGCTGGGTCTACTCGGGGATGTACGGCGGGTTCGATAGCTCGTGGACGCGAGGCGTCGCAGCCGGGCCATCGGTCATCATCGTCGATGCGAGTCACCAACTCATGGTGGTGGCGGATCGAATCGCAATTGACGGATTGACGGTTCGAAGCGGATCAAACTGGGCTGGTGGTCGGTTGATGCGGGTGGATGCTGAGGTCGCAAGTGTCGTCGATGGAGACTTCATCGGAAGTTCTCTTTTGGGAGGTTGTGACGGCGCTCAATTGAATGCTTCAATTTCCAAGGTGGACCGCACGCGCCTGGAAATGACCTGCCGCGACTCCGTTGTTGGAATAGAGATCAGTCCTATCGACACCCGCCATGTAGTTGCGACCGCGAAGCTACGCGACGTAGTTATTGGAGCCACCTCGACGACCTCTGGTGGAGTGCGTGCCGCGGTCGTACGCGCATCCATTGTTTTCGTTGCAGACACGACGCTAAAAGGTCAATCAACCACAGAATGCACGTCCATCAGCGTCGCCGGAACCGTCAATGCGCTGAGCTCCGCCAACGTAATTAACTCGAGCCTTGAATGCGATACAGGCTCGTCCGGAAGTTCCGCCTACGGATGGTTTGGAACAAACTTCTCAAATACGAAACTTTACAAAACTTCAATACGCTCAAAAGGCAGTAGTTCGTCTTTCGGAGTCTGGACATATGCTTCCGAAAACTCCCAAGTCGAGATCTATTCTACAGGAATCTCGGCAGAAAGCGATGGCGAATCATACGCCGTAACACTTGGACTCGGGCCAACCGAACCTCGAGGCTACGGTATGACACTCTTGCACTCGACCCTGGTCGCCACATCACCCGGATTCGCGATGGGGGTAGAAGTCAGTTCGGGAGCGGAGATGACAGTCGTCAACACCGCCATCCAATCCTCCGACGTCGCCCTCCACACCGCCGGCGCGATCGACCTGCACGGCGTCTACCTCGACGCCCCCTGCGCCCTGGGCGACCGCTCCATCTGCGACGCCGCCACCACCGAGCAGGTCTCCTCCTGCAGGTGGTTCGGCTGCCAGGCTGCCGAGGCCTGCACGGTCGGCGACGCTGGGCTTGGCGGCGCGGGCGTGGACCCGTGGGTGCCCAGCGCGAACAGCCCGCTGATCGACGCCGGCGTCGACGTGTCTGGCTGGTCGACCGACGCCGATCTCGACCTTTATGGGACGCCGCGACCGCTCGGCGGCGCGAATGACATCGGCGCGGTCGAGCTGCGCTGATCGACTCCGGGCGACACGCTGCGCCACACAGAACATCCAAACCCGCGCGGTCGTCCTTCGGCCGCTGCGTGGCCTGATCCCGATCGCGTCGCTTCCATCGGCGAGCCCCACGGCCTCAGGCCCAGCGCCCCCACCGCTCCAGGCTAGCGCCTCCCCTTCCGCAGATCCGGCGAGCCAGGCGGCGCGACCCGCGGCCCGCGCGGCGTGCGGACCGCCTTCGGGGCCTTGCTGCCGTCGTCGAGCAACTTGAGCAGCGGCGCGTCGCGTGGGGTGACCAGGTTCACGACCAGCCCCACCTTGCCCGCACGCGCGGTCCGGCCGACGCGATGCAGGTAGTTCTCCATCTCGCGCGGGAGGTGGACGTTGATCACGCGCCCGACGTGCTCGATGTCGAGGCCGCGCGCGCTCATGTCGGAGGCGACCAACAGGTCGACGCGGCCGTCGCGGAACGCGCGCAGGTTCGCGCGGCGCTCCACCGGGTCCATGTCCCCGCGGTGCACCACGCAGTCCCAACCCGCCTCGCGGAGCTGGATCGCGATCCCGTCCACCTGCTGACGCGTGTTCGCGAACAGGATGGTGCCCCCCTTCGAGGGGAGCTCCAGCAGGCGGACCAGGGCCTCGAACCGACGCCCGTCGGGGACGTCGACGTGCCGAGTCTGCAGGGTCGGAACCAGCTTCTGGCTCCCCGAGGTCTCGATGACCTCGGCGTCCGAGAAGACACGAGACACGAGCCCGGTCACCTCGGCCGACATGGTCGCCGAGAACAGCGCGAGCTGGCGCTGCGACGGGCAGGCGCGCACGACCTCCATCACCTGCGGGAGGAAGCCCAGGTCGAGGAGCTGGTCTGCCTCGTCCAGCACGATGAAGCGCACCGCGGCGAGGCTCAGCGTCTTCGCCGCGATCAGCTTCTCCAGGCGCCCGGGCGTCGCGACCAACACCTCGAACGCACCCGCGACGTTGTCCTTGTTCAGCTTCATCTTCTGCCCACCGAGCACCGTCCGGACGCGCAGGCGGGTGTCGTGCGTGAAGGTCTTGAACACGACCGCGACCTGCTCCCCGAGCTCGCGGGTCGGCACGATCACCACGGCGCGCGGCTCGCCCTCGGCCTCCACGCGGTTGCCGGCGTCCTCCATCCGCTTGAGGCGGTCGAGGATGGGCAGCACGTAGGTCATGGTCTTGCCGCTGCCGGTCTCGGCGATGGCGACGACGGACTTGCGGGCGATAAGCTCGGGCAACGCACGCGCCTGGACCTCAGTGAGCTGGACCAGCTCGCGCGCGGCCAGCGTGCCCTGCAGCGACGGCAGGAGTTCGAGGTCGGCGAAGGTCGTGGGCACGCAGGCTCCGAGGCGGGCGCGCCCCCTATCCCACCTGCGGCCCGCCACGTCGCCCCGACCCCGGAACTCCGGCTGACAACCGCGGCCCCGCGCCAAGTCGGCGCCGTCGACGACGCACGACGCGCACCGGATCGACGGCCTTGAATCGCGTATGCTCCATCAAGCCAGGGGACGCCGAGCGTGCCGCGGCGAGGGGCCCACGATGACGTCGCCGAAGAAGATCGAGTTCGAAGAGCTACTTCGACTGGACCGCCACCAGCTCCACGCGATCCTCGCGAGGGCCCACCCGGTCGATCCCGCGCGGCTGGACGGCCTGCAGTACCAGGGCGTCGACCTGAGCCTGCCCCCGTTCATGAACAAGCTGCTGTGGAAGACGTTCC
The DNA here is from genome assembly GCA_947475315.1 of Pseudomonadota bacterium. Lineage (GTDB taxonomy): Bacteria > Myxococcota_A > UBA796 > UBA796 > CAIOSP01. The sequence goes on along the minus strand of CANJMY010000023.1, from coordinate 9,912 downwards.
GCAAGACCTTCATCCACGACCCGGCCGCCGGCGTGACCCGGGGCTGGAACGTCCGCATGGAGCAGGTGGGCATTGAGGGGCCGCAGCAGCCCAAGCGAAACAAGGTCGGCGGCGTGTGGACCTTCGCGCACTACGAGCTGCGCTCGGCGACGGGGAAGCGGTTCCCCTGGGGCTGGACCGGTCCGTTCTACCTTGACTATGGCGACGTCGGGAACGTCTTCGGCGACAGCCTCGCCTACACGCCGCTGGTCGCCGTGAACGAGGGGGACATGACGCTGCTGCTGGGCTGGGAGGTGTTCAAGCTCGGGCCCCTGTTCGTCCCGCTCCCCGACTACTGGGCCTTGCGCCTGGAAGGCCCCATCGACCACATCGCCGAGAAGCTCCAATGACCCGGACCCGACTCGCCGCCGGCCTCGCCCTCGCGCTCACCGGGTGCAAGGCGCCGCCACCCGCCCCCGAGGGCCTCGACGCCTCCGCGCGGTACATGATCCGAAACTTCTACCAGGACGACGCCGTGTTTGGCGCCGGGGTCACCGGGTACCTCGACTGGTTCGAGAACGGCGGCGGCAAGGAGCTGGTCGGGGTCGTCGCCACGCCAGAGACTGACGTCACCTCGTTCACCGTCTCCCCCTTGGTCGCCGAAGACGTCGCCCAGCTGCCGCTCGACGCCGAGATCCTTCTGGAGCCCGGCGCAGCGGGGCCGGACGACGACGTGCTCGGCCCGCGGGATCTGTCCCAGGCGGTCGGCGTCATCGCCGTCGACGAGATCCCGTGCACCTGGCAGCAGATCGAGGGGCTGCTGCTCGGAGAGGACCCGGCGTCGATCTTCCCCACCTATGAGGCCTACGAGCGGACCTATTTGACCTCGTCAAAGGCCTACTTTGACGCCAGCGCGAACGACGTGTTCGTGCCGATGGACGAGCCGTTTGACCCGCACGCGCCGGGCGCGGACGTCGACGCCTACGCGCCGTCCCTCATGCTCACCGACAACCTTCCAGACCCCGCCCCGCAGCCGCTCGTCGGGGACCTCCCCCCGTTCGATCTGCGCATCGAGGCGCGCCACGGTGAGTACGAGGTCGGCGCCGACGCCGTCGGGCTCGCGGCGGTGTTGAGCTACGCGCCGGGCGCGATGTGGACGGACGGTGGTGGGAACGGGATGCGCCAGACCTTTGCGATGGAGATGCTCGCCGAGCTGCACGGCACGAGCACGCTGCGGATGCTCGCCGTGTGGAGCGAGCCGGACATGCTCGGCGTCGACCCCAGCGCCCCGATCGCGCTGTACCTGGCCGTGCAGCAGGCGCAGTCGTCCAACAAGGACATGAAGCTGGCGTGCGAGGCGCTCAAGGCGGAGTGAGCCTTCTCCGACCGCGCGGAGCCCGCGCCTCATGACGACGCGACGCGCGGCAGCTATGCCAAGCGCCAAGACCGCACTCGGAGTTTGCCATGAACAGCTTCCCCCTGCCGCCGCCCCCGATCCCCGCCACGTCTCTGGCCGACTGTGACGCGAAGCTCGCGCGCCTCAATGAGGCCCGGCCCCGCTGGGTCGCGATGTCGCCGTCCGAGCGCGCCGGGATCTTGCGCGCGTGTATGCCCCTGCTCGCCGCCGAGGCCGACGCGTGGGTCGACACCGCCTGTAAGCTCAAGGGCTACGTCCCCGGCACCAACGGTCAGGGCGAGGAGTACCTGGGCGGCACCCTCGCGGTGATGCGCAACCTGCGCTTGTTCGCGGAGGCGCTGGACGCCGCCGGCACTCCGCAGCTCCCCAAGGCCTGGCAGCGCCCGGACGGCCAGTGGGTCGCCCAGGTGTTCCCTCAGGGCCTGATCAACAAGATCCTGTTCACCGGCGTGACCTGTGACGTGTGGATCGAGCCGGGCGAGAAGCCCACCCAGGGTCGGATCTACCGCGAGAAGGCGTCCGGCAAGCTCGGCACCGGCGGCGTGTCGGTGGTGCTGGGCGCGGGCAACCAGTCCTCGATCCCGCCGATGGACGTGCTCTACAAGCTCGTGGTGGACGACGAGGTGTGCCTGCTGAAGATGAACCCGGTGAACGAGAACATCGGGCCGCACATCGAGCGCGCGTTCGCCCCGCTGATCTCGCGCGGCTTCCTTGAGGTCGCGTACGGCGGCATCGACGTGGGCAAGCACCTCACCGACCACCCGATGGTCACGTCGATCCACATCACCGGCTCCGCGCGCGCCCACGACGCGATCATCTGGGGCCCGGGCGCAGAGGGTGAAGAGCGCAAGAAGGCCGGCACGCCCCGCCTGGACAAGCACATCACGTCCGAGCTGGGCAACGTGTCGCCGGTGCTGGTGGTGCCGGGCGACTGGACCGACGCCGAGCTCGACTACCAGGCGCGCCAGACCGCCTCGATGCTCGCCTACAACTGCGGCTTCAACTGCAACGGCGCGCGCCTGATCGTGATGGCCAAGGGCTGGAAGCACCGCGCCCGCTTCGAGCAGCTGGTCAAGGACAAGCTCGCCGCCACGCCCACGCGTCGCGCGTACTACCCGGCCGCCCACAACACGTGGAACACCTTCACCGGCCAGTACCCCAAGCACACCGACCTGGGCACCGTGAGCGACCCGTCTGCGCTGCCGTGGACCGTGCTCGAGGGCGTGGTCGACAAGGACGGCGAGTACGCGCTGCAGAACGAGCCGTGGTGCGGCATCCTGAGCTTCGTGGACCTCGACGCCTCCGAGGCCGCCGCCTACCTCGACCTGGCCGTGCCGTTCGCCAACGACAAGTGCTGGGGCACGCTCGCCATGAACATCCTCGTCGACCCGCGCACCGAGTCCGCGCTCGGCGGTCGCTTCGACCAGGCCGTCGCCGCGCTCCGCTACGGCGGCATCGCGATCAACTGCTGGTCGGGTCTGAACTACGGCCTGGTCAACGCTACGTGGGGCGCGTTCCCCGGCCACCCACTGACCGACATCCAGTCCGGCCAGGGCGTCGTCCACAACGGGCTGCTGCTCGACCACCCGCAGAAGTCGGTCGTCCGCGCGCCGTTCATCATGAAGCCGACGCCCGCCTGGTTCACGGATCACAAGAACAACATCGCGCTCGGCCGCATCATGACCCAGTTCGAGGCCGCGCCGAGCTGGTTCAAGATCCCCAAGGTGGCGATGACGGCGTTCAAGGGCTGATCCCCGTGCGCACCCTCGCGTTCGCGCTTGTCCTGGCCGGCTGCCACGCCGCGACGTCGCCCGACGACGCCGCGCCCGACGTCGACGACCTGTTTCCTGTAGAGGTGGCCGAGGGCTTGGCGCCCACGCCTCCCATGGGCTGGAACAGCTGGAACCGCTTCGCGTGCGACCTGGACGCGGAGCTCATCGAGCAGACCGCCGAGGCGATGGTGTCGAGCGGCATGCGCGACGCCGGGTACTCCTATGTGAACCTGGACGACTGCTGGCAGGAGGTCGACCGCGACGAGACGGGGCACGTCGTCCCCGCCGCCAACTTCCCCAACGGCATCGCCCCGGTCGCCGACGCGATCCACGCGCTGGATCTCAAGCTCGGGATCTACTCGGACCGCGGCACAGCGACGTGCGGCGGCCGCACCGGCAGCCAGGGCCACGAGGTCGACGACGCGAACGACTACGCGGCGTGGGGCGTCGACTACCTGAAGTACGACAACTGCAACGCAGACACGAACGCGGCCGTCCAGCAGGCCCAGTACGAGACCATGTCCCAGGCGCTCACCGCGTCCGGCCGGCCGATCGTGTACAGCCTGTGCGCGTGGGCCTTTCACGAGTGGGGCGTGGACGCGGGGCAGCTGTGGCGGGTGTCCGCCGACATCGTCGACGGCTGGGGATCGTCGAACTTCAACCTCGTCCAGACGCGCCGCGCCGCCGCGTACGCCCAGCCCAACGGCTGGAACGACCCCGACATGCTCGAGGTCGGCAACGGCGGCATGAGCGACGTCGAGTACCGCGCGCAGTTCAGCCTGTGGGCGCTCTCCGCGGCCCCGCTCATCGCCGGGAACGACCTCCGGACCATGTCCGACGAGACCCGCACGATCCTCACGAACGAGGAGGTCATCGCTCTCGACCAGGACGCCCTCGGCCTGCAGGGTGTGCCGGTCCGTTACGACGGCCAGGCGTCGGTGTGGGCCAAGCCACTCAACGAGAGCGGCGCGCGCGGTGTCATCCTGTTCAACGAGTCGGAGATCGCGCTGCCGGTCACCGTGAGCTGGGCCGAGATCGGCCTTCGGCCCGGCGAGGCCACCGTTCGAGACCTGTGGGCCCACAAGGACCTCGGGCAGGCCACGGACCGGTTCACCGCCACGGTTCAGCCTCACGAGGCCCTCACGCTTCGCGTGGTGGGCACGGAGCCGCAGATCCCGAGCGGCACGGTGCCGGTCTCCGAGCTCACGCCCACCTACGCCGCCAACCTGCTCGGCCCCGCAGAGCGCGACGCCAGCAACGGGACCGACGCACCGGGCGACGGCGCCGCGCTCTCCATCGCAGGCGTCGAGTACGCTCGCGGGCTCGGTGTGTCGGCGCCCTCACGCGTGATCTACCGCTTGGGACGTCGCTGCACGTCCTTCCACGCGGTCGCCGGAATCGATGACGGCGCCGCAGGCACGGCCTCGTTCGAGGTGTGGGGCGACGACGAGCGGCTGTTCGACTCTGGCCCCATCGCCGCGGGCGCCGCCCAGACCGTGGATGTGGACGTGAGCGGCAAGAGCCGCCTCACGCTGTTGGTGAAGAGCGCCGGCGACGTGGGTGAGGCCGATCTGGCAGACTGGGCCGACGCGACCGTGGACTGTGATTGATTCCTCCACGCCCGCGGAGCGCCCGATGACGGGACCGAACCAAGCCCAGCTCGACTATTGGAACGGCCGCGCGGGCGAGAAGTGGGCTGCCCTGCAGCGCCGCTTGGATCGTATGCTGTCGAAGGCCACGACCACCCTTCAGGCCAAGGCAGGCGACCTCACGGACCAGCGGGTGCTCGACGTCGGCTGTGGCACCGGCGAGACTTGCACGCTTTGGCTTCAGGCGGGCGCCCACGTGACCGGCGTCGACCTGTCGGCGCCGATGCTGGCCGTCGCCGCGGATCGCACGGGCGGGCGGGCGACGCTGATTCAGGCGGACGCGTCCACGTGGACCGGCGACGCCCCGTTCGACCTGGTGGTGTCGCGCCTGGGCGTGATGTTCTTCGCAGACCCCGACGAGGCGTTCGCCAACCTGACGCGCAACCTGCGCCCGGGCGGTCGGCTCTTGTTCGTGTGCTGGCGCGCGTTCGACGACAACCCGTGGGTCCACATCCCGTTCGACGCGGTGCGCGACCTTGCGCCCGCCGCGACGCCCCCGGTGCCCCACGCCCCAGGCCCGTTCGGGCTGGCCGACGAGGTCCGACTCGCGGGCATCTTGGCGCGCGCCGGCTTTGTCGACGTGACGATCGAAGCCCTGGACTTCCCGGTCTGTCTCGCCGACGTCGGCGGCGCCGTCGAGGCCGCGGGCCTGGTCACCCAGATCGGTCCGTCCGGCGGCGCGCTGGCCGACGCCACCCCCGAGGTGCGGACGACCGCGACCGAGCGCCTCACACGCACCACGCTCGGCCCCTACGAGCGAGACGGCGTCGTGGCGCTTGAAGGCGCACTCTGGCTTGTCCAGGCCGTCCGACCCGCGTGAGCGGCTCCTTCACGCCGCCTCACGCCCTGCGCCCCCTAGAGGATCGAACGGAGATGACGATGCACACGCCGCTACCGTCTGGCCAGTACGTGAGGATCGAACAGCTCGCGAGCTCGCCGGCCGAAGCCCTCGCGAAGGGCATCCCGCTCGTGACGCAGCCCGCGCCCACCACGCTGCGCGACGACGAGGTGGTCGTCGCGATCCGGTCCGCCTCGGTGGGCTGGGTCGATCTGCTCATGACCAGCGGTCAGTACCAGCACATGCCGCCGCTGCCCTACACGCCGGGCATGGAGGGCGCGGGGGAGATCGTCGCGGTGGGCAAGGACGTCTCGCCTGCGCGCCTTGGCGAGCGGGTGCTCATCGACGGCCTCCTGGTCGGCCCGCGGTCGCTCGGCGCGTACCAAGACCAAGGCACCTTCGCGACCTACGTCCAGATCCCCGACGCAGCGGCCATCCCCATCCCGGGTGACCTGAGCTTTGACGAGGCCGCCGTGCTGTTGGCCGCGTTCGAGACCGCCTGGCACGTCGTCGTGGTGCGCGGCCACCTGCAGGCGGGCGAGACCCTGCTGGTGAACGGCGCCACGGGCGCCACCGGCTTGGCCGCCGTTCAGGTCGCCAAGGCGCTCGGCGCGCGCGTGATCGCCACCGGCCGCTCGCCCGAGAAGCTCGCCGTGGTCGCCTCGCTCGGCGCCGACGCGGTCATCCCGCTCGGCAAGGACGAGTCAGGCGCCCTGCTCCCCTTCCGGGACGCGGTGAAGGCGGCCAACGGCGGCGCGTCGGTCGACGTCGTGTATGACGGCGTGGGCGGCGCGGTGGGCGCGGAGAGCCTGCGCTGCCTTAGCTTCGGCGGGCGACTGCTCGTGGTCGGCTGGGCGTCGACGCCGGACGTCGCCAAAGGCCAAGGCGGCCGAGGCGCGCCCAACGCAAACCAGCTCCCCACCAACCTGATCCTGATGAAGGGCCTGGACGTGCTCGGGTGTCCGGCTGCGATCGCCACCGCGATGGACCCGACGATTCGCCCGCCCCGGCTGGCGACGGTGCTCGACTGGGCCGCGCGCGGCGTGATCAGGCCGCACGTGAGCCACGTGTTCCGCCTCGCCGAGGTTCAAGAGGCGATGAGCGCGAAGTGGCGTGGCGACGTGATCGGCGGGTGCGTGCTGCGCGTGTGAGGAGCGTGAGGCCTAGAGCCGCTCCATGTTCCCGCGGCCCCAGAACGCGCGCATCGACGTGACCTTGCCCGCGTCGTCGAAGCGCATCACCTCAATGATGTCGATTCGCCTGGCGAGCTCGGGCATGGTCAAGGTGAAGTGGAACGCAGCCTCATGCCCGGCCACCTTCACCGAGCCGTGGCGCTCCGGCTGTAGCGTCATGCCCAGCGCGCGGGTGTAAAACGCGCGGAGCGCGGGGTGGCCCTGGATGGGCTCAGTGCCGACAGGGTCCTCCACGGTCGCGTCCTCGGCGTAGAGGGCAAGGATCGCGTCGAGGTCACGGCTCGCGAGGGCCGAGAGGTACGCGTCGATGGTGGCGACGGCGTCGGTGGGGTTTGGCACGCACGGCTCCTGGTGGGAGGAGTAGCGCGGTTTGGACCGGCGCGCGGGCGCGGAGAGGTGGTGGGGCTGATGGATCAAGCTTCGAACGGGTGCGGGGAGGCGCGGGGGAGGACTTCCTGCAACTGGCGAGCTGGTAACGACTCCGGGCCGACCCGCTTGCAGCTAGGAACGATGACGTTATTTAGTACAGGCTTCTGGTAACGATTTCGTTTCCGACATGTCTAGGGAAGCGCACGATGTCTACCCGTACGACCGGTACCTACGAGACGACGATCGTCGCCGGGGAGTCCGTCAACGCATTCCTGCCAGCACCGCTCCCGCCGTCGGACCCGCCGCTCTCGCTCGCCGGGCCGCTCGGCGAGGCCGTCCACCAGGCCGAGCGTGCGCTCGCCAAGCTGGACGTCGCCGGTGCCCTGGTGCCGAGCCTCGACGGGTTCCTCTACGCCTTCGTCCGCAAGGAGGCCGTGCTCTCCTCCCAGATCGAGGGCACGCAGGCCTCGCTGGTGGACCTGCTGTCGTTCGAGGCGACCACGGACGAGGCGCCCTCGGACGACGTCGAGGAGGTCTGCAACTACGTCGAGGCGCTCACCTGGGCACGCGCCCAGCTCGCCGACCCGGCGGCGCCGCCGCTCTCGATGCGGCTGTTGAACGGCGCGCACGCGCGGCTGATGGCGGGCGTCCGCGGCGCAGACAAGCACCCCGGCGAGGTGCGCCGCAGTCAGAACTGGATCGGCGGGCCGCGCCCGAGCCTCGCGGCGCACGTGCCCCCTCCCCCCAATCGCCTCCCGGAGCTGCTCGGCACGTTCGAGCGCTCGGTGCACGACGACATGGGCCTCCCCGCCATCGTCCGCGCGGGCCTTCTCCACGTCCAGTTTGAGAGCCTGCACCCGTACCTGGACGGGAACGGACGCGTCGGTCGACTGTTGATCGCGCTGTTCCTGGAACACGAGCGGGTGCTGACGCAGCCGCTGCTCTACCTCAGCGTGTACTTCATGCGTCATCGGCAGGAGTACTACCGGCGCCTGAACCTGGTCCGGCTCGACGGCGACTGGGAGGGCTGGCTGGCTTACTTCCTGGACGGGGTGACGACGACCGCGGAGGAAGCCGTCGCGACCGCCCGGGATCTGTCGACGACCGTGGCGGAGGACCGGGCCCGCCTGCTCGCGGCCGAGGACGTCTCCGTCGCGGCTGTGCGGCTGTTCGAGCTGCTGCCGAAGCACCCCGTCGTCACCGTCTCGACGGTCGTGCGGTTGCTGGGGGTGGCAAAGCCGACGGCCGGGCGGGCGGTGGACGCGCTCGTCGACGCGGGCGTGCTCGTGGAGACGACCGGGAAGAAGCGGGACCGGTGGTTCGCGTACGAGCGGTATCTGGAGCGGCTACGGGTCGACACGGACCTGGGGGTCAGGCGTGAGCGGCAGACCTGATGCGAACAGTCTCGCCGCGCCGCCAACGAACGTGTCGTGCCACGCACGGGGCGGCAAGGTAGCGAGAGGAATCACTCCGGGGACACACGTGGCAGACGCCGAGCCGACCACCGCCGACCTCGTCGCGGCCATCCTCTCCGAGAACCCGAGCGCCCGCCGGTGGGGCGAGTTCGTCCTGACCCACCGACGCGATCGGCTGACTGTGGAGGACGCGCTCAAGCTCGGGCTGCACGCGTTCGAGGATCCCGTCCACGCGTACACCATGTTCGACGCCGTGTCGCGCGCGGAGGATCCGGCTGCCGTCCTTCCCGTCCTGCTTCGCGAGTGGACCCCAGCCGTGCCGGGCGAGGTGACGGTCGCGTTGATCGGACAGGTCGAGCGCCAAGCCTCCCCCGCTGCGCTCCAGTGGCTCGACCAACTCGATGCGACGCAGCTCGACGGCCCCTGCGCTCGGCGACGGGAGCGCGTGCAGCTGACGTTGTGCTCAACGGAGGCGCGACGGACCTGGTGGGACTCCGCGAGCCAAGCGGCAAGGGCGGAGGTCGCGCTCCACCCCGTCCATGAGGACTTTACGGCGTGGTTTGACGGCTGGCTCGATTCCGATGTCCTCTCCCACCTTGAGGAGGTCATCGAGCTCCACGACGCCGAACACGAGGATCTGGATGATCCTCGCGACATGATGCTCCGCCTCGAGGAGCGAGGCGCCGCCGCGCTGGGCGGCGCGGTCGCGGCGTGGACTGCCGGTCCGGGCGTGTTCCAGTCGTGGTTCGCGGACGCGAGCCGACGACTCACCGTCGACGTCCCCGAGCTGGCTGACCAGATCGACTACGAGCCGCATCGCACTAACCGGCGCCAGCGGGTGGAGTCCGTGCTGGCGATGGTCGCGCGCCTACCGCGCTGGCCGGCGAGCCTGCGCGCCGTGGGCGTGATCGGGCACATGGTCGAGGATGTGCTCGCACACGACGAAGAGCTCAACCGCGCGTCTGCGCTCCTCGCGGCGCTAGGCCACCCAAACCGCGAAGACCGGCGCCAGCTCCTTGAGGCGATGACCACCTTCATCGACGGCGCGGCCGAGACCATGGCGCTGCTCGATGAGCTCGATACAGACGATGATCGAGTGCGTCTGAAGGCCAGCGCGGTCTGCGCCGTCATCGCTGTACACGGTGCCTGAGCATCGATCACAAGTCGAATTGCGATCGTAGAACCTGGCTCACGGCCGCCCCTTCGCCATCCACCGTTCCGCCGCCAGCCAGCCCGACTCGCGCTCCAGCAGATCCTCGAAGCCGCGGCCCAGCGTGATC